>NZ_JADPKU010000001.1:0-68641 GCF_023074095.1 Bradyrhizobium sp. 137
CGGTGCGCGCCTCCTGGTTGCCCCCGATCGCGATCGCTGGAAATAGCGATCACGATCGGCTGGAAATGGTGATCACGATGCTCTGGAATGGGTGATCACAATGGCCTGGAATCGGTGATCACGATCGGCTGGAACACGCAAATTCAGGCGAGCACCACAATGAGTAGGCCGAGGCAGGTTCTCCGATTGCTGCTCGATACCACCCATATAAGAGCGGTTGATCTTGGCATCGTATGCCAACAGCTCTAGCGGAATACCGCGGTTGACGCGGATCCGACGCACATTCCAGGCGACTAGCGCACGAGCTTTCACGCGCTAAAGCAGCCATTCTGAGGGCCATCAAACCACTCGATATAGACGTGATTGTGGTGAGGTCGTCCAGAATGTGGATAAGGGGTTTCGCGCTTAAATGGGCGGCACTGCCCATATGTGGCGGATGTCGTGCCAATGAATCGGTGCCGATGGCTTATGACGAGCTGCATCCGATGACGTGCTCGACCTCTTGGTTCGTAAGCCGACGGCGCCGACTGCAAGGAAGTTGCAGAATATGTCAGCTATATTCGCAATCGAGAAAAAGAGTCTCCCATCGGGCTGGACCGCACAGTCAAAACATCGATTAGGCACAAACGCGTGTTGACCCGTCAAAACCGCACGCAATCCCTCGCTCTAGAAGGAAGCGAAGCTGCCGCACGCCGGACGGCAGTTCTGCTGATCGAGCGTAACGCACTGCGATCAGATGCAGTTTGGAGATGGTCGGAGCGGACGATTTGAAAGGAATGACGGGAGTAGCCGCTGCCAGTCGTTGGCTTGGAGAGGATTATTCCTGCAGGCGAAGAGGCTCTGAATAGGTTACCCTCGCTCAGATCGATGCGCCTCAATCCGGTCGATTTTCAGCCTGTGTCGCCCGATCCGAGATCGCAGATTTTGCGGCTAACGCGACCCAGCTCATGCCATACGACGAGCCACATGCCGTCGCCTATTTCTGCCTTGCGAGCGTGTCTTTCAGAAGCCTTCAGAGCATGACCGTCAGTGGTGTTACGTCATGCCACACCTCGTTTGATTATCGTGTCAAATCCGTACTCAGAAGCCGAATGTCGAGTGTGTTGAGGCCGGCCGGACGTACTTTTGCGCAAGCAGCGCCTCTCATCCTATATATCCTTCAGAGCTTTTGAAAAATGGAGGAAGTTGCAGACGTCATGATGCTCTACATTGCTCAGGCGGAAGCCATAAGCGGATATGCGATTTCTGAGAAAGATCGGATCGAAAGCGAACGCCTGGAAACCGTTGGAGCAGTCCAAGCGGACATAGTCATCGGTACGCGCCACACTCAGAACCTCGATGCCACAAAGACCATAGTACTTCAGACGTGCTACGGTTGCCCTCTCGCTGGTTGAAAACAGCGACAAGACGAGATCAAAAGGCGACTGGCAGACCAGTGCAAGAAATTCCAGTGGGGCATCCATCGTACCAAGAAAATTGAATGGCAGTATACAAAGTATCCTTCCCTCGTATCGCTTCATGATCTCATTGATCAGCCGCTTCCTTCTGAAGAATTTGTTTGCATCGCACCGGATAACTGCTCCGTCCCCATGTTCTGACCGTCGTGCGCGAGGTGGGTTTATGTCGATGCCAAGGTAATCAGTGACATCGCTTTTGACGCCGATGAGGCGGTAGGAACTACAACCTACCTCGATGATCAAATGGTATGGGGTCGAGCGCAGGAGATCGAGAAGAAAGAATGTTTCCAAGTCATGGAACTGGCGTACTTCAGGCGTGAAGTACTTCGGACGCATGAGGCGCATGCCTTCATCGGCCAAGTAAATTGCTCGATTGAGTTGCTGGCTTGAGGTGCGGAGGAGGTCATTGGTCGTCTTGTCAACACTGAACATAACGCCTCCGGCACCGGCGCCCGATCCCGGTGGTCAGTTCATCGCTCAGCATATTTGCCGCTGAAGCCAAGTCCTCCACAGTTTGCTCGGGGCAGATCAGATCCACCAAGGTACCCGGCGCAGTCCAACTGTCGGGCAGCTCCGTCACGTCAATAGTCATAAGATTCATCGACACGAAGCCGACGATTGGCACACGAGTACCACATATGAAGACATGCCCCCGATTGCCCAGAATACGCGGAAATCCATCTCCATAACCGATAGAAGCCGTAGCGACACGCATCCGTCTCCTCACTTTGTAGGATTGGTAGTATCCAATCGCGTCTCCAAGCCTCAATTCACGGCATTGAATGATCTGCGTTCGCAGACTGACGACTTGCGACGGCTTGAAGCAGGGGTGATCGGACGTGGAAAAGCCGAAAATCCCTCCACCGGGCCTTACCAGGTCAAAATGAAATTGACGTCCGGCGAATAGTCCCGCCGAGTTCGATAGTGAAAGCATAGCTTTCGGAAACAAATGGGTCAGTTTGCGGAAACGATATAGTTGTTGAAGGCTGACTTCGCTTTTCCACTCTGCGCAAGCAAGCTGACTCATGAATAGTGCTGTGGTCAATTCCGACAGTCCCTGTTCATTCTCGGCGAGTGTCTGCAACTCTTCCATGGAAAAACCCAGCCGAGACAGGCCAGTATCAACATGGATACCCGCCGGCAACGCTCGATTGCGACGTCGGCAATGCCGCAGCCATGCATCCAACTGTTGCCTGCTGTTCAGGATTGGCAACAAATCATGCTGCTCGGCAGCCGGCTCCATACCTGGCATCGCGCCGTGAAGCACGTAGATCTTGGCAGATGATGGTAGCACAGAGCGTATGGCAATGCCTTCCTCGACATCGGCTACGAAGAAATGCGAGCAGCCAAGGTGAGCAAGGAACGGCGCTATGCGTCCCGCGCCGAGACCGTAGGCGTCTGCCTTGACAACTGCGCCGCAACTGCTGCGGGGCGCAAGCGCCTGAAGTTTCCGATAATTGGATCGAATGGCGCTCAGATCAACAGTCATGGTCGATCTGGAGGTCTCGCCATAACCGATGTCTGCAAGATCATGACGGAGGTTTGCTTCGATATTGATCGTATCAGGCATAAGCCTTCACATCATGTCGTGGTGACGACACCGCGATACGGGGAATATAGCGATCGGATTGCCTCTTCCGCACATCCTGGCCCAAAACGAAACCCATTGCCTGCACCACCGCCAATAATTTGCAGACCAGCGACAGTATTGGCTGGGCGGGAGAACGGGACGCCATCGTCGGAGTAGCAATCGCAGAACACACGTGCTGATGCCATCGCGGGCACGTCGCACGAAAACCACTTGGCCAAGATCGCGGTTGCGCGCGTAAGATCATCCGAGCTGACATGCATCTCATCGGTGTCCGCCCTCACATCCCATTCCTGCGAGGTAAAGCTGAACAGCCAGTATCCTTCCTCGATCATGGGAATGAGGAAAGCGTAATCATCGAACAAGCCGATCATTGGACATTTGGGGGTAGGGCGTGCCGCGAGATGAAGCGCGACGACCTTCTTGACGCGCAATCGCGGTGTGTCTGTGAGATGCGCAACCAACGGTGAATCTGGTAGCCATGGACCAATTGCCAGGACGGCCCGTCTCGCCAAATGTTCTCTATTATCCAAGGTTTGAAGAAGAATATTGCTTGATCCCTGCCGTATCCTTTCAATAGATGTCCGTTCGTACAGAGAGACCCCGGCCGCCTTGAGCCTTTGGGCCAGATCCTGAACAATGCGATCTACTGGACTGTAAGAACCCCGATCCAGTTCCACGGCCGTATCGCTGGGAACAAAGAAATGCGGCAGAGAGGAAAGCCTCTGCTTCAGTGCGGAAGAGGTTGATGGGGTCGTGCCGCCCACGCTACTCAGACGCGCGAGCTCTTTGGGGTTACGTGTCAGCCAAAACACATCACAGTCGCGACCGACGGGCCAAAGCCCATGGGGATAGATCCCTTGCCAGAATTTCGAACTATGATTGATGAGCTGTCTTTCCCTCTCGTTACGACAGATGTTGATTTGGATGCCGGGCGCAAACCGACTGGCGCCTGCCCCAACGATATCTCGTTCGAAGATGACGAGTCTGTCCCGCGGGCGATTGCTCGCTGCGATGAAGGCAGCGCTGAGGCCCATGACGCCGGCGCCAATGATCGCGAGGTCGTAAATCTCCTTCGTCATCGAGTTGCCATCCAGGAGATAGACAGGGCGCTTAGAATCTCGTTGGCCAGATTTTCCAAATGATGGGTTCGATCTGGTCGCAGAAACACAAGGTCGCCTGCCTTGATTGGCAACGCGCCATCGTCAGTTATGACCTGGCCGTAGCCGCTCGTGATGCGCCAGATCTCCGTGGCAGGATGGGAATGGGGTGTCGAGGCGGCGAACGGATCCAGCCAGAATTCAATGAGTTCGACCGGACAAGTGGTCTGGGGATCACCTATTCCTTTGACAGTCTGCATCAGTACACCAGGGCTGTAGACCGTGATGTCACCTAAGGTAATCAGCTGCGCATTCTTCATAGGGACTCTCAATCGACATGGGCTGGATCGCGGCACGCTGGCTGCTTGCTCGCCGATGAATGGGAGTCCTCGAAGCCCGAGCTATACCAGTCGACGACGCCCCGTGCAGGCCCGCAATCGTAAGCTGTGCGGCCGACGATAGAATTGAGGACCGTCGAAGCGCGCCAAGGAGTCAAGCTGAGATTTGTATCAGCGATGCCATGTTGAAAGCGCGCGCCATTCTGTACGTACAAATGACAGTTTTCGGGGCCGTCGAAACGAGCTGAATAGTCCTTCTCAACCAGGATCTCTTGAGAGCCACCAGGCGCACTCACAACCGTGAGGCGGTTTGCGATCGGCTCCAGGAACGAGGGGATTTCGGTGCGATAGCCTGTGGCTAAGACGACAATATCAGCGACATGTTCTGAACAAATGCCTGTCATCTGTTGACGCAAGCCCAGGAGAAAGGGAGACACACCGCTCAACTTGTCTGCCGTGGTATCGACGCGTATTTGTACGTGAGTCGGGTAGGAACCTCGATGGAACTCGCGATCGTAAAGTGCGTTGTAGATGGCGCGAAGCGTCGAGCAGTTGACGCCATCGCTCGCCAACGACTGTTGTTCGAGAAGCTGCTTGCGAGTAGAGCCGCCTTGCTCAAAGAACCAGCCACCATATTGCGGAAAGAACCATTCATTGACGAAAGGACTATCCTCGAGCGCAAATATGTTTGCGCGGCGCGTCACCCAAGTCAGGGATCCCAGCGCGCCGCATGCGCCACTCAGGAGATGAAGAAATGTTTCGGCGCCGCTTTGGCCGCCACCTACGACCACAACACGCTTGCTCGAAAGTTCGCGGCGTTGAGCGAGAAGGGTGCTTGCGTGAAACACCTCGTTCGGCGGTGCATCCCTGCCCCAATCAGGAATAGAGGGCACTCTACCCACGCCAATGACGATCGTATGCGTTTGATACTCGCGGCGGCTGGTGATGATATTGAAAGACTTGCCACGCAATTCGACTGCAACAACCTGTTCGCCGAATTGAACGTTGCCCAGCTTTTCCGCTGCCCATCGCAAATAATCGCCAAATTCGCTCCGGCTAACATGCTCCAGCCCACGGACGACTGCTTGATAGAGTCGCCGCTTTTCATGCAAGTAGGCGAGGAAGCTGTATGCGCTCGTCGGGTCAGCCGGTGTGACCAAGTCCTTTAGCGGGCTGGTTTGCATAACGGCGCCTTCTACGAGCAGACCGGGATGCCAGCTAACCGACTCTGACTTTTCGAGGATGTGCAGAGAAATTTCCGGAATTGGAGCCGAGAGCGCTGCCAAGCTAAGATTTGCCGGCCCTGCGCCGATTGCGATGACGCTATAGCTGTCGCTGTGCTTCAGCATCGCATGATCCCTACAACGAGCCACTCAATGCTTCCGGATGGTTGAGAACATGTGAACTGCAAGAAGGACGCCATTAGCTGCGATAAGCATCATCATGCAGATCAGAAGACAATCGAAATTGCTGACTTTCACAACTTGCCCAGCGATGTATGGAAAGCCGAACAGGCCCATGAAGTAGGAGAGCGTGAATACCTGAGAGGAAATGGCAAAAGATGTCTCCTCAACGCCTGCAATGTGGACGATCATACTATTTAGCGTCGAATAGCTGAGGCCGTATCCCAGCGCGAAGGAGGCCGTCCCGAGAATGTAGATGGCCGTACTATCGACATTGAAGAAGAGAATGAATAGCCCTGCAATAGTGCATGCAAGGAGAAGTGCGGCTACGCGTTCAAGGCGAAATCTTCCGATTATCGGCGCAACCGCGAACCGGAAGAAGACGGCTGTCACCGTGAAGACGAAAAAGAATGTATCGGGAGACAGTGCTCGCGATGTGGCGTAGAGCGATTGATACGTGGAAAGGCCGGCGAAAACGCAGGCCCCAATGCCGATCATGATGATCGGATATCGCGCGTTCGACTTGAAGGCTCTTACCACGGCTTTGAACGTCAGTCGTACAGCAGGCATTTTGATCTGAGGAGCTTGCGCCAGTGCCCTCCCAGCAAAGTCCAAAAGCATCGTACCAAGGATACATGCAACGGCAAATAGAGTATAAACTGCAATGTAGGATCCAATGGCCTCCGCAGCGGTTCGGGCGAGGGGGGCAGCGAGCCCGATGCCCAGCATTTGAGATCCTGAAAGTAAGGTGAGATACTTGATACGGGCTTCAGCTTGCACGTGACACATGACCTGAAGCGGCGCCAGGATGTAGAATACAGACCATCCAATGCCGAGAAGAAGCCCGCCCAGGTAGGCGAATAGCGGCAGAATCGATGCGGATGCGAAACATATCATTGCTGCTGCAATCAT
The DNA here is from genome assembly GCF_023074095.1 of Bradyrhizobium sp. 137. NCBI lineage: Bacteria > Pseudomonadati > Pseudomonadota > Alphaproteobacteria > Hyphomicrobiales > Nitrobacteraceae > Bradyrhizobium > Bradyrhizobium sp. 137. The sequence goes on from NZ_JADPKU010000001.1 coordinate 6,799, forward strand.
CGCCGCGGCAAAGGTGATGGTTCGCATCAAGCCTAGTAAATCCGCGATGCGGCCAGCTACAAGGGAACTCAGGATTGTCGCGATCGTACCTGTTGAAATAACGGCCCCGGCGGTCGTGGTGCTTTGTCCAATGGACCGCAGAGCTTCAACGAGGAAGAAGCTCGAGCCATAGGAAGCGGCCAAGCTGGCACTGCCAAGCATGAAGGGGAGTGACACCTCCAAAGAGACTGCAGTGGGCAGTTTGTCCACGAGGGCGGTTTCCGGGGAGGGTGTCATGCTACGACCTTTCCTGGAAGGCTTTGCTCAATTCTACAGTCGCCAACCTGCGCCCCTCGATCTTTGGTACTGGTCCGCTTCGCTGGGAGGAGGGCGTCGAAGCGCATGCGGCAAGGGGATGCCCATCATGACCGAGCCAGTGCCACAAGGCTTCTGTTATTCTGGGCATCAGTGGCCAAGCCAGTATGCTGAACCCCATCAACCATGTATAAGCGGTCTGAAGGTCCGGCGTGGCATCGAGATAATCGACCCATTCGACAACCGACCTCGAAGCTCGCGATACTCGCAAGTTGTCTAGCGAAAGGGCGGCACATTGTTTGCCGTAGAGCCGATCCAACGTGGTCATTATCGTGCCATCGACGGAGCACTCCGTGAGTGCCGGCATCGCGTTTATGCACGCGGTGCAACGATCGATGGCTGCAGATATCTTGTCGAGAAGTGCATTGTAGCGGTCGACCAACTGTCCTGGGACTAAATTGGTCTCTGTGTCTTCGGGGCAAATTTCCGACAGGTACACTCTAAGAACATCGATAGAAAGATTTGGAGTTCGAGCGATTGCACCCGCCCAGATCACGTGCGCCCGACTGGTGGAGAACTTCGATCCGTTCAGCCGAAGGAAGTGGTTAAAGAAGATCCGATCAAATGGGCGAAACGAGTTCTGGCCCAATGCGCATCCGGCAACGCCGACAAGCATCGGAACCGTGTTATCGATGCCGGTAGCGCTAACGAGGAACGCATCGGAATCGCGAGAAAACGGACTTGGCTTCCCGGAGCCCGCCGTATCTTTATCGCCGCAATAGAGAGAATGCGCGTAGAGCAGAGAGGAGTAGCTAAACAATATCTGCCGAGTGTTGAAATGCCGCGAATTCCAAGCCAGCCCGTGCAATCCCGGTACAGTCACCCGGATTTGCTGCCCTTTGCGTGCGATATACCGCTTTCCTATCTCCAGAAAGGTGGATTCGACGGCTGCGTCGTGCCACGTCCGTAGAAGTCGGTCTGTTCCCGAAATCGAAAGATAGGCGGAAATGTTGTCCGTCCATTCTACGATCCGCCCTCGCCTCGATACTGGTTTCAGTGCTTCATCAGGTTCGAAATGATGGCCGCATTGTTCGCAGAAGAAGCTACCGGCAGATGCCCCGCAGACAGGACAAGTTGCACTAAGCCAGCCTCCAATGCAAAATCGCTCTTCTTTTGGTGTGGCAGCAGAACCCGCATCGTCCATTGGCAAGCGCACTGCGCGGAAGTGTAGGGAGCCAGCTGCATATAACGCATCCATCAGGGCGTTGCTGACATCCGCAAAGCGCTGGAGATTGCTGCCATGCGCTGGATCGTCGAAATGATCGAAAACGATCCCAACCGAGGCGAGATCGTCAAGAATCTTGACATGGAAGCCATGTGCCATGTCCGAAGGGTCAATGTTCTCACGAGCCGCTCGGACCAGAACATGGTTCTCGAAACCATCGGTCGTGAGCCCAGAACGGACATGATGCCCTGCCCGCTTCAGGTGCCTCTGTAAAACATCCATTCTGAGAAATGGTCCAGCGGCGTGCCCAAGATGTGCTCTGCCATTGGCTGTCAAGTTGACGGGAGAAATATACACATCAGCAGGATGCGGATTGGCTACATCTATCGGTGAGATAGGTGGGCTTCTGCTCATGTTCATTCATCCCACAGATGACTCCACGAAGACATGATGACGCGTGCCAGCGGCGTGAGAGCCGTCACGCATCATACGTCAGATGCTCGATGCAAATCGTTTCTTCGTAGCAGACGGCGTAACGGCGTAAATGGACCAGCGTTCGCTTTGAGATCAATTACCAGGGTTGGTAGTTGACCGGAGCGTATCTGGTGATGAAGGTGCAGTCGGGGCGGCTTCCTTATGGGGCGGCTTGAGAACTGAAGGCACGCCATCGTCAAGAGTCGGTCTTGCATGGTGCATCTTGCAAAGACTCTCCTCGTTCTGAGTTCGCCGAACGGGCTCGTTCTACCCGCGCAGCGGCTGCTAAGAGCGTTTTGACAGGGAGAGGATATTGCGGTCGCCGACCCGGCATTGCGATGGCTCCTTACGACTGAAGGAATTGTGACATGGAGCTGTATTTGTAGCCAACATGGCTGAGTGTTCCTTCGTCAGAGCCAGGATGGCGTTGCTGATCAGCGGTCTGAGCCAATCGTCCAGCGGCTCCGAGTCCACCTCCACGCACCTGCGGGAAGGCAGGTGTTAACAGGTACAGTCTAGAGCGTTAGCCCATCGGACTGAATCGCTGGGGGATTCACAAATCAGCGTTTTGATGATTCAAGCTTACCGCCGGGAGTGGAGGCCGGCGGGCATGGCGAAACCGCTGTCGATGGATCTTCGCGAACGTGTGCTTGCCTGTATTGGAGGCGGCGTTTCAGGCCGGCAGGCTGCCGAGCGATTTGGGGTAAGCGCGGCGAGCGTGAGCCGCTGGCGCACGCGCGAACGGGAACAGGGGGATGTCCAGCCAAGAGCTCAGGGCGGCGATCGCAAGTCTCATCGGATTGATGCCCATGAGGCGACGATCGTGGCTTTGCTCGAGGCCTCTCCCGATATCACCATCGAGGAATTGCGTGACAGCTTGAGCAAACAAGGCCTGTCTTTCGGATATGGCACGATCCGCCGCTTCTTCGAGCGCTACAAGATCACGCGTAAAAAAAGACCGCCCATGCCACAGAGCAGGATCGCCCGGATGTCTTGACGCAAGCCTGGCGTGAGAGCCAGGACAAGCTCGATCGGGACCGGCTCGTCTTCATTGACGAGACCTGGGCAACATGGCGCGAACACATGGCCGTTGCCAGCGGGGCGAACGCGTGCGGGCCAGCGTTCCTCACGGCCATTGGAAAACGACAACCTGCGTCGCCGCTCTAACCACGCGCGGCATCATCGCACCCTGGGTGCTCGATGGTCCCATCAACCGCGATGCCTTCGAGACCTATGTCGAAAAGGTCCCCGTACCAGAGCTTCCAGCCTTCGCCATCGTCGTCATGGACAACCTCTCCAGCCACAAAGGGCCGCGCGTCCGCGAGATGATCGAGGCTGCCGGCGCAACGCTCCTTTACCTTCCGCCTTACAGTCCCGACTTCAACCCGATCGAGAACGCCTTCGCAAAGCTCAAAGCAAATCTGCGAAACGCCGCCGAACGCACTGTCGGCGGTCTCTGGAATGCCGTCGGGCGCATCATCGACACTTACACGCCCGCGGAATCCTCAAACTACTTCACTGCCGCGGGATACTTGCAACCTGATCGGCTAACGCTCTAGTGCTCGCGCAATAAACAGCACGACGCATCTTTGCTGTTCCTCCTCTCAGGAACAAATGAACTCAATATGCCGCTTGGCAGCCACATGGTGTCGTCGTCCCTTAACCGGCAGGCGCGATACGCTTGGGGAAAGTGCAAATGCGCTTTAATGTATTCGACGTTGTTCGAGCGCTGAGCTGCTTTCTGCCATCGTGGTGTCTCAGTGGTTAGGCGCCTATGCTCAATATGCCGCGACGTGCCTGTTGCTGGCGGGCATCATGGGAGGTTTGATCATCAGCGGCAAGCGCGTCGCTCATTCGATTGATGACAGAATGATAGCGCTTTGGCGCAGAGCCGTCACGCCAACGCTTCGCGCACTCAATATTGCTCCCAGCTCAGCGTCCAATAGACGTGACCTCATCCTGATGGGATTGCGTTCGGAATGGCGCCATTACATTAGGCCAGCGCTTCCAGTCGTTGCCATCGCTTATCTAGGAATCACGGTGGGCAACCGCCTTGTGTTCACAGCCGTGGATCAAGCTGGCCTTTTTTGCAAGCCGACGAAGAACCTCGAATCCATCCCGGATGCAGGTGCGCTGGTCTCATTTGGGACCTCCAACATTTTGCTTTGCTACAGGCTACAAGGTCACTCGTCTTGAGCGATACTATGTCTGGACCCATCCGGACCGGCAGCCCTTGCCAGGCTGTACAAGGATTATGCGACCAGCAAGGACACCCTCGATTCTAGCGAACGGTGCCGTTGAGACGGACGCAAGAGGGTACCCGACCTTTTACCATCAGGGTGACGGCACCCAGCTCTCCTGGACAGAGACTGCTGTTTACATCCTCATATTGCCACTTGGGCGCTGCTATTCCAGTCTTGGTTCCAGCCGGTGACGCGCTATGGGCTGCTCGGCAGCGAAGTGGACTTCCTGGAGCCTGACCCCGGCGGGCGCGCGAAGAACCTGTCTGCGTACGTCAGGCCTAAGGTGACAGACGAGCTGTTCGCTTACGTGAACGATGCAGTCCTCGCCCTCCCGCGTAAGTATCAGTGGCTCTACAAGGACAATGCGGGATGCATCTCATTCTTCATCAAGCCGTCGACGTACCCTTTACGAACGGACGTGGGGACCTGCTGGACTCCGTAAATGCGGGCAGGCCGCCCGTTCGACGGTCGCCTTTAGCCGGCCCACGACGTCCGTAGGATAGGCGTGTCGTAATCTTGGCAGCTCCTGGTAGGTGCGGTTGACGGCGAGCTCATAGCGACAGATGGCGGTTACGCCAGATCTCAGAGCGTCCCAGCCGATCGCCTTTGGCACGCTGCCGATCGCCCGCCAAGCATTGACGTGCATCGCAATCCAGTCAGCCATCGGCGGCGGTTAGAGAGTCTCGGGGGTTTTGTACGCCAAGTGGCGCGCGTGGAGCAACGGACGATCGGCGGAGCTGGTCGGGGTTGCGGTGAGGTGGGCGGCATAGGCCGCGGCGGTGAGGTATTTCAGCGACGAGTGGGGCGCTGGAGATTGTAGTCGGCGACCCAGGCAGCGATCTTGGCGCGGGCGTCATTGAGATTGAAGAACAGGGTCTCGTTGAGCAGCTCATCACGCATCCGGCCCTTGAAACTCTCGATGAAGCCGTTCTGTATCGGCTTTTTCCGGCGCGATAAAGTGCCAATCGATGGCTGCGTCCTTGCACCAGGCGAGCACGGCGTTGCAGGTGAACTCGCTGCCATGGTCGGACACGATCATTCCTGGCTTGCCGCGTAGCTCGACGATTGCCGTCAGTTCGCGGGCTACACGCCGTCCCGAGATCGACGTTACCGGAATGGCGCCCAGGCATTCCTTGGTGACATCGTCGAGGATGTTGAGGATGCGGAAGCGCCGGCCGTTGGCGAACTGGTCGTGGACAAAGTCCAGCGACCAGCGCGCGTTGGGCCTGCCTAGACCAGGATCGGGGCACGGGTCCCCACCGCTTTGCGCCGAGCCCGCCGCTTGCGGACGGTGAGGCCTTCCTCGCGATAAAGCCAGTAGATCCGGTTGATCCCCGATGGCTCGCCCTCCCGCCGCAGCAGGACGAACAGCCGGCGGTAGCCGAAACGCCGCCGCTCGTTGGCGAGATCGCGCAACCGGCCCCGCAGAACTGCGTCCGCAGGGCGGCTGGAGCGATAACGGATCATATTCCGATCCGCGCCCACAATCGAGCAGGCCCGCCGTTCCGACAGGCTCATGACGGCCTGCAGCTGCGCGACCGGAGCGGGTCTCGGCGAAGTCGAGGACTAGCTGTCAGACGTTGCCTATGGAATGGACCCCGAGGACGGCCTCATCTGGATCTTCGGTTTCGGTGACAATGGCATCATGGCGTTCACCGACTACGGCAGCGAGAACCTGGTGGAGCTCATCAGGATACCCAAGGAAGGCCTGAACTCCTCAAGCGGTGAAATCGGTGGGTCCACTGTCCGCCCCCGGTAAGGTTTGCGGCAGTTGCGAATTTGATGTGAGCGGCTTCGGCACAAGTACAAAGCTCGTGGGTGAGGAGTGTTATTTCTTTCTGCTACGTGGGCGTAGGGGCTTTCGACCCTTACGCAACGGCTTGGGAGCCGTCGCCCCTTTGGGTGGCTGAAGAAAGAATTCAGACAAATGAACCCCAAGTGTTTCCGCGATACGGTCGAGAAGATCGATTGTCGGGTTCTCCGATTGCTGCTCGATGCCGCCCATATAGGAGCGGTCGATCCTGGCATCGTATGCCAATCGCTCTTGCGAAACACCGCGATCTACGCGGATCCGGCGCACATTCCAGGCGACAAGCGCACGAGCTTTCATGCGCTAAAGCAGCCATTCCGATGGCCATCAAACCACTGGCTATAACCACACTATTGCGGTACGTTCGCCCAGCATGCAGATGAGCAGAGTCCGCGCGTAATCCGAATGAAGCAGAGGTACTGGATTCAGATCGCGCGCCGAATCAGCCTGTCCTGACAAGCTACGACGAGCTGCGTCCCATTTGGGTCTCTTGATTCGAAAGGCTGGACGACAGTTCTGCTGATGGAGCGGAACGGACTGGGATCAAATGCATTCGGACGATGGTCCGAGCGAACGAATTCAAGGGGAACGACGGCAGTCACCGCTGTTAGGTATTCATTGACTTTGGCAAGAATGCTCCTGCAGGCCGCGACAATCGGCTCTCTACGAAAAGGTTCTGAATACGGCTACCGTCCCTAAAATCGAGGCTTCTCAATCTGTTAGGACTTTCAGGCCGTGCAGTCCGATCCCAAGATCGCAGATTTCGCGCCTAACGCGCCGCAGCTCACGCCTTATGACGAGCAACATGCCGTCACGTATATGCGTCTGCTGGATGCCGAGGCCGATAACGCTGATTGGCGAGAAGTTGCGCGCATTGTGCTTGGTATTGATGCCACCCTGGATCCGGATCGCGCCCGACGTACCTTTGAAAGCCATCTGGCTCGCGCCAAGTGGGCGGCACGTCATGGCTTTCGGCAGCTCCTGCAGCGCGGTTGGCCGAAGAGTGAGGAATAAGTGCGTTCGAAACGGACGTCCCTTCCGGTGATGACCGATCGCAAAATTAGATCGTCATATCGCGCAAACTGCATCAATCGCGAAGACCTGCATTGGGTCAACCAGAAATAGTCACATTCGTCGGGCTGCAATTCCCTGCATGTGTGTTATCAACATACGGGGAAAGTGGTGCGATGCCAGGTGCTGACTGGAGATCAGAGAAGGCCTATCCCGATGCCAACAAAGCAGGGGCCGCGGACATAGCTTGGGAGTGGCTACGCCGCAACGGCGAGTACCAACGAGACTATTTGGCTCTCGCCATGAGCGAACGATCCGACGCGATGCCGGACCATTTCCGGCAGCAGTGGGGACTGTCTTTTCGCAGCTGATCCGCAAAAGACCTTCGACCAACAAGCCATTTTCTGGGCGCCCGAGGTGCTCGCGACCGTGCTGCCCTTGCGCGCGGCTGTCCGCTCGGCAGCGTCGTACGATCTGGATTTCAGAAAATTGGCGGGTAGCGAGCTTCGCCATGCGCCGGATGGATGGCATGCCATCGTGGCGCTCGGAGGAGCAAAGCATCGCCTGTGGCTAACAGAACTTCCACCGAGCGGCTCATCGCTTGCCGTCGACCTGCCGTTCGACGGCAGTTTCGAGGTTCGTTTGCTGGCAGCACATCGTTTTTGGCTGGCGCTCGAACGGCGCCCCATCGGACCACCGCCTCTGACGCTGCCAATCTTGACCCGCCGTCGGCTCATCCTCGCCTTGCGTGCGGTCGATGGGTCGTTGGAGGGACACAGCTATCGCGAAATCGCGCAAGGCTTGTTCGGCAAGCATCGCATTCCCGATCGCGGCTGGAAAACGCACGATCTGCGCAGCCGGACCATTCGCCTGGTCAAGACCGGGCTGCTTCTGGTGCGAGGCGGCTATCGCGCCTTGCTCCGTCGCAGGCGTAAAGGCGAGGGCGACCGGTCCTGAGCTTTGGCTGATCGGCTAGCCCGTATCTTACAAGACCATCGCAGTCGGCCGGTTTGAACGCGTTTTGACAGGGCGCGGGTAACGTTCACTTGCAGGCTGGCCGCGGTGCTCGCAAAATGACGAGCTCGCCGGCAATCGGAACAGTCAGCATGTGGAAATGGACACGCTAAGATTCCAAAGATTGATCAAACGTCTGCCATCACGCAAATACGCGATTAGGCGGCTTCCGGAATCGCGGCCTTCTTACAGAGCCGCGCGACCCATCGGCAAAAGGCGCGAGCGACTTCGAGATTGTCACTTCGGTCCACCGCATAGGCCCGATATTGCATGCCGCTTGAAGTACGCGATCCCGGTATGACATGGAGCGCCCCTGTACGCACGAGATCGCTGACAATGATTTCCGGCGCCACCAGCAGGCATTTCCCGGTTATGACAGCCGGCAAAGCAAGATAATTATGATCGTATCGCGCCCCCGACTTGATGTCCTTCGCGGTCAGGTTCATAGCTCTGAGCCAGGTGGGCAGTATGTCGGGCCGCGATGTGATATTCAGAATCGGCATTGAGCGGGCAGTGGAGAGCGTTTTTCCCATGACGTGATTTGGAGCGCCTACGCATACGAGCATCTCATTGTAGATCGCCCAATCGTCGGCCGGTTCAGCGACACAAAGATCGCGAGTAAGCAGGATGTCGAAATTGTCCGAGGATCTCGGTGGAGACAATGAGCTGATCACGTCGACGACAACGCCGCCCATCTCGGCAGAGAACGCCTGGAGATTGGGTATCAGGAAGGAGTAGGCGAAGGTGGAAAGAGAGGTGTGGACTACGATACGATTGGCGTCCGTTCGGTTCCTGCGCCGCATTCTCTTCGCGGTGAAACACACTGTATCAAGCGGTTCGGCCACGGCGTTCGCAAAGAGCCTTCCAAATTCTGTCAATTCGCTGCGTCGACCCCGCCGTTGAACGAGATCCGTGCCAAAGTAGTCTTGCAACACAGCCAAATAGCGGCTGACCGAGCTCTGTGTCGTTCCCAATGTGCTCGCCGCACGCGTGACGCTCCCCTCGCGCGCAATGGTCACAAAGACCCGGATAGCATTGAGGGGCACTTCATTGTGTTCGGCAGCCATTTTCTGCTCCGGTAGCTTCTGGGCTCTCGCTGATTGTCACGGCGGGCCATTGCCAGAAGCTCCATCACATTATTCGATGTCTATAGCCGGATTGCCGCTTATAAGTGATATCTCGCGCACAAAATCTGCCTTCTCGATGTATCGTGCGATCTGGCTCGGCGACTTCGATTGCTGTCGACGGCTTTCTAAGAGGTGATCTCCAGGTGCCGGCAAGGGGGATGACTGCTGATATCGCGATCGACATCGAGGGCCGTCGAGATGACAGGCCCGAGACTTCTTAGGTGCGTTCAGGATTGCGTGCGAATCAGAGCTCGCTGCTGAGTGCCGTCTCAAAATCTCGCTGGCAGGTATCGGTTCAGCGTTCAGCGAAGGATGCGAGCTTCAGCCGCCTTGACATCTTCCATATTCTGGATTCTGAAGATCTCATCCACCGGAAGAATATCCTTGTGGACATTCTGGACGCCACCGTCGGCGATGATCCGGCGGAAGGTTTCCTGCATGGCGGTTGCAGCAGCACGAATGCCGTAATTGCCATAAATTATCATGCGGATGTTGCCAAGCATTTTGACCCGTTTGGCGTCGAGATCAGGGTAGGCGTTCGACACGATCACCAGCGGCACCGTTCTGGTCCAGGCGCGCGCAAAGCTTTCGATCTCGCAAGGAGTCTTGCTTTTCGAATGGATCAGGATCATGTCCGCGCCAGCTTCCATATAAGCATGTGCCCGATGCAGGGGCCTCCACTTCGCCGAGGCTGGCGATCAAGGCTTCCGTGCGGGCGATGACGAGGAAATCCGGATCTGATCTTGCCGAGATGGCAGCCTCGATCTTCCCCTGGAATTCCTCAATGCGCAACAGGTCCTGGCGGCCCTCGGCAGCAAGGCTCGTTACTTTTGGAAAAGTCTTGTCCTCGATGACAACGGCACTGGCGCCGGCCCGCTCATATTCCGTGATAGCGTGAATGACGTTAATCGCATTGCCATAACCTGTATCAATGTCCGCGACGATGGGAAGCCTCGTGCGTCCGGCGATCGCCCGCAGCATGTCGAGATGCTGTGTCATTGAGATCAGGCTCATATCCGGCAGCCCATAAAGCGCAGACAGCTCGAAGCCGGACGCCCACACTCCGTCGAATCCGGCTTCTTCAGCGAGCATCGCTGAGAATGGGCTGTGGGCGGCCATGACGTGGACAAGGCCAGTCTCGGCCATGCGGGCACGAAGGCGTTTGGCAGAGGACATCGGAAAATCCTTCAGGACAGACTGGCGCAGGCGGCGATGATCCGGTCGCAGGCGCGCGTGAGGTCCTCGAGCGAGGAAGCATAGGAGATGCGGATATAGGGCGAAGCCATGAAGCCGCTGCCAGGCACGACAGCCACGTCAAAAGCGTCGGACAGATACATGGCAAAATCACTGTCGGTCTCGATCATCTTGCCGTCGGGCGTGCGCTTGCCAATGACCCCCGCGCAGGAGGGGAAAACATAAAAGGCACCGTCCGGCACACGGCAAGCAAGCCCCTTGGCCCCTTCAGCTTGGCGATGACAAGATCGCGTCGCTGCATAAACGCGCGCGCGAACTCTGTGACATGATCCCGTCTGCCTGACAGCGCCTCCAGCGCGGTCGAGAAACCGAGCTGGTGTGCGAAGAGGTCTGGCCCTGGATGAGGTTCATGGCCTTGATCAGCGCGAGAGGCCCGGCACCGTAGCCGACGCGCCAGCCGGTCATCGCGTCTGCCTTGGACCCGTTGACCGTTAAGGTACGCTCGCACAGGTCCGGCGCGACTGCGGCCATCGTTGCAAAGTCGGGGTCATAGGTGAGCTTTTGATAGATGTCGTCGGATAGCACATGCACATGGCCATGCCGGCGCAATACCGCGGCGAGCGCGAGCAAATCATTTCGACTGTAGACCGCACCGGTCGGATTGCATGGCGAATTCAACATCAACCATTTCGTGCGCGGCGTGATCACCTGGTCTAGTGCCTCGGGGCGCAGCTTGAAGCCATCGCGTTCACTGCAGGCGACGAGCACCGGCTTGCCGCCGGCCAGGGCCCCCATGTCGGGGTAGGAGACGCAGCATGGCGTCGGGATCACAACCTCGTCGCCAGCGTCGAGGCTGGCAAATAGTGCGTTGAACACAACCTGCATGGCGCCGCAGCCCACCGTGATCTGGTCGATACCGTAGTTGAGGCCATGATCGCGACGGAGGCTCTCGCCAATTGCTGCCCGCAATTGCTTGATTCCGGCGACCGCCGTGTACTTCGTCTGCCCGGCACGAATGGCCCGGATGCCAGCTTCACAGATGACGGACGGCGTATCGAATCCGGCTCGCCTTGGCTAAGCGTGATCACATCGGTTCCCTGATCTCGCAGCTCGGCGGCGCGAGCCGTCATGACCTTGGTTTGAGAGGGACTGACGATCTTGAGCTGTTCTGAAACGAGAGACAAGACACAATACCCTACGCGTTCGAATGAGCGATTGGGGATCTATCCGAACTCGAACGGCCAGACGAGCCAGGTGATCGCGGCTTTGGATATAATCATCGAAGATTACGATAATTGTATCGCTTCTTCGTGCGGCTCTGTTAGCGCTCGCATGAGTCGTTTGCGTCTCAGCTCCTCCTCATCATCGGCCTGCCGATCATCGGATAATTGCAAGCACACATCGACTTATTCGATGTGTGTCATTCTGGCGTAGCAGTTCAGGCTTTTAAGCTCGCGCACAATCGCGAAATTGGAGCAACGCAAGCGCTCGATTTCGGGAATCGAGAGTCTGTGCCGGTCGAACAAATCGCGGGCTGGCATTCGCATCAATGAACGTGGAAGCGGAGGCGGTGATGACCCGTATCGATCTGACGCGACGGCAAGCCATCGCAGGTAGCCTTGCCGCAAGCGTGCTAGCCAGCACAGGCGCCGTCGCTGTGGAGAGTGAGCCTAAGACATTGGCGCGTCGCCGCCTCAAAGTCGGCATGTCCGGATTTCCGCGATCGTTCGACCCGGTTATCGCGACAGATACTGCCATTCGTCGGGTCGTGCCGCAGCTTTTTGATACGCTGATCAGAGTAGACCATGCTCACGACATGACGCTACGGCCGGGGTTGGCCGAGCGTTGGGAGCGGATCAACGCGCAGTCGTTGCGGCTGTTCTTGCGCAAGGAAGTCGTTTTCCACGATGGGGCGCCTTTGACGGCTGAAGATGTTGCCTTTAGCCTTGGTCCTGACCATCTGCTGGGACCTGGACGCAGCGGCATGTCCGAGGCGCTTCAGTCGCTTGATCGGCTCGAGAAGGTCGAAATCCTCGATCCTTACACCGTCATTGTGCATGCAAAGGGTAGCGACGCCCTCCTCGAGCAGCGTCTGGCTGCTTGGGGATCTGAGATCGTGAGCCAGCGCGCCTTTTTGGCGGCGGGCTCGTGGGAGCGCTGGACCACTGCCCCTGTCGGAAGCGGTCCCTATAAGCTCGTCGATCACAAGCTTGATATTCGTGTCTCATTGAGCGCCCACGATGCGTATTGGGGCGGGCGGCCGCCATTCGATGGCATCGAATACCGTATCATTCCCGAGCTTTCCGCGCGCGTGAACGGCCTGCTCGCCAGCGAGCTCGACATTGCCACTGACATTCCGCCCGACCAGTTCGCGGGCATCCAGAAGCGTGCTGATCTCGAGATCGTGGGTGGTGCCGTGCAGAATATCCGCTCGCTCGCCCTCGATCAGACTGATCCCATTCTGAAGGACGCGCGTGTTCGCCGTGCGATGAGCCTTGCGCTCGATCGCAAGCTGATCGTGCAAAGCTTGTGGGAGAACCGGGTCCCGATTCCGAACGGCTACCAGCTGCCGAGCTACGGGGAAGGCTACATCCACGAATTCCCCTCGCTTGCCTACGATCCCGGCAAGGCCAAGGAGTTGCTGGCTGATGCGGGTTACAAGGGAGAGCAGATCACCTATCGTCTGCTCAACAATTACTACCCCAATCAGGTCTCTGGCGCGCAAACGATGATCGAGATGTGGCGGGCGGTTGGCCTGAACGTCAAAATTCAGATGATGGAAAACTTCGCGCAAGTTCAGCGCCAGCCGGTGCGTGCCATCTTCGATACGTCGAATACGGCGCTGTTCCTTGATCATCTCGGCCATCCCTGGCGTGAATTCGGACCCAGCGGCACTCTGCCAAGGTCGATCGGAGTCTGGAGGAACGAGGAATATTTTGCGCTCGGCGCCAAGCTCCTGGACACCGTGCAGAGCGAACAGCGCCGGCCGATCATCCGTCGCATGCTCGAGATCATCAACGAGGTCGATCCCCCTTGCGTGATCCTGCACGTCTCAGGCCAGTTCTATGGCAAGCGCCGCGATGTCCCATGGCTGCCGGGACTGACGCTCGACCTCAATTTCGGCCCATTCAACAGAGCTCTGATCCGGACCTGATCGCGATGACGCATACCTTGAATCGGCTTAAAGCGGATGCGGCCTATATGATGGACGAGCAGGGGCCTCGCATGGAGGCGCTTCTTCATATCGCAGGTTTACGTGTCGCGTTCGACGGTGTGCCGACGCTGCGCGGAATCAATCTCACGCTCGCGCGCGGCGAGTCGCTGGGCATGGTCGGTGAAAGCGGTTGCGGCAAATCGGTGACATGGCTTGCTGCGCTCGGACTGTTGACGCAGCGCGCCAAAGTAACGGGCAGCGTACGCCTGGCCGGAGAGGAGTTGCTCCATGCACCAGCCTCTCGCCTGGACAAGATGCGGGGTAGGCAGATCGCCATGATTTTCCAGGAACCGGCGAGCGCGCTTAATCCTGTGCACAGGGTGGGCGATCAGATCATAGAAGCCTTGCGGCTCCATCGTGGTATGGATCACCGCACGGCCCAGGCCGAAGCGCGACGTCTGCTCGACCAGGTCGGCATACCCGATGCAGCGCGCCGGCTTGGCGCCTATCCGCACGAATTCTCCGGCGGGCAGAACCAGCGCGTCATGATCGCCATGGCGCTTGCAGGACAGCCCGACATCTTGATCGCTGATGAGCCTACCACCGCCCTGGATGTCACTATTCAAGCGCAAATCCTTGAGCTTCTGCGGCAAATCCAGCGCGAGACGGGCATGGCGCTGGTCTTGATCTCGCACGATCTTGGTGTCGTCAGCGAGATCTGTGAACGTGTCATGGTGCTTTACGGGGGGCACATCGTCGAAGAATTGCCCGCCGACCGTCTCTTGAACCAACCTGCTCACCCATATACGAAAGGTCTTCTTGCGGCTCTTCCAAGCCTGGATGGGCCGCGGCAACGCCTCTTCGCCATTCCCGGTGTCGTGCCAAACGCAGCCGCGTTTCCGCCAGGCTGTCCTTTCGCCCCTCGATGCGATCGGCGGATCGGACGCGGTCGTGAATGGGCGATTGAGCTCGCCTCGCTGGATGGCGACATCAGACACAGGGCTGCCTGCTTGCATGTCACGAGCGAACGGCCCGCGGGCGAGGTCGTGGCTGCATGACCGGGGCTGCTCCGCCGATCCTCCAAGCAGACGGGCTTGTCCGAGCTTATCGATTGCCACGGGGCCTTTTCCAACGTCCAGCGATGGTCCAGGCGGTCAATGGGCTCTCCCTGCAGCTGGCTCCCGGCGAAACCCTCGGACTGGTTGGCGAATCCGGCTGCGGCAAGTCGACTGCGGCCCGGCTCCTGATCGGCCTGGACCGGCCGAATGCCGGCAAGGTGACCTTCGACGGAGAAGCTTTGCCTGCTATCGGCGATAGTCGATGGCGCCGGCTCAGGATGCGAATCCAAATGGTGTTTCAGGATCCGCTGGCTGCACTCGATCCCCGCCTGACGATCGGCGCGCAAATAGCCGAGCCGCTCGAAATTCATCGGCTTGGCAGCAAGTCTGAACGAGAGGGGCGGGTCAATGCGTTTCTTACCGATGTGGGGCTCAGGACCGACCACCTCGGGCGCTTTCCGCACGAGCTTTCAGGCGGCCAGCGCCAGCGTGCCGTCCTAGCTCGTGCGCTGGCCACCGATCCGGATCTCCTTGTCTGCGACGAGCCAGTATCGGCACTCGACGTCTCGATCCAGGCGCAAGTGATGAATCTTCTGCGGGACCTGCAGGAGCGGCGGCGCATGGCGATGATCTTCATCAGCCATGATTTGCGAGTGGTCCGGCTGATCAGCAATCGGATAGCTGTGATGTATCTCGGCAGCATCGTCGAGGAAGGATCGTCTGAGGCGGTTCTTCTGGATCCTTTGCATCCTTATTCGCGGGCGCTCGTTTCCGCGGTGCCGAGGCCAGGACGACATCGCTCTCGCACCATCCTTCAAGGAGATCCGCCCAATCCGGCTGCGCGATCGGGCGGCTGTGCATTTCATCCTCGCTGCCCGGTCGCTCTTCCGCTTTGCGCGCGGCTCGCTCCAGAGCTCAGATACGCTCCTGACAGGCGGCGCGTCGCCTGCCATCTGATCGGCGATCATGGTGCCGAACTCGACAAGGAGACATGATGGCTCGTTTTGTTCTGGTCCGCTTGGCGCGCGCGTTCCTGACCATCGCAATTGTGGTTACATTCGCATTCGTGGTGCTGCGCGCCTCTGGCGATCCCGCCCTGGCGTTGTTGTCGCCGGAAACGCCGGCAGAAGCGGTCGAGGCCTTCCGAAAGGCCTGGGGGCTCGATGCACCACTCTGGGTTCAATACGTCAGATACCTCTTTGCCATCGTGCATGGAGATCTTGGCCAATCGATGCGTGACGGACGTGCCGCGATCACCATCGTTGCCGAGCGCATTCCCATCACGCTGATGCTGACCGCGCCGGCGCTGATCCTCAACCTGATGATCGGCATTCCGGCCGGCGTCTACGCGGCCCTCAAGCGGGATAGTCTGGCGGATCGCTTGGTGATGATGGTCGCCGTCATCGGCTTCACCGTGCCATCTTTCGTGCTTGGCCTCCTGTTCATACTCGCTTTCGCAGTCGAGCTCCCCTGGTTCCCCTCGGGCGGCGCCGGCACTTGGCACCATGTGGTGCTGCCGGTCATCACGCTCGGTCTGAGCGGCGCGGCCGTTCTCGCCCGCTTCAGCCGCAGCGCCATGCTCGAGGTGCTTGGACAGCCCTATATTCGTGCGGCCAGCGCCAAGGGCGTGCCTTGGGCCAGGGTCGTGACCGGTCACGCTCTGCCCAACGCCGCGATAGCGGTGCTGACCATCGTCGGCTTCATGGTCGGCAATCTCATCGCGGGAACGGTGCTGGTTGAAAGCGTGTATTCGTGGCCAGGCATTGGCAGTCTGCTGGTCGTGTCAGTCGCCAGTCGCGATTTGGCTGTCGTCCAGTGCATCCTGCTCGTCGTGGCCGCCGCCATGATCACCACCAATCTTACGATCGATCTGCTCTATGGCGTGCTCGATCCACGTTTGCGCCAGTTGCACTCTGGGAGGCGATAATTGAGCATTTTCGCAGACCAGGTTCTGCCGTCTTCAAAGATGCGAAAGGTGTGGTGGTGGCGCGACCGCGCGATCGGAATAGCAGTCGCCTGGCTGGTTTTCATGCTTCTTGTCGCGATATTTGCAGATCACCTCGCTCCTTATGACTATGCAGCCCTCGACCTTCATCATCGCCTCGCTGCACCTCTTGGCCTTGGCGGAACCATCGCGCATCCCTTCGGCTCAGATGAGCTCGGTCGGGACGTACTGGCACGCCTGGTCATATCCATTCGCATCAGCCTCCTTATTGCTTTCGGGGCGACGTTGATCGGCGCCATCCTTGGCATCACGCTCGGCTTTTTGGCCGCTCACTTCCGCGGCTGGGTAGAGCAGATCATCCTCGGCTGTGTCGATTTTCAGGCAAGCATGCCGTTTCTCGTTTTGGCGCTCGCGGTGCTTGCTTTCTTCGGCAACTCTCTGCTCCTGTTCGTTGGGCTCATCGGTCTCCACGGATGGGAACGCTACGCCCGCGTCACCCGCGCGCTTGCGATGAGTGCCAACGAGCAAGCCTATGTGATCGCCGTACGGCAGCTTGGCGCAAGTCCATGGCGTCTCTACCTGCGCCACATCATGCCGAACATCGCTTCGACGTTGATCGTCACCATGACACTTGCCTTTCCAGACATCATTCTGCTCGAGAGCGGCCTTAGCTTTCTTGGACTCGGAGTGCAGCCGCCGCTGACTTCCCTTGGCAATATGGTCAGCTACGGTCGTGACTATCTGACCCGTGCTCCCTGGATCCTTGTTCTGCCTTCGCTGGTCATCTCGCTTACGACCTTGTCGATTTCGCTGGTCGGCGACTGGCTGCGCGACCGGATCGACAAAACATTGTCGTGAGACTTTGAAAAGCGAGATCGAAGATATCTCATTGCTCGCAGGGGAGACGATCGTACTCTTTCGGCACCATAGCAGACAAGTTCATGCCTTCGTCGGACCTTTCACGTCTCAAGGTGATCTGTTCTTGCAATGGCAAGGCAAGAGAAGCGCCGGGCGCCGGGTTCGGCTTGGAGTTTCCTGGCTGGAAAACCTCAAGACGCGTGTCTCACCAGCGGGGCTTGTTGGACAATGGACAATGATCGTCAACAACAATACCGCAGGCGGGTTGGACGTGCAGCAATGCGAGTTTGCTTTGTGCCGACCTCGATCTCGATTTACATGCTGTTGTAGCCTGGTACGGGTCGCACGCCGCGGCCTCGAGCGCGCAGTGTGGCTCAAGCTGATGTTGGATGCTGTAAAGCGGCTTGCTGTGCGCGGGTGCCCGCACGAGCCGTCCAGGTACTTCGCGGGATACTTATTCCAGTCGAGCCTCTCCCACTGCATGCCGCAGGGAAGCGTAGCAAGGCGATGTTGAAGGTTATTCAGAATTCGTAAGACGTCGCAAACCTCCGAAAGGAGCGGTGGTTCCTATGCGCAGGACATGCTTTTTGGCAACCTTCACAAGGTGCGTCGGTCCTGTTCTTTCAACAAGCTTTTCGCATTATGAGTGGGGCACGACGCGAAAGAACCAGTAAAGGCTTGCGCAAATTGCCGGTCGAGACCTGCACAATACCAGCCTTCTTAAGGCTTGGCGCGTACCACGCGAGTCGTGGCGCTCATCGCGCTCACTCGGTATTCTGGCCGGGCGCGCCTTTGCGTTGCTTTTCATGAGGCCCTCCTCAATGGCTGAATGGGAGGTAATGGGTCAGTTTTAATATGACGCAGCCCTTACGAGGGGATGGCGTCAATTGCTGTTTCTATCGGGAGAAAAACGTTCTTGATCCCATCGGACTCTCGATAAATTCGGCATCCGTCCAAAAGGCGGCGGCCTTTTCATCGATGGCATGCACCAGAATAGCGCGGATGCCGATCGTTTCTGATGCGTGTACGATTTGATGTAGCGCGTGCTGAAGCAGGTCTTGGCCAAGACCTTTACCCTTATAGGTAAGGTCGCGAGCCAACCGTCCTATGATGGCGACTGGCACTGGATTTGGCAGGCCATGTCTTTTCATCGGAGGCTTTGGGATCGCTGCCCGTTGAACGCTGCCAGATGCTATGCAGTATAGCCAATGATTACATTGTCCTCACACACCACGTATGTGCGAGCAGTTTTGCCCTCGCTTTCGAGAGAGCGGTTTTTAAGCCAATCGTTCAGCGCTTCATTGCCACAGCCAAAACGGCTGAAGTCGTGCGTAGGCTTGAGAAGCGTGGGGGCTGTCATGCCCGCACGCTTCCCCGGACGTTGGATTACTTCTGCCAAAGCGGCTTACGCTTCATCAGTGCCTTCAGCTTGGTTCCGGCCGGAGGCGGATTATCAAGCGCATTCAAGAAGGCGGCGTGCTTCTCTGGATCGAGAATAAACAATCTTTGAGCCAAAAGCACATCAATGGCATGTTCCGCGCGCTATCCAGCATAAATTCGCTAAGCGTCTTACCCACTGCAACGGCGGCAGTATCGATCAGATGCTTCACGTGTGCGGTAGCGCGAATATGGATATTGGTTTCGCTCCGGACGCGGCGCGACCTTACCCGCGCCCTAGGGCGCTCCAGTACTGCTGCTTCCATTGCGGTTACTCCTCACTGTCTCTCTGGACCTCTTATATTGCCGCCGCAGGACAAACAAAATGCACGTCTAAACGGGCGTTAATCTCCGAGGGGGAGCAATGTCCTGCACTTTGCGATGGCATCTTCCAGAACGCCATCGGGGACCCGGCACGCGTAGTCCGACTTTCTTTCAAGCCAAGACATACTTTTGAGCTGATCGGCCACAACGCAGCCGCCGCGCTCCGTGCCGCCAGGAATTTCAAATTCCTCCGGGAAAAGCGACTCGAACGGATAGCCCTTTACCTTGCTAGTGATCGGGAAAAGAAGGCAAAGGCGGGAGAATTGATTATATTTGCGGGGCGACACCACTAACGCGGAGTGTCGTCCCGCCATTTCACGACCAGCCTGCGGATCGAAGTTGAGCCAGATAATATCACCGACGTCTGGGCAATACGGCTCTTTAGGAGCCGAACTCTTCGCCGACTGCAGCAGTCGTGTTATATTCCTCATGCAAGTTCTCGGGAGTCATGCCAGCTAGAAGCCCGTCTAACGTGTAAACGGGAGTCTTGCGCGGTTCTACGACTAATCTGCCGTTTTGAACCGTGATTTCGGCTTCCCGACCCGCGAACGCATGGATTTCCTTTGCGTAGGCGCTCGGAATGCGGAGAGCCAAGCTATTGCCCCACATTGCAAACTGAACGACCATCGCTACCTCCAAACGAGATACCCGGCAGGTATCAACAACGAAGATACACTAATAAAGTTGCTGCGCAACTAGATAGTGTAGATACATTGTATCGACAGGAGGGTCAAGATTCGATGTAAATAAGACTATAACGAATAATTCAACTATGGAACCGACTGAAGGCCCAAAAGGCGAGAAGCGCCACGCCGACACCGTACATCGGCAGGATTGCGACCGGTGAGGTCGCGGACACGCCCAGCAAGGCGCCGGGACGGGCTGCCGGCGGCCGCGGGAGGTCCTAAGCGCGGCTTAGTTGGCTGGAAGGCTCCGGCCGCCAAAATGAGTGCTGCCGACCCGAAAACCCTCTGCGCTTAAGCTATTCGAGCGCGCTGGCCGGGCCAGGGGAGATAGGTTCGAGCCAGTCCTCGGCTTTGGGGCGTCCGACATCGCCTCCTTGTCCTCTTTCCAGTTCCGGCCCGATACCATTCCTTGAGCCCTGCAGACCATGCTTGGCCAGATTTGCCTGGGCGGCGAAGCCAGCCGGCGTATGTCCCGTAGCCGGCGCATAGCGCTTCTGGGCAGCGCAGATATATCGGGAATTCCAAACCTCTATTGCCTCAAATCGGGCTTACAGGGTGATCTGTTTTAGCAGATCAAATGCCAGTCGCGATCTGTTTTTACACCTCCGAACGGCCCGGGAGGCCATCGGCTTGAGTCAACGCGATCTGAGTGCCCGGATCACAGTACCGCAGAGCCACATTTCCAAAATCGAGAGCGGCGGCGCCGATCTGAGGCTCTCCAGCCTCGTCGAGCTCGCGCGCGCTCGACCATGAAGTGGTTCTGGTGCCGCGCAAGCTTTTGCGGGCGGTCGAGGCTATCGTCCGGAACGCTTCGTCTGCACTTTCCGATGACGCGCGCTTGCGCTCCAGCGTGCTGAGCCGCGCGCAGGCAGCCGTAACCAGGCTAAATCGACTGCATCAAAATGCGACGGGCCTAGAAGGCCTGAACCAAGCCTTACGCGAGCTCGCAAATTTGCAACTCGGAAGCTCAGAACTTGAAGCGATCCGGCGCATCACCGACCGGTTGATGAAGTTGCCGACGGGTCCGAACGCGCTACCTATGGTCCAGAGCGCCTCAAAACAACTGAGATAGTTGCGCAACCGCATCGCCCACGCGTTGCCGGAAGCGCCGCGCCCGGCTTACGCACTCGACGAGGAGGAGGACGATGCCTGATGTTTCCGTCCTCGACGTTCTGCTGTATGGAGAGCAAATCGGAACCCTGACACTCGTCCAAGGCACTCAAACGCTATGCACCAATGAAGTCGATGGACATCATTGCAGCCCTAAAAGCCGACGGTTGGACGCAGGTAGCCCAGAAAGGCAGCCAGGTTCAGCTCAAGCATCCGACCAAACCGCGCGTGACGGTCCCTCGTAATTTTTTCCTGCTTATCGCGGCGGCAGAACTCGGTACCTCAGCTTCGTTTGGCTCGGGGCAAATGATCATCGCTCTCGCTTGCATAAGCTTGAGCTGATGCCATCGGGACAAAGCCGATTTGGAGGCCGAAGGCCTTACCAATTTTGGCAAGAGTCTCCGCAGTTGCTTGGCTGTCCTTTTCCTCAAAGCCCTTCCACTTTGGCGCTTGATCAACACCTTTAGCGCGGCGTCGACAATTGCGAAGTAAAGTGTCGCCGCTTCAGCAGGACCGTTGCCTTTCACGAAGTTCATCGGCAGGTACGCCATGGACGCTTCCTCCAAGCGATCGGTCGTTGCGGCGCAGCCGGCAACGGCAGTCTCTCATCGCCCAGCTGTCCCCTCGGCCTGTCCCTGGGGCTGTCCTTTCGTCACAGATTCATTGAGCTTCTCAGCGGCGTCAAGGACCTCAAGCCTCTCGAGGATCTTTCGTCCATGCGCAGTGATGATCCAATATCCTTCCTCCCGCTCGATCAGCCTTTGTCCAAAGATATCGAGGTTCGGCTCGCGGCTCGCGATGCGCTTCATGCGCGCTGGCCACTCGGGCCCACTGGTGTAAAAGATCGCCAAGTGCTGTTTGACGAGTTCAAGACTGGCTCAGCCGCCCGGTTGCCCGGCAAGTATCTTCAGGATGGACAGCTGAAAGCTCATGTGGGCACGTAATGATTCAACGAAAGCGAGACAATGCCGGCGTTACCAGAGGCACGTAGCGCACATCATCGGTTTTCAAACGGAAACCTTGCCGGCTAGGCCAGAGTACCGCATTTCATGTGCAGCTTTCGAGCGTTCATGTTCCCTTGCAGCTCGGAATCGTGCTGCTTGTCGGAGCCGAGCTGCGCGTCGCCTCAAGAGACTGCCGATCGGAGACCTGACTCCTAGTTCATAATATGTTCGCATGGCCTCGGCGGTCGATCCACAAGCTGGCGCATGGCATCGCCGACGGGCGCGAGATCGTCGTGGCGCGATGGAGCATGCCGCCATTGCACCAATCGCTACTGGACGCCACTCAGAAATAGAAGATCGCGAACGGCAAGACAGTCGATCTCGAGCAACTGCTTCGCATAGGCCCGGACAGTGGCACTACCACTTTAGCGTCAACAGCGCGCATTGGAGGCGCTGACTTGGTCAGGAGCACCGATGGCTCATGCCGTTCGCGAGCTTCAAGCCAATACGATGCGATTGACGACAGGAAGGTGCCGGTCTGATTGGCCCCAGACAAGACCCGTGCCGTGCTCGCCTTCGCCGGGCCGTCATCGAGGCCGCGCAGCTCATCGATATGACTGCATATCGATATCTGTGATCCAGTCGAGCAAGCGCGAACATTCAGAGCTCGTGATGATCATCCCGGCAGGTCTTCATAACCGGTGAAAATCGCCACTCACTGTGGTCGCATTGGCGCCCACTCGGGCTGAACGTGCGATGCCGATCGTCTTATTCGCGACATGCTGTCGATCCCCCGACAGGTCGGTTTGGGATGAATGCAAGCATCCAGCTGTCGCAGTTGGCACGAGCTTTGAAGGATTGGGATCTCATCGATCGCTCAGGAATGCAGGAATGGCTTACGGGATGATGAGCCTTCAGTTCATCGGGTTGATCTGGTCCAAGTTCGGTCCTCCAACCTTTGGCATCAACTCAGGAGCTCGCGCATGAATTCGCCTCCCTGATCGAGCTCGCTCGACTCCGATGCGCGCCGTCACCATTGCGCGAGTGGTAATCGGCCAATCAGTTTGAGACGGCATCTGCAAGCTCTCCTCTACTTATCGCATGCGACAATCGCTGGCCGCGCTGGTCGAAGCCCAGCGCGAACGTATCGTCGACTGACCCACGAGTTCACGTCAGTAGGTGGATGCTTTCGAGAAAGAGGCAGTGCTTCGCTCGCTGAGCCAAGCGGCGCCATGATGACATGGACAAAATAGCCGAGACAAAGCCGACATCAAATTTGCGCCCGGAAGTGACGAGACGGGCGGCCATGCATTGTCTCGCTGTCGAGCTCGGCGAAATCGCGAAACTCGCGTGGCCAATGGTGCTGACGCAGGTTGGGCAGATCGCGATGATGTCGACTGATCTTGCCTTGATCGGTCGGATCAGCGCCGAGGCGCTTGCTGCGGCCGCGCTGGCAGGCCGGTTCTATCTCATTAGCTTCGCCTTCGGCGCGGGGCTACTAAGTGCCATCGCGCCCATGGCGGCGCGGGCGTTTGGGGCAAATAATCTAGCCGCAGTACGGGGTGCGCTGCGCATGGGGTTATGGGCCGCCATGATCCTGTCTTTCCCAATTATTGCTGTGGCGCTGCGAGCAGAGCAAATACTGCTTGCGTTGGGCCAAGCCCCAGATGTTGCGCGGCTCGCCCAGCAATACCTCTTTGGATTAGGATTCGGCGCCGCGCCGGCACTTTCGTTCTTGGCCATCCGCAGTTTCATGGGCGCGGTCAATCGGCCACAGCCGGTCTTGTGGATTACGCTATCAGCGACTCCCCTGAATGCTTTGCTGGTCTATATGCTGGCCTACGGAAAGCTTGGACTGCCTCGGCTGGAGCTGCTGGGGGCAGGTCTTGCGACCACGCTGGTGAACTGCAGCATGTTTTTAGCCGGCTTGTGGTTCGCTGCACTGCGTCGTCCGTTCCGTCACTACCATGTACTTGCACATCTCTGGCGTTTCGATTGGCGCACAATGCGACAGCTCATCGCAATCGGAGTGCCGATATCAATGGCTTCATGGATCGAGTCGGGACTATTTTGGGCCACATCGATTCTGGCGGGCTTGATCAGCACCAATGCACTGGCCGCTCATCAGATCGCTGTACAGCTCGCCGCGATCCTGTTCATGATTTATGTGGGCGTTGGCACGGCCGCAGCCGTGCGCGTTGGCTATGCGGCCGGCCGCAACGACATTGCAAGGGCCAAGCAGGCATATCTGGCAGCGATGCTGATCGGTATTGTCATAGCTGCATCGTTAACGCTCGCACTGATCGCTGCGCGCTTTGAGATCGTCGAGCTGTTTCTGGGCAGATCGGCCGGTTCGGCGGCAACGATTAGCCTTGCTGCAGAGCTCCTCGTGGTCGGCGCAACGCTGTTTATCACTGACGCTGTCCAGTGCATTGCGGCGGGCGGCCTGCGCGGACTAAAGGACTCGCGAATGCCGCTTCTGTTTGCGATCATTGGTTGGTGGCTGATCGGCTTTTCCCTCAGCTATTGGCTCGGCTTGAAGGTCTGTCTTGGCGCCACTGGTATATGGATCGGCTTGTCGACCGGAACGACAATCTATGCGGCGCTTCTCGTCCTGCGATTCCGCAACTTGACAAGCCGCGCTCACTGATGCGGGCGTATCGCTGATGCCAAGCGGCGACGATATGCCAGGATACTTGCACTGGCCGATACGAGCGGGCCGAAACTCGAGATTGGCTGAAAATTGGACGTTGCTCCTGATGGCGCGACTGCAGGCGTAAAGAGACGCCTAGCGCATCGCGTTATTCGATCATTCCGTTCCAAAAAGCGATACGCAAAGTGGTTAGCTCGTTCGGGAGCTAGTAGGACTCCTCAAGGCGTCCTTCGCAATTCGCGAGCTTTCCAACTTGTTACCCCGACAGAATGGCTCAACGGGTTTTCCCTTCGAAAGCGTTGCTGTGACAGGTAGCCACATGCAAAACGCGCTGACGCGATGACTCTCAATCAGGGCATATCGACTTTCCAGACGCCGGCCGTTGACTGCGAGCTCCGCAGCCGCGGAATTCCTGCCAAGCACCCGCGATATATCGCAATCGCCGGAATCAAGCTGCCACACAATCCGCGGCAGCAGCAGTCACAACGCCGGGCTCAACCGCAATGTCGACCAGATCAGGATCGGCTACTGCGCCGAGCGAGCTTGATTCGACGAAGCATTTGTTATTTTTGTTTGCGAGGCAAGGCTGCCCTTGGCTTGTTGGATGTCTCACCTGACGTCCTCGCTCAGAAGCCGCTAGCGATGCAGTCGCTGTCCAATCTCACCCGGTGCAGTCTAAGACTGAGGAGAGCTGCTGGCGCTCGCACGCCACTGATCCCGGCACGGTGCCGGTCGGCACGCCGGCCAGGCGTTGGTCGGCATGACTGGGAGCTCCATACCGGCATCACCCTCGCGCAAGCGATCAGCGTCCATCCCGAAGACAATGGCGCTAGGCTGCGTCAGGTCAGCCAAGCCCCGGCCGATCCGCTACGTCCCAGCTAGACGAAAGCTTACGATCATGTTCAACCGACCGGACCGGTATCGGGTTCTCATCGTGCTATTTGATGGGCTTCGGCCGGATCTCATCAAACCATCGCTGACGCCGAATCTGGTCAGGCTTCAGCGCCGCGGTGCGGTGCTGGCCCGGCAGCGCACCGTTTATCCCAGCGAAACACGGATAGCGCTCACGAGCCTCATCACGGGCGCAACGCCGGATCGCCACGGCATTGTTGGCAATCAGTATCTCGACCGGCACTTTCCGGCACCGCGCTTGGTTGACACAAGTAATGCGCGTCTGATCGAGGACCTCGATGCCGCGAGCGACGGCCATCTACTCGGTGTGGCGTCACTTGGCGAGATCCTCGCGGCGAACGGCAGGACATTGTCAGTCCTGGCATCCAACTCGGCGGGGGCAACCCGTCTGCTGAACCATAAGGCCCGAAAGTTCGGCCAGGTGACGCTCTCGGGCCACTTCCCTTCTATCGCGACCTCGGCCGAGATGCTCAGACAGGTGGAGAGCCTGCTTGGGCCGACGCCTGCGACGCCACCCCCCGGCACCCCGGATCTTGCCTCTCAAGCCTTTCTGACTTCAGCGTTCCTCGACGTCATCTGGCCTCAGATTCGGCCCGACGTCGCAATCCTCTCGTTCGGCGAACCCGATAGTTCCTCCCACGATTGTGGAACCGGCGCGCCAAGAACTCTGGAAGCGATCAGCTTTGTCGATCGGCAGTTTGGCCGGGTGCTCGATTGGTGGGAAGCTGAAGGCGTGTGCCAGGGCGTGCACCTGATCGCAGCCTCCGATCACGGGCACGTGACGGTGCATGCGCGGGCCGATCTCTTGCAGACGCTTGAGGCTGCGGGGCTGCGCTGCGGCCCGGCACCGGCGGCTGGGATCGACGCCATCGTCATACCTGGGCAGGTCGGAGCAATTTACCTCGCCGAGCCCTCGCAGACCGTTATCCGCCGCGCCGTCGGGGCAATGATCGAAAGGCCCTGGTGCGGTCCGGTGTTCACCGCTGGCGGCGCGGTCGATGGCATTGCGCCCGGCAGCTTCGCCCGTCATCTCGTGTTCGCCGACCATGCCCGATCGGCAGATATCCTGTTCTCGTTTCGATCCGATCGCGGCCTTGATCGTTTTGGTCTTATCGGTCGCAGTTGGAGTGCGGATGGGCCAGTCGGCTTAGGAGTGCACGGCGGGTTGCATGCCAAGGAGATGTCGTCTGTCGGCATTTTGGCAGGACCGCTCGTCAAAGGCGGCTTCGTCTCAAAAGTCCCCTCAAGTATTTGCGATTTTGCGCCCACAGTGCTCAGTCTTCTGGGCATCTCGCGGCCAGCAACGATGACCGGCCGCGGCCTCACTGAGGTCTTCATCGACGAGGGAGGGGACGTGCCTCGGACGATCGAAAAGGTCTACGAGACCAGCAGCAGCGCATACCACCAGCACCTCCGTCATGTGCAGGTCGGTGAGGCAGTCTATCTTGATTCTGCTGACGTGGTGGGTCGTCCCAACAATCTCACATAAACTGAGCGTCGATCCGTAGGCCTCATCAGGGCGATAACACGCAGAAATCTTTCTTTTTGCTGCGTAGCGCATCGGTCGAACGTGATCGGCAGCCATGCGCAAGCGTGGCGCGCAGGTGTCGCCATGTCACAGACGCGCAAGAAAGTGGCGTCGGGGAAGGCCACGACGGATCATGCGCTGACAGTGCACGCAAGAAGACGGGCAGGAGTGCCAGTCGCGGCCGCCGTCTAGCGTAGAAAAGCTGTATGCAGCAGCCTGGCTGCCTCGATCAAGCCGCCGGTGAAGTCATCGCTGCCTTGGGACGCGGCGGAACGACGCCGGGCCGGTGATCGCCAACGGTACGCCCGGCGCTCAGGGCGCCAAGCCAGCGCTATCCAGCAATCTTCCGCGAGCGATCCAATTTGTGTCAGAGCGCCGCAGGGTATTTGCCCGCCCCGTCGGTCTTCCTCTATTTCAAATCGATAAAATCAGTGGTTGTATACGGTGATTTCAGCGACTGCGGTCGCTCTATTGTTTTTGGAGTTATCGATGAATTACACAGGCCTGAGGTGGATCAAGGACGACAAGCAGCGCCAGAGGATTGTTGCGGGGCTCAGCAAACTGCGCACCGGGCTTAAGAAGAAGGTGCCTGCCAAGAGTGACGGTACGCTGCTGCTGGCAACCTGGAATATCCGCGAGTTCGGCGGGACCAAGTATGGCGGCCGAACGACCGACGCAATGTACTACATCGCGGAGTGCATAAGCCGCTTCGACTTGATCGCGGTGCAGGAGGTACGGGCCGACCTCAAGGCGCTCAAGGAAATTCTACGCCTGCTTGGCCGGCAGTGGGACGTCATCTTCACAGACGTCAGTTTCGCCGACGGCGGCAATTTCGAGCGGCTCGCTTTTGTCTACAACACGGCCAAGGTCAGCTTCACCGGACTTGCCGGCGAACTGGTTCTGCCGAGCAAGACCGCCACCGAGCGAATGAGCCAGGTCGCCCGTACCCCCTTCGTCTGCGGTTTCCAGGTGGGCTGGGCCAAGTTCAACCTATGTACGGTCCACATCTACTACGGTACCGCCAAAGCGGAGGATCCGCGGCGTGTCGACGAGATCAACGCGCTTGCCAAGCTGCTTGCCACCAAGGCCAAGGATTACATCAACACAAGCGCCCCGGCCGACTACTCGCCCGAACACCTCGTACTGCTCGGCGACTTCAATATCTTTTCCCGCACGGATAAGACTTACGAGGCGATCACCAGAAACAGGTTCGAGGTCCCGGCCGAGCTGCAAAAGCTGCCAGGGAGTAACGTGGACCAGAACAAGTTCTACGACCAAATCGCATTTTTCAAGCAGAAGGTAGGTGTGAAAAGCACTAACGCAGGCGTTTTCAATTTCTTCGACTATGTCTTCGACGATCCGAAGGAATTCAGAGGCGGTAAAGGCGCGCCGACCGCTAACATGTTCAGGCAGTGGCGCACCTTCCAGATGTCGGACCACCTGATCATGTGGTGCGAGTTCAGCGTTGACCAAACAGATGCCTACCTGAAGGCGTTGGCCGCTTGGAACGGCAAGTAGGACGGCCGATCGCAGCTGGGTCTCTCGTTACGTTCGGCAGAAGAGGGCGTTGCGTGTCCCGCTGAAAAGACGATCGCGAAAATAGCGTCTTACCTCGGACGCTGCTGATGGACGACGGTATTTCTAGTTTCAGATCTGCCGAGTCTGCTGTTGGAGGCTGTGAAGAGGTACCGTCCGGTTCCGTGCGCGATAGGCGTTGCAGGCGTCGGTGCCGCCGCAGCTATTGTCTATACTGCGTTAAAAGAGGACAGCAGAAGCGCCGCCAACAGCGCGGCTATCATGCTGGGCTTCATGGTCGTGCTGCTTGTGTTCGCGAGCCTGATGCGAACAAGGAGCACCACATACGTTCTGCGGGCTTTCCTCATGATGTGGGTGATGGTGGCATGCTTCTGCACCATCTTTGTGCAACTGAGTTCATTCATTTTTTCGGTGGCCAACGGTTAAATTTGGCACCGGCGAGTCTTTGGACTGCGAGGAAAGCAGAAGAAAAAGCTGCGGACATCGGCTTGTCGGACAGTTCAACAGACCAATGCGTTCTCACGTATAGGAGTTCCTCTTTCCTCAAAAGCGGCTTGCCTAATGACTGGCAAAGGCTGACCGAAAGGCGAGGACCTACGCAAGATCGGTTAGCCAGCTCCCAATCAGATGGCCAGCGAGCCGAACCTGTATGCAGCGCTGGCGGGCGCGCGTTTCACGCACTTCAATCAACTGCTGGATCGGAAGAGTGGGCTGGCCGTCGATCCACTATTGTGGAATGCGGTACCGCCGCTTGAACTCCGACGCTTAGAGAGATAGCGGATGAGCTGAGGAATTTGACGAGACCCTCGCTCGTATCCTCGCGGCGGTAAGAGCGAGGAGGCGCTCGAGTCGACGATCCTTCGCTCAGACATGCCGATTGAGTACGAGTCGTGTGAGAAGAAGCCGCCGAGGAACACGGAGAGCCGCTCACCGCTCACCGCACATCTGACAACTCCTAAAAGGCTTGCGGGTCGAGGCCCGAACCAGCAAGGTACTCTGCGGTCTTCCTGAGCGCCCTTGCGTCGCCGTCTCCGAGCTCGTCGCCTGCGATGTGGACCTCCTCATCGGATTCCCCGGCGTCCGGGACGGCCGAGCCGTGCGACAGCCGAGGAGTGTGGAGCAAGAGAAAGGGCTCTTCGCGGGAGCATTCACCACCTATCCGATCGGCCGGAGCCGGCGTGCAGCATGCGTTTCGTGTCCGACCTCAGACGCTCGGCCCGTTTCAAAATCCACCGATCTTGTTGCGAAGACAACATCGAGGTCGAAAACCGCAGCGAATGCGCATTGCGTCCGCTGGCCTAGATCCTGCAAACCGCAACCGCTGTGGAAGCGGCGCTAACAACGTCGGCCATTTGGCTGTCGTTGCAAGGTGGCGCGCGTCTGTGTTCGTGAGGTGAAATGCGGTCCCAACTTCTTTTTTACGCTGTCGCAACAGCTGCGCTCATTGCAGGCGGCGCTGTCAATTCGGCCGATCTCAAGCCGGCAGTAAAGGTCCCACTCGCCGTCTGGAGCTGGACCGGAGGATATATCGGCGGGCACGTCGGCGGGGGCTACGGGCGAACATCATTCAGCGACCCCTATGGCCAGTCACTCTATGGTGACGTTGTCGACACCCCTGTGTTCCTGGCCGGAGGTCAGATCGGCTACAACTGGCAGAGGGAACGCTGGGTTTTTGGCGTTGAACTGGACGCCAGTCGCGCTGTCTCAGACGGCAGAAACACCTGTCTTGCCGCCTCCAGCTCTGTCATCAGCGCAAACTGCAGCGCTGGTCCAAGCGTCTTTGCGACCGGGGCGGGTCGCCTTGGGTATGCGTTCGGCCCGCATGGCCAAACACTTGTTTATCTCAAGGGGGGCGTGGCCTGGCAGCACAATAGCGGCGTTGTCGCCAACAATAACGAATTCCGTAGCAGAAGTCACCCATTTGGCTTGGCGCCACAGAATGCCACCGATTTCGATTATGGTCGAGTCGGTGGCACGATCGGCCTGGGCGTCGAGCAAGCACTCGCGAACGCATGGTCCGTGACGTTTGAGTACGATTATCTGGGATTCACCGGTCCAAGTGTCGCGACCCCTCCGACCCTACAGAGGCCGCCCTTGGCAACCATCCCCGCCAACACCACCAGCCTGTCCAGCAGCTATCACATCGGTAAGCTCGGTCTGAACTACCATTTTGACGCACACCCACGGACGCCAGGATGGTCAGATACGCCGCTATACGCAACGAAGCCGACCGTCAGCGCCTCGCCGATTGGCTTCGCTGATGGGTGGTCGCTGGAAAGCGGCACACGGCTGTGGTTAAGCCGCGGAAGCTTTCAATGGGACCACGGGAGTACTGATCTAGTATCAAAGCTCACCTACCATGGGCAGGATGGGATTTCCGGTGAGTTGTTCGAACGGCTGGACAGCCCCTGGGGAATCTTCCTGAAGGGCAATATCGGGTTTGGGCGCTTCAGCAATGGAAAGATGAACGATGAAGATTGGGGCGTGGACCCGCTCGCTTATCAAAACACACTATCGGGCCAGGGCAACGGTAGGTTCACGTACTTCACCGCGGATGCCGGTTACGATTTCCTGCATGGCAGCACCTACAAGGTTGGTGGGTTCATGGGCTGGAGCTACTACGGCCAGAAGTCTGACACGATCGGATGTGTGCAGACCGCCTCCCCCAACGTTGCACCTTGCCTTGTGCCGGGCGATAGAAGGATTGTCGGCAGCCAAGACACTGATTGGAATGCGCTGCGCATCGGCCTTAGCGCTGAGACCATGTTGTTCGATCGCTGGCGCGTAAGTGCCGACGTTGCTTACTTGCCGTGGACGGACTTCCGAGGGCGCGACAACCATCTGATGCGCCAATTCACGACCTTCCTTGATCAACGCGGGAGTGGTGGCGGTGGTGTGCAGGTTGAGGCAGCCCTATCCTACTTTATCACTAAGAACGTCAGCGTTGGCTTCGGTGGCCGCTATTCGGCTATGTGGACGCCAAACCAACGTAAGACGCTCGCTACCGGAGCCAACCAGGAGAACCGCCCTCCTGCTACCTCTGGGCCCCTTCCGGGGGACTATCGCATGGAACGATGGGGCACGTTCTTACAGGTCTCCTACAAGTTTGACTGAACTGCTTGCTCCTTGCTCTAAGCGTCGAACGGCATTATGGCGCGGATACTGGTTACGCCTCCGTATTCTTCGCGGATGCGGAGGGCGTGATCAGCACGAAGCCGATCTGGAATCCGAACGCGGGTCCGATTTTGTGAAGCGTCTCTGAGGTCGGATTGGCCACACGCGTTCGATCTCGGCTCGGATCCGACGCTCCAGTGTGCGACGGGTGCCGGCTCGGAGTTCGGCATGGCGCCGAAACACCTCCTCGAAGATCCCGACGGGCCGCAGCCCGGGAGCGGCCTTCAGCATCGGCACCATCTCTGTCTCAAACACGCTGGCCAACGGGCTCAGCCGGCGGCGGCCGCGGAGCCTTCTCTGCGATGGAAGCCGGGGATCCTTCTCGATCCGGTAAGCGGTCGAGGTGCTCAACGACGCCTTGCCGCGGCCGCTGGCGGGCTATCGGTCTACGGTACTTCATGTAGAGCCTCAGCGCTGTCTCGCTGTTTTGAGGGGCGAGCGCCGGATGGCCACTAGCTTCGCTCCCTCGGAGCGGAGGCCGTGCCTTTCAATGCCGAAGGATGTCTCAAGTCTCGAATGCTCGGTGACTGAAGACAAGTTGCGCTAATCAGCAACTTCTTTCAATGCTTCCACCAAGAGTTTATTGTCTTCTTCAGTGCGGCATGCGATGCGCAAGAACCGCTTGCCATTTTGAAGCGTCTTTCCGCCACTGTGCCTGATCAATATGCGTCTATCTTTTAAAAGCGTTGAGGCGATCACGTCCCCATCCGGCCAGTGGGGCGGCAGTTCGCAGAACACGAAATTCGCGTCGGGCTTTAGAACTCTCATTCCGTCGATGCTGCGCAGGTCTGCGTATAGTTTGTCTCTGTCGCTGCCTACCCTCATCCAACTCTGCTGTGCCGCGTGCGCGAGGTGAGGGAGCCTGCTCAGAAAAAACTCGCCAACCGTATTGACATTCCACGTGGGGAGCGCCGCTCTAATTTCCTTCATCATCTGTTCATTTGCGGATGCCGCATACCCCATCCGCAAACCGCATGTCCCGTAAATCTTTCCGAGGCTTTTGAGAACGATCACATTGGGAAATTCGAGCAAGTGATTTTCCAGGCTAGCACTTCGTCCGAGCTCACTAAATTCTATAAATGACTCATCGATCAGTAGCAGTTGCTGCTGAGCTCGAAGCGCGGAAGCGAGATATAGTAAATCCGCATAGGGAACCATCCGCGAAGTGGGATTATTCGGCGATATCACGACTGCGCCGTTGACACCATTTGTACGCGCAAATGCTGCGTAGCGGTGCACATCGAGTTCAAAATCTGGTGGTGACAAAAAAAAGCGTGACAACCGCCCGGGCAAGGCGGTGGTTTCATAAGGATTGAAGGTTGGGACCGGGACAGCAATCCTCATTCCCAGTCGACCAAGGAAGATGGGAATGAGTTCAGCCACGCCATTGCAAATGACAAGTTTATTCGCTGGCGTCTTCACCGCATCCGCAAGAAGCTGGACCATCTGCGCATTAGGAGAGGGATAGCAGGTGATAAGCCGCGGTAGCGCGTTCTTAAGTTCGTCAAGGAACGCCTGCGGCGGAAAATAAGGGTTTACCAGAAGGACGAAGTCCTTGATGTCATATTTCCAATAGCCGCCGGGAAATCGGTTGATCAGGTCAGAGACCTCGTCCGACCTAAGGGGTGGGTCCATTTGTGCTGCCCTCTTCATGCGTGCGACTAGCTCAACATTTCAGGACAAACGAAAATTGCAAGATGGTCGCCATCTCTCGACAAGCTCACGGCGAACAAGCATCGAGCAGTGCCGATTGGTGCGGAAATGCTCTCGGCAACAAGTCTGGTGCACGCCGCGGTTGGCGAGACTACACGTCATCATGTGACCTGCATGGAGGGAAGCCTGCAACACGAAGAAGGCAGTCGCTGGATCATACTTCCATCCGCAATCAAAAGGAGCGACTGGCTAAAACCACCGACGACGCGACGGCGAAGATGCTTATTGCCGTATACATTGTTGCGCCCAGTGGTGGCACGCGAACAGGCGCGACATGCGCTGTAGCGAGCAGCAAGAAGCCAATGTTTACGACGTCAGGAAATGCTTCAGCAGGAATAAGAGGTTTAAAAAGAAATAGGAGCGCCAGGAGCGGCACGTCGTATGACAAGGGGACGCCCAAGAAGCGTCCATCGCGCGATCTGCCGAAGTTCGCAAAGTAGCTAAGCCTTATTGCTCCGGTCACCAGTAGAGCGGTTGCGGTCGCAAGCGCGAATTGTGAAGCTTGGCTGACTTGTACCACAACTACCGCAGGCACGACGGCTCCATAGACGATATCTGCAAACCCATCGAGGCTCGCTCCCATTTTTGCGACATCTGGATCGCGACCTTTCGTGCGACCTGCCACAACCCCGTCGAGGTGGTCCGATAGAACGGCCCAAAGCGCTGCTGCCACGGATAGCTCAAGGCGGTCAGAGAGAGCTAAAAACAGGCTGGCGGAGGAAAAGAGAAGACCTGTGATCGTTATGGCGTTCGCTGGATCCCAAAGGTATTTTAGCATTGCACTCTCACCTCGTTTGCAAATCACGTCTCGCCGTGTAGGCCTTCGTTCGGTCCTTGAAAATGCGCTCGGCAATCTCCAAATCGTCAGCGTTATCAATTTCGTACCAGCTGAGGCCATCGCATCGCGCCGCGGCGAGCTGGAGGCCTCGCCTCTCTATCAGATAACCCAAAAGTTCTTCGGTGTAGGTCTGCCGAGCTCCAGCGGCGACAACATCGTCCAGTGTCGGAACGATCGTTGCCTTGAGTGTCGGCGCCGAAAGCCGTAGAAGGTTCATCGTCTTGAAAAGCTGTGGGCCATCCGCAACAAGATTTGCCGCGGTTTGCTTCAATCGAAAACCTGAGATGAAGCCGTTCTGCGACAACAGAACGGCCGACCCTTCCATTGAATCATCGAAGGGAACGACTGCAGCTACGTCTGTCCCCCGGCAGACCATCAACTGTCGCAGCGCATCCTCTTCGAAAAAGACGTCGCCCTCGAGAAGAAAGCAGTCTCCGGAGAGAAGAGCGTCGCGCGCCAGCCACAAAGAATAGGCGCTTCCGGTCCGGTCGAAGACGGTCGACTCGACATATTTGATTTTGAGTTCGCCAAAGTGGCTACCGCAGGCATATTGAATGGCATCTTTGCGGTAACCCACCACGATCGTCACCTCTTCCACGCCAACAGATTCCAGATTGCGCAGAGCGTTGTGAAGAATCGAAGTGCCGTTGACCTCGACCAGCGACTTCGGCCGCAGATCTGTCAGAGGACGCAGGCGAGAGCCGCAGCCAGCGGCGAGAATGACGGCGTTCTTGGGAGCATCGGTCACCGTTTAGTTCCTTTTTCGTCGCGCCTCTAGGGTGAAACACCGACAGCTTCTTCGTCGCCAGCGTAGGCATGCTGAAGCGACATCAGGTCTGCGGGAGCCATCTGAAAATGGAGCCCAAGCGTGAAGACAAGCAAATGGTCCTGGTCGGTCCTTTCTCCAGAGAGAAGGAAGGCGCTGGATCCGGTGCCTCGAGCTGCCGAGATGGCAAAGTGCGCATTTCGGCTGAGTGAGGCGTGCTACGCCATCTAAGGACATCTCAGTGCAATGGTTAGGGATTTGAGATTGCAGTCGAACCTGGCCAGCTAGGAGGAAGTCCAGGACAGGAGGTCTTCGACCATGACTATGCGCTCCTGTGTCGACGAAACCCTATTTGCGCAGTTCAGCGTCGGGCCGCAAATATCGCGTTTCCGCACGGGCTAGTTCGTCGTACTTGAACAGTTCGAAGACTTCCTCGAGAGTAGCAATATGCGGCTCAATGCTCGCGGTGCTTTCCTCAGCGATGATGCGACCGCAGACTTGACGCATTGCCGCTGTTGCCGCTCGCATGGAGTGGTTGGCCCAGATCACCGTAGAGATGTTGGCTTTGCGGTATGCAGAGATCGGTGTTCGATAGTATTTCGTCGGAACGATCACGACCGGCAATCTGTTCTGCCAAGCGCGCGCGAACGAAAGGATTTCGTCCGCGGTTCTCTTTCGCGAATGAATAAGGATCGCATCGGCTCCCGCGTCGGCGTAGGCGTGAGCGCGCGAAAGTGCTTCGTCCATCTCATGCCCAGCGATCAATGCCTCGATCCTTGCCACCAAGATCAAGTCGTCCGCGACTGTATCCTTCACTGCCCGGAGGCGGCCAGAGAATTCGTCGATGTCGGCGAGGGGGTGCCGATCCCCAACAAACGAGTTCATCTTCGGAAAACAGCTGTCCTCGAGCGCGACGCCGGCTGCTCCACGCTGACGGAGCCTGCGTGTCACGAGGCGTGCATTGTTGAAATTCCCGAAGCCGCCATCTCCGTCAACGAGCACAGGCAGTTCGCTCGATTCCACGATCCGCTCGACTACGTCTACGAGTTGGCTCCACGACGCTTCGTTGGCATCGCGGTAGCCCAGGGAGCAGGCAATAGACAGGCCAGACGCCCAGAGGCCTTTGAACCCTGCGCGCTCAGCGATCGCGGCGGAGAGACCATCATGCGCTTCCATGAGGAACGATAGCTCTCTGCGGGAGCAGATTTCGGCGCGCAGGATTTCAGCACGTGAGGAACCGGCGGATTGATCAGGGCCGTTGGCGAGAACAGATGGTAATCGGTGTTGCATGCCAATTCCTTGTGATGACCGGCGTAACGTGGAGACCGGCCGATTTCATCAATCGATAGGTGACATGCTTCCGTCATCTAGATCAATTACGAGGGTTGGTAGTTGATCGGGCCCGCAAACCTGTTCCGTCTCGCAGTGCTCGAGGATCACTGCTAAGCTCCGCCGATCATTTGAGTGATGGCACAAATTGAAAGCACAGTTGTGCCCTGGTCGAGGCGCCGACCAACGGCATCATCGATCTTGCATTTGTCCACGCGGTTTTGAGACTGCACGATCTGCGCGAAGGCTTCTGAAGTCGATAGCATTCTAGAGAGTGCGGGCTCAAGCAAGTCAGGGCGCGAATTCATTGTGGACGCGCGCGCCTTTAAGGTTTGGGGAGGGCGCAGTGCGCCAAATTCTGATCCCCGCAGCGGCGGCATACCATGGCGACCGTCGCTTTCTAGGGGCGGGAGACGCCTCGGTGGCATACTGAGAAAATTGGTGGCTCAGTGCCCCGAACTTGAAGAGAGCTCTTCAGGCAGCTTTAATTCGAGGATCGGGATGATGTTCGCGCTGAGGGTATTATGGACTCGCTTCCTTCGGGGCATGGAAGCACGGCGCGGTTTACTTCAGCCGGAGATTCGGCGGTCGATGGGGCGGGCGAGGAAGGCCTTCACCTTGTCGTCGATCTCGCCACACAGCCGGCTGACCTGGCTTTGGAGATGCCAGTCATGCCCATCGCCTGCACCAGATCGCCCGCCGAACGGGTCGAGACGCCCTGCACATAAGCTTCCTGCACCACGGCGGTGAGCGCCTTCTCGGCCATGCGGCGCGGCTCCAGGAAAACCCGGGAACTAGGAGCCTTTGCGCAACTTTGGAGTGCGCAGTTCGACCGCACCGGCGCGGGTCTCCCAGATGCGCTCCCGGTAACCGTTGCGCCGGGCCAGGCGCTCGGGGCTCTTCTCGCCGTAGCTCGCCCCGGTCTGGCCCTCGACTTCCAACTCCATAGACGCTGGGCGGCAAAGCCGATCATCTCGCGCAGCAGATCGGCACCAGGATCTTCTCTCCGAGTGCGCGCAGGTTCATCATGTCGTCGGTCCTCGGTGGTTACTCGGTTGCGTTGGCGTGTCGCAACCCGATCTTACCGGAGAACTGCCGGTGACCAGCGCACGACCGCCCGCCCGCGGCGCTATTGGGGGCGCGTCCGGGCGGCTTTGCTCTACCGAGCTACACCACCATCGGGAACACGACCCGGTGTTGCCCTGCTGAAGGAATTAATGTCAATACCGTGGCCGTCGTCGAACCGCAATTCGGAAGTGCCTTTAACTGGTCTCACATTGTCCAAGATTGCCGAGTTCGAGAAGGCGCATGCGGGCGGCGATTGAGCAATGGCATTCGCATCTTTCAGCGCCCGGAGGCAATTCCTGAAGGTGTCTGTCTGGCAGACTCGAGCATGCGTCCTAATACACAGGGCAGCCGGGAAGTTGGCGGCTACAACACACAACCGAGAGGAGGGTCCTTCCATATTCCCAAATTTCTGAATCACCTTGGCGTTCCCCAACTCGACGCTCGATGGATCGGTCGTCCTGGAGAAGGCGAGGGTGCAGGCAGACCTAGCTTGCGCGACAGAGCTGCGGCGTGCCTGACAGTCGCTTGGCGCTGAAACATTCCGTCGCCTTCCGGGCGCGTTGCCTTCGTCAGAGGGGGCGAAGGACAAAGCAAGTAGTAAGTCACTTCAGAGATCAGTCGTATCCGCGAGCTAAGCGCGCCTCTTTCAGGGTACTCACTCGATAGTCCCTCGACATGGAGTCCAGCCGATCTGATAGGATGTGTATTGAGCCAAATCGTAGATCCCCCGGTTCATCCCGCCGCGCACTTTGCAAAGAAAGCGATGGGATACCGCAGCCTACACTGCACGCGAACTCCAAAACCGTTGACGGCCCCTATGAGCTTCTGTTGATGATCGCGAGTTTCAAACCGTTTGATGAGTTGCGTCTCGAAATTGCCCACCAAAACAAGGGGGCGACAGCATACTTGGTGTGGGGCAAGTATGCTTTGCGAGCGTCCTCTGCTAGGCCGCTTGCAGAGAAGGACAGTCGGATGATTGCGCCGATTCGACGTAACTGGAATCCAAAAGACTTTTTCGATGAGTTGACGCCGGCGATGTTCACGGCCGGACCATCGACTGTGCGCGCACGTCGGGACAAGTTGTGGCCTGAGTTGTATACTGAATACGACGCGAGGCACTTAAAACAAGAATTGTTCAACCGAAATCTGATCGCCACCAACGAAGCTGAGGCGTTCTTTAGTGCCTGGGCCGCGGATGAAGAGCGCCACACCGATGCTTTCATCCGGATCATGGAGCTTGTCGCTGGTGAATCCGAAAAAGATCTTCGAGACAGATTGGAAGCTCGATCGCATAGTTTTTCTGCAATCAATGCATACTTGAAGGACGAATTCTCTCTGATCGTTATGATCGCATTTGATGAGATGTGTACTTGCCGCGCCTATGCTGCGGATAGAGAGTTCTATGCCGGACTTGGCAGCAGCTTCCTTCGTTGCCTGAGAGAGGTGATTGCCGACGAGGCAGTTCACTCGATGAACGCTGTTAATGTTCTCCGTGCCCGTTACTGCGAGCGCATTCCCGAAATCGGCGAGATTCTCGACAGCATAATCTGCAGCGTGGGCGATGATCCGGATTATACCGGCACCTTCGTGCTGGATTACTTCGGCGGGAATTACACGAAGCAGATGTTTGTCAACTGCCGCGCCGCTGTCCTGAGAAACGTTGCTAAGCCGCTAAAAGCCGCAGTGACCGATTGAAGCGTCGGCGCGGAAGTGGACCAACGAGCGTCTGCGCCTCATCTCCTGTCGGTGCCTCAGAATTGCATGTATTGGTCGGTCAGAGCGGATTCGGCTCATAGATGAGTCAGATAGCCTGCCTGCGCTGCCCTTGAACTTTTCCGCTTGTTTCAAGTTTCTTGGCAAGCCACAGGCAATAATGAGCGATCCAGCGGTGCCTCGCACAAGGGGTACCGATCAGACGTCAAGAGAAAATTCAGTCAGGCAATCATCACGAACAACCAAGCCAAATGGCGCTGTCGGCTTTCCTCCTGATGTCGCGAATACTTCAACGCACGCGCCCGCGGAATCTATCCCAATCCTCAAGTCCTTGTCGTTAAATACGATTTTTTGGGCGGTGCAACTGGTACGACACTTGCTGTTCTCATCGCCAGGTTCTCGCCCTTCCGGAGATGCGTATGCAAAGTGCCCTCTGCACCAAGCAGAATTTTCATGCTCGCCGGCAAGCCGAACATCGGCGGTGACACCGGGCTCCTTGAGCTCGGGATCACGGAGCGGCTCGGCGACGGATTGGAACTTGCCTCCGCTCAAAACCAGCTCAATGGAGCGGCGCAATACCGACCTTTCGGGCCAGCCTGCTGAGGCGCCACAAAATGGATCTTTTCAGCTTCACCGAATGCGCGACGCGAACACAATGCCTCAGACCGCTTTTCGAGCTTCTCGTTAGCTGTGCCAGCGACGAAGGCTTCAGCGAAGTCTCTTACGGAGCCCTCAATTTCGCGGAGCCACTTCGTCTACCGGAGTATCCGCCACCGGCGGTGGCCGTAAAGTGGCCGCCCGAATGGTGTGAACGATATTTTAAGCGAAAGTACCACAAAATCGATCCAGTAGTCCGGCGGACACCGACGCTTTCGCGGCCCTTTCTGTGGGATCAACTCGCCGAGCAATATCAACTACAGCCCGACGAACGGCGCGTACTTGATGAGGCCAGAGAGGCCGGTCTCAAGCACGGCATGAGTGTACCGTTGTTTGGGCCATTGGGTCGGTTATCCGTCGTATCGTTTGCATCTCGGTTCGACGATGCCGATCCTCAACATTCCAAAGGCCATCTCAACGCACTAGCCTGGCACTTTCACACCGCTTGTGTGGAGATCACACGTCCGGCCGAAGATAACTGCAATATGAGAGTTGCGCTATCGCAGCGGGAACTAGATTGCCTACGGTGGGTGGCAGAGGGCAAATCGTCATGGGAAATCGGGAGGATATTACAAATCAGCGAGAATACGGTGAACTTTCATCTTAAGAACGCGATGCGAAAGCTGGGCACGACCAGCCGGATCCAAGCCGCCATTGTGGCGATCCGCCTCAACCTTATCTTTGACGTCCATGTTGCGTGAGCATCTTTGATGGGACGATGATTGTATCGAAGCCAGTTTGCGTATGAAAACTGCTGTGAAGACAAAAAGCGATCCTATGGGCAATCGTTCGCCAAGGCATTGAGCAAGCTCGACCTGCTATGTGAGGAAGCCACTTGCTGCTAGCGCGCACGTTGTATACGGCAACTACGAGCTTAGTCTCGAGCATTCTTTGGAGCGGCAAGTTAGAATGGGTCTGGCTAGGGAGTCCAGCATTTGCAGGTGTTCGTAGGACGTGAGGGTTTCAGTCGATCGTAGCTAGGCGCCAATGAAGATCGGTAGTTTGATTCAAGCTGATCGGTTTGCTTCAGTTGATTTTTGTCATGAGTTTAAAACTGCTACTTCCTTGACTATCTTACAAGTATGAATCGATCAAAAGACCAGCTTCTAGACCTAGTCGACAAGCTCCTTCTGGAGGGCATTGCGCGCATCCGGTTTTTAGCCAAGCGCCGGGCAGCCGGCATCGGTGACGGCGGTACGAAATGAAGCAAGCAGCGTGCCGGTTGAATACTGAAGGTTCTCTAGTCGCCTCATGTTGCGCGGGCGCGTCAGATTGGAAACATCGATATCTCGAACCTGACAATCGCGTCATTAGCCTTGACCGTACACACCACGCCGTCAAAGGTCGAAGGCTGGGATCTGGCGCGTACACCCAGTGTGCCGCTGCCGACGGGGCGCATGTCGCCGGCGCCAGTGCAGAAGATCATGTCCCTTGCGTAACTTGGAAAGGCGGCGCTTCGGCAAAAGCGGCCAGTTAGCGCTGCGCGAAAGAGCACTCCGAAGAAAAAGCCCCGACCGAAGGTCGGGGCTCCTCGATCCGCCGCAAACGTGTTGAGATCGCCATTTTCCAACCACCGGAAACAGCTTGTAGTAAAGCCGAAGGGTCATCATATCGACATCCTGGTGAATGCGATCCGTCCCGACAGCGGGAAAGGTCACGTTGCTCTCCGGCATGAACAGGTGGTCATACTCGACGCCAACTGACTAGCTGGGCGCGAAGTTAACCGTCCAGGCCAGCCCCTACGGCGCGCCCCCAACGGACATTATCGCTTTTAGCAAGCTCCGCCCCAGTGACCATCGGAGTTGATCTGGTCTGTTTTGCTGGTCATCACAGGACCGCTGGCCTAAAGCAGCACGGTTTGAATGCGTAGCCGAGCTAGCCGGTGAGCAAGCCGAACGCATCCGTCTTGGTTCGATTGATGTTCGACGGGAAAGCGGTGCTGATATTTGGAGCCGCTGAAGTGTACCCAGTTGCCCTGGCCTTCAACGCCGTAGACCACATTGAAGATCTGCCAGCGATAGCCAATCTGGCCACCGATAGTGCCGGCCGTCGTACCATGGCAGCCTTCGGGAGTAACGCCTGCGAAATCCTAGCAGTTATGGCTCGAACCCAGCCGCCGTTATGCCCATATATAGTAACCGGTCTAGTCACAGATCGCGGGAGCGACCGACAGCTGCGGCGCGTTGGTTTGGACAGGCTGTGGAGCGAGATCCGCGCCAAGTGCGGTACCGCCGCGTTGGTTGCGACGATGCTTGCAGTCAGAAGCAGAAAATTCTTCATCGGAGTGCTATTCCACACTTGAGCCCGGCTCTGCGCGTCTTGGCAACATCATCGTGAATTGCTGTAACTTCAGCACAACATTCCTCAGAAACGAAATCGCCCTAATCTCACGTTGGATTAGGTACTCGAGCTAGAATCCCGCCATTTCCAGAATTTTAGCGTTGATGCGCGTATTGGTTCAGGCACGTGGGAGTTAGCTGCCCAACTTGGGATGGCGGCTCGCATCAAAGAGCGCAGTTATTGCAGATCTCGGCAAAGCGCCCGAGAACGAAATGCGCGTCCACGGTCCGTGAGCAGCGGGTTCCGATCTTGGGCATCGTAGACTAACTTCGGAAAGCGCATGCATCAGACCCTTCCGAAGGTTGCCTGTCGGAGCTGCGCAATCATGGTGTTGACGCATCGATGATGGGCCATCAGTGATTATCGAATGCTGCCGCGCACAATGTCCGACGTCAAACAACCCTCAACTCCTTAAAGCTTTGCGGTATGTTGAGGAGATGTCTGATGCTCAGCTCCTTGAGCATCCGGCTAAACATGCCCATCGACATATTCCAAACGCCCGCTCAACAACCTCATCACCCAGGACACGTTCGCGGTGCAATTCCGCAAAGTCTACCCGGCGTCGTCAGAAAGTTATGCAACCCCTTTGTGGCCGGTGACGTCCTCGAGCTCTTTCACTTCCGTATGTGGTGTTGCGCCAAATCGCGGTCTCCTCTCTCGTGATCGCCTGGTATTCTTCAAAGAGCTTGGAGAAAGCGGGAACGATGGCCGGGCCTGCGTGCTCAAAACAGCAGCCCGGGATCGAGCATCGCTTTGAAGTACAAAAAGCATCTAGCCGATGCTTTCGCCATCCGTGTGAAGGCGACGCTGGAGAACAGGAAGACATGGATTGTAGAGATTTGTTTTGGGTGCGTCGCTGCTAATTCTGCTGTGATTCGTCATCCCTTAACGAAAGCGCAAGATGAGGCAAGGTCAATTCACCTTTGCCTTCGGCGAGACAGGTTTGGAACTTTTGCGCGGCGGCAGTCAGAACTGGCACCTTCAACGCGGTTTCGTTCGCTAATCGCACGCTGCAGTCAATATCCTTTTTGGCGTTTCTGATCGATATTGCCAAAGCATCCGGCTTTTCGTCCAACAAAAAGGCTGCAAAGTTTTGGAATATCCCGCTGTTGGTCGCGCCGCGACTGACCAAGGAGCGTAAGATTGCAAGGTCGACGTCAATGGCATCGGCAAGCTGGCAAGCTTCCGCTACCACCGCCGCCATGCCCATCGTCATGCTATTATAGACAAGTTTGAGCTTATGGCCCTGTCCAATATCACCCACATGGACGATGTTCTCGCAAAATGCGGTAAGAACACGAGCCGCCATAGGAAACGTGTTCTGATCAGATCCAACGATGGCGTTGAGACGCCCTTGCTCTGCTTGTTCAGGGCTTCGTGTTACGGGCGCATCTATGAAGTGCAATGCATGCTTTTTGGCCTGTTCGGCTAGAGTGAGGGTTGAAGCAGGATAGGACGTGGTGCAGTCAAGTATCAAACTCTGTCGGGGCAAATGTGCAAATAGCCCATGTTGCCCAAGGCAGACTTCCTCGACCTCGCAACTTGAGGGCAGGGATAAAACGACGGCACTTACATGCCGGGCCAATTCGGAAATTGCGGTGTGCTCATGAGCACCCATGCCGGTCAAGCGTTCCGCGCCAACACGGGTTCTGTTGACTTTGATATGCAGTTCAGTGCCATGACGCAAAAGACTGATTCC
The DNA here is from genome assembly GCF_023074095.1 of Bradyrhizobium sp. 137. Classification (NCBI taxonomy): domain Bacteria; kingdom Pseudomonadati; phylum Pseudomonadota; class Alphaproteobacteria; order Hyphomicrobiales; family Nitrobacteraceae; genus Bradyrhizobium; species Bradyrhizobium sp. 137. The sequence goes on from NZ_JADPKU010000001.1 coordinate 50,633, forward strand.
TATGCCTGTTCCCATGCGCCCTGCGCCGATTAGGCCGATTCGTTGTCCGACTTTCCCAGGCGTTTCAGTTGACGGAGTTTCAGTCATGCTCTGCGTCGTTATGAGTTCTGAAAAAGGCCACGCTCCTGCAGAATGGGCAGCAGCTTATGATGGTCCTCGATGAGATAATCCGGCTGCGCCGCTCGCAGACGCGTCTCGGAAACAAATCCGCCCGTAATGGCTACGCTGATCAAGCCAAGTTCGCGTGCAATATCCGTTTCGACCGGCATGTCCCCGACGATGAAAGTTGAGCTGGGGTCAAGATTGTATGCTCGCATATACAGACGAAGCCGCTCTCCTTTGCTTATGCCTTTATATTGAGTAGCGCGGCTTTCAAACGCCAGAACCTCCGCGACACAATCTTCGATTCCATGTCTTCGCAATTGGGTAATAAGGGGGTCGACTATATGGTTACTGACAATAATGCTGGAAACGTGTTGTTGACGTGCCGTTTCCAAAATGCAACGCGCGCCGTGGCGCAGATCGGCTTTGCTCGCCAGTGGTTCGTAGGTGTCGTGAAAAAAAGCACTGTCATGGCTATCCACCGTTTCTATTTCACTCTGCGACATTCCTAGATTGCGGAAAAAAACCGAAAGTGGAACATCGAAATGATCCCGAAAGGTTTGCATATCAATGGCAGCCCGGCCTAAGCGACCCAAAATGGTGTTCGTCGTTTGTAGCAAGGCGTCGGCGTCGTCAAGGAGAGTGCCGTTCCAGTCGAATACAAGAGCAGGTTTCATCATGGCCTCATGCTGCAGACGTTTTCGTTGAGGTGAGCTCGGCGATCAATCTATTCAAATTCTCGTCTGCGCGTTTTTGCCCGCCAAGGGTCGGCATCTCGAACGTAAACGCAGAAAGATCGATTCCCTCATGTCCCCGCGGCAGCAAGGAAAGCAGATCTTCAAAGGGCAAATACGTAATGGTAGCAGCGTTGATCGATAGAGCAATTTTGCGTTCGATCACCCGAAGCGTTTGCGGCGCGATCCTATGAAAGCGCAGGCTATCCTGCCGCGTTTCGGGTGCCAGGCTTTTCCATATTTTCCAGAACGCTAGCTCATCTATGGTCTCGATACCCATGCCGTAGTAATTTGGTGCAACGATAGGCGGCGAACCGATTGCCCAATGCACAGCCTTTGCCCCAGCGGCAAGGAGCATCTCCGTCACTGCGCGGCTTGTATCGCCACGAATAAGAGCTTCATCGGCTACGACGATGATTCTATCCGTAACGTCGTTCGTTGCGACGCGGTACTTTTGCCAGATGAGCGAGTTGCGCTCGCCAAGAGACCCGATAAGTGTGCGCTGAGAGCGGTTTACTGCGATCACCTCGTGCCGTTGGACGAGCGCACTTTGCTGCTTGGCCAGCGATGCAAATAGACCGTCGGCATACGGTGTCCCGGTGCGCGGCATGGAAGAAACGATTATGGGAGCGGAGCTTGTTTCGACCGCTAATCGCGGCCAGACAATTCGGCCCAAGGTCATGCCTATATCATGACGAGTTGATAGATGAGATTGCCCTTGCACCAACGTTCTTGCATTTCCCAGATAAAGCGTTTCGTAGGCGCAAAGCTTGGGACTGTGCCGAGCCTGGCCCACAAAGTGATCAAGGCAGTCTCCCGTTCTGCCGTTCACATGCTTGATGTGACTTGGCCGAATTTCGTCGCCTCGGCCTTGTAGACCAGAGAAAGCACTGTTTTCTGAGGCAAAAAGTAGAAAACCATCTTCGGTTTGCATGAATTCCAAAGGCCGCAAACCCGTGCGATTGCGGAAGGCGGTCAGATTTCCTAGGCCATCCAACAAGAGTGCACTGACGGCTCCGTCAACACCCTTGTCAATGTCTTGGAAGACCTTCTCGTAGTTGACCGGCAGACCGTGCTGCCAATAATCTCTTTGACAAATGCTCTCGATAAGCTTGAGCAAGAGCTCCGCATCGGTGTTGCCGCTGATGGAATGACCTTCGGCGTGCAGTTCTTTCCTAAGTTCATCAGCGTTGACCAGAGCCCCGTTCAAACAAACCGTCAAACGGCGGCAGGAGGTTTTATGATTGTCAAAGGGCTGGAAGTCGGCGTCACTCTTCTCTCTGTGAGAGGGAGTGCGAACGTGTGCTATAGCTACATGCGGTCTGAAATGCGCGTCCTGCTCAGTGAAATCAACACCTGCTAGTTTGCCTGCTGGCCGGCATGACTTTGTATGTTGAAACCGTTCTTCATGCATAAACGCGGCAACGCCGAACCCCTCCTGTCCACGGTTTTCAAGCCTCGGCACCATGTGCTTGAGCTGATCGTAAACCGTCCTTTGTGAGCGGCTTGAAGGCAGCAGAAATGCGCCTGCAACACCGGACATGCTATGTCTCCTTGATCGACGATTATTGATATCGCCCATTGCGCGTTGTTGTTTTCCACCCTGTCCGGTTGCAGACATCCAATGTCTGGAACCGACACCGAGCGGAGGTAATCCGTCGGCTCGCGCGAAGCACATGGTTTCGCGCCTCAGCAAGCAAGGCTCGTACCAAGCCCTCTTTCGCGCGCATGAGGCTTCGCCGAGATTGGCAAACGAAGTGTGTGATTCGAAAAAGCCGCCCTGATCCGGCTGCCGGACTTCCGAGATGGCGGCCACCAAAAGTCAGCTTTGGTGGGCACGGTGCCTGATGGGGGCTATCCCGCGATGCTCCGCCTAGAAGCCGCAGCAAAGAGGGTTACGCGACTGTCGCCGCGGCGGGAATGTCTTTGTCCAATCCTCAAGCGGCCAGTCCCAACCGTACGCTGAAGGACGAAGACGTTCAGTGAACTGGACGCCCCACCGAGGGACCATCGGGCCCTGTTTGCTGTTTGAATTAGTGCGCGCTCCGATCTCCTTGATGTCACGGAGCGAACAGCGCTGTCCGCCGTTGTTGCCGCTTTGAAGGGGTAGACGCTCCGTGACGGCATCGATGCGCAAAGTGAAGGCTATTGAAGCGTCACATAAATGAAGAGGCGTTTGTGAACGAAGCTCGCACGATTGGGCTAGACTTCACAGAATGTAGTTTCAGGCACATGGCGCAGACGCGAGCGAGGTCGGCAAGGGGACCGTATCATGTTTTGACTCCCCTATGTTTGTTTTCAGCCGTGTCGTCTTGAAGACGTTCATGTCCGGCCCCTGACATCAGGGCGTAAAATGTTTCCGCGCGCGCTCGCAACGCACATGGTGTTGTTGTCTTGCAGCAAGACTAGCATAACGGTTTTCGGCATGTTGATTGCAGCGACGGTGAAGGACGCATTTCAAGAACAGCGGTCTCTCGCCGTCACGACTCAAGAGTTCAGATGAAAGCTATCTATTCTATCGAGCAACTCCGTCATTCTTCGAACGTTGGCGGCGCTACGCAGCACAATGGATGGCATCGCGCGACCGGCCATATTGCCGACACGGTGGAAATCTCGAAATCATCCAGGATCTCAAGGCCAGCGCGGCAGGTAATCGCAGATCAGGTGGCGACAAGCGGCCGTTCCGACGGCCAGGGGCATCATGTGGATTGCCGAAATGCAGAAGCGCCCGCAGATCAACTTGTTCGCGCAAGAGCGAAGCAAAGCGCCCGGCTAGGATATTTGATGAGCTCAACGCAAGCAATTCGTAAACGCCACGCCTGTATCGGGCAACCAGGCGCCCTGTGGATCTGGAAACGCGGAGCGTTCGCGGCGAGGCGAGACGACATGATTCGCAAGGCTGGAAGATCGCCGTTGCAAACCGCCGCGGATCGGAAGTCCTACGGGCTGTTCCGGCCGTGCACAAATGGCCCGTTGGCTCGATACCGGCACTGAGGCTGTCGTCGGAGTGCTCAGGCTGTTTCATTTCTATAGGAGAGATGGCCACCTTCTACACGTTGCCCTGCGAAGTCATCGCGCGTCCGGCCCCTTAATCAAACGAATCCAGATATCAAGGACGTGCCATGGCATTTAAAATTGCGTCCTATCTCGATCGGATCGGCCTTGCTCAAGTCCCGACAACGCTTGATGGCCTTCTTGCGCTACAGCAGGCTCAAATGCGTGCGATCCCCTATGAGAACTTTGATGTTTTGCTAGGCGATAACCCGATCTGACTGAAAAGTCGATCTGGGCCAAACTGATCGATGCCCGGCGAGGCGGCTATTGCTTCGAATTGAACAAGTTGTTTGGCTTGGCGCTCGAAGCACTCGATTTCACGGTCCGGCCCTTCTTTGCAGGGTGCGCATTGGGGGCTCCGTCGGCCTGCGCGATCTGCGCCCATCGCGCGATGAGCTCCGCCGCTCGATCCCCGCGATGTTGCGCGGCACCATCATCGGGAGCCTTTGCTCGCTCATTCCCGGAACGGGACCAACGATCGCGTCCTTTATCTCCTACGCGGCTGAGAAAAAGGTTTCGAAAACGCCAGAGAAGTTCGGCACCGGCATGATTGAAGGCGTCGCCTGCCCGGAGGCATCGAACGCATTCGTCCGTGCAGGGTGACTTCATCCCGACTATGAGCCTTGGCATTCCCGGGGACGCAGTCATGGCTCTGATTCTGGGTGCGCTGATGATCCAGGGCATCGTGCCCGGTCCCCAACTGATCAAAGAGCACCCCACATCTTCTGGGGCCTGATCGCGAGCTTCTGGATCGGCAACACCATGCTGGTCCTGCTGAATGTCCCGCTGATCGGGCTCTGGGTGAAGCTCCTGATGATTCCCTACAAATATCTCTATCCAAGTGCGGTGTTCTTCGTCGCGATCGGCGTTTACTCGACCGACAAAGACATGTTCCAGTCGGCAAGACCGTCGTCGTCGGGTTGACCGGCTATCTGCTGCTGTTGCTCGATTTCCACCCGGCCTCCATCCTGCTCGGCTACGTCCTGGGGCCACGCCTCGAAGAGAACTTCCGCCGTTCGCTGCTGGTCTCGCGCGGTGACGCCATGATTTTCGTCGAGCGGCCGATCAGCGCATTCTTTCTGTTCCTTTGCTTGACGCTTTTGGCGGCACAGGTCTACGTGCGCTTGCGCAAGCCGAAGGCCAGTTGCGGCGCTCGACGTCGCGGAGGAACGGCGTCGCGACCGCCCGACCCGCGGAGTGAGCTTTTAGTCGTTCAAGGGCCGGTCGCTTCGCGGCCCAGTAAAGACGAGAGACGGTCCAGGCAACAAGAGCTCCAAGCCAAGAAGTATTTCGACGAACGCGCCACCCGCGAGATGGCGCAGAATCGGCACGCCAGCAAACGCACGGTGCAGGGTAGCCTCGCCCACCCTGGGCGGATACTGGCCATGCGTGCGCGTTCGGCTGGCTTTCTGGCGGAGCGACGATCTGCGGGCTTGTCGGTGACGCCGCCGTACGATCTAGTCGGGTGTCACGCCATGGGGCTCGCTGGGATCGAATTGTCGGATTGCCCCGTAGACGACGCCGCAGTGCTCTTTCCTCCGGGCGACGGCTTCAAACGTGCCATGGCCGGTGTCGACGTCGCCCGAACGCTCGTCGCAGCCCTGTGCTGTGGAATGATGGAGGCCTTGCTCGATCGCGCGCTGGCGGCCACGAACGACCGACGACATGGGTCACCGCGTTTGGTTCGAAAACCATCGATTTTCAGGGCTGCAATGGCTGCTGGCGGACGTCGCGACGGATCTTCACGCCGCGCGACTGTTGTTCTCTGCTGTGGCATCCAAGCTCGATCGCGGTGAACGCGCTAGCGTTGACGCCGCCCACGCAAAAAGTTCGCCACGAGAGCCGCAATGAACGGCATCATACAGTGTATGCAATCGATTGGCGCGAGAGCACTTTTGACCCAGATGCCGATAGCGCGTCATGTGACCGCGGCAAAGACGGCCCAATATCTGGACGGAACGATCGAAATTCAGTATGTCGTGATCTCTCGCTCACTGAAGAGTCGAGTGAGGGACCAGCAGGGAGCGGACGATGTCAGAAATAGAGAACGAGAGGTTCACGAATGATCCGCGCTCGCTTTTTCGCTCCAATCTCGATGAACTTGAACAACGGATAAAGACGGCTTGCGTGCGGGCAGGCCGTCGCCGCTCGGAAGTTCGTCTGTTGCCCGTTAGCAAGACGGTGCCAACCGCCGTCATCCGTATCGCGTCCGAACTCGGCCTCTCTAACTTCGGGGAAAACAAAGTTCAGGAAGCCGAGGGCAAGGCTCGAGATCTCGCCGATCTGTCGCTGAACTGGAGTATCATCGGCCACCTCCAGACAAACAAAGTGAATTCGATGATCAAATTCGCCAGCGAGTTTCACGCGCTGGACAGCATACGATTGGCCGATGCGCTCCAGGCCCGGCTCGGCGCCGAAGGTAGACGTCTCGACGTATTCGTCCAGGTCAACACCTCCGGTGAGGTGAGCAAATACGGTCTCTCGCCAAACGAAGTGGGCGACTTTGTGCGTCGGCTTCCCGACTATCCGGCCCTGATTGCTCGCGGCTTTATGACTCTCGCAATCTTCAGTCGTGACGCCGACAAGGTTCGCGGGTGTTTCAAGTTGCTGCGGCAGTTGCGAGACGCGCTACGCGACAGGATATCGCCGCGACTTAACCTGCTCTCTATGGGTATGACAAGCGACTTCGAGATGGCAATCGAAGAGGGGGCTGACGTCATTAGAGTTGGCTAGGCCATTTTTGGGCCGCGACCGACGAAAGACCGACACTACTGGCCCGGGCTCCTTAGAGGGAACGAAGGATCGTCTTAATGCATAGTGCTTCGCACGGCGCTAAAACGCGAGCGCGGCCTCCCTTGAAGCGGTCCGCCGCTCCATGAGCAGAATCCGAGCCACAATGGGTGCGGCGACTATCAATCCGGAGATGGCAGCCCGGTAAGGGGAAGCCCGCTTGCGGGGCTTCAGCGCAGCCGTAAGCTGGGTCCCACAGGGCGACGCCAATTCTCGCTCTTTGAGCGGCTGGAAAATAGCCCGGAAATCTCCTGAAATTCGGTGAACGCGCCGCATTCGTTTGCTCGCTGGCATGAAATTTTGAATCGTTCGTCCTGAGTTTATTTGGACGGCCGTTTCGGTGGCATGCGATTCTGGCACATGTCCGAACTCACGGTGCAATACTTCGTGCTTGAACCTTGCGATCCGGCCCGGAACATGGCCCGTTTCTATGTGCTCACGATCGAGCCACCCCTGTTTGGCGACACTGCATTGCTGCGGGAATGGGGTCGTCTCGGCCAGCGGCCGCCGGCGCCTCGATGTGTTCGTTGGGCCCGGGTGCAGGGCCGCCGAGGCGCTCGAGGCTTGGCTCGTGCGTAAAGCCCGTCGTGGCGACTTCCGGCGAAGCCCCACAGCTGCAGTGAGCGGTTCCGTCCACCGCAACACCAAAGTCGCCAGCAAAGCTGCAGCTTATGCGAATCAAGTCATACGCGGACGCTCGAGCCTGCGTTTCAAGCTACTGATGGACAATTTGCTTCTCAGAAGGATTTTGAGCGGTAACACCGTCGTTTGCGTGCAGCCGACCTTCACGTCGATGCCGGCGTCCTTGGCGGTCTTCTCGACCGGTGCGGTGCCGCCGAGAACGATCAGGTCCGCCAGCGAGACCTTCTTCACGCCGGACGAGGCATTGAACTCGTTCTGGCCACTCCCATATCTGGGAGGTGTGGCGTCTCCAATCGTTGTTCATTCCCGAATAACACATGGTGATCCCAGGCGGCGCTATTCAAAGGCAGACGCGGCCGCGGATCACGCGGGTAAACTCGCTCCAGCACTTGAGCATGTTGTCCATCGCCTTAGCCTCCATCACCTTCGCCGCTGGCGCCAACGTCTTCTCGATGATCCGCGCCTTATCATCTTGCCACCAGCGCCGCCGCCGCTCCAACCCTTCCAACAGCTCGACCCGGCCGCCTGACGAGCTCAATGCGAGACCTAAGGTCAGCAGCTTCACGGTATAGGTTGCAAACAGGCTTGCCTTCTTCGGCCGCTATTGATCAACGCTCTGCCCTCTTGCCTAACCACCCGAATGCTTCCTCATTGAGAAATGGCAAGGCTTTCTCATCAGAGTAGGTAGGTGCTCGCTTCAGGTTGTTGCCGCATGCTTTCACCATCTCGCCAGTCACCATTCATAACGATAAGACGCGTGCAGCAATGAAGACTTTGCTCAATTCCTCGCACGTCTCGCGCTGCCGTCAACTGTATGAGGACGCTGCCGCCCAAACGGTATTAATGTTTCGATCGGATGATACGACTTCAACGAGTACGTCTCGATTTTGTCAGCATCTTCACCAATGAGGGCTTCATCATTCGCCTCGTCGGTGTGCTCATGCTGAGCGATGGATGGGCCGTCCAGCGGGCACGCAACATACCTGGAAACCGTCGCCCCGTTCAGCGAGGATCCGACGATCAGCCTCCCTGCTATCGCCAGGCAACCGGCCGGCTCTTTCCGATGAATCGCGGTCCGCCAGTTACATTACGGGGTGCGATACCAATTTGCAGTCAATCAGCTGTGCTACCCTCCACTCCTTGGCGGCAGTGGCAATCATCTTCCGCGAGATCACGCTCATCTCGATTTCTTCAATTCGGCAACGCGTCCTGATGCATGAAGATCAGGCGCGCCGGATGTTGCTTTGCCGCGAACAGCTGATCATTAGTGATGAGCCCGGTCTCGACGAGGGTGTCCAGAACCAGGTTTGCACGCGCACGCGCAATTCGGAAGAGCAACATGCGAAGGTAGATCTAGTGGCGCATTTATCAGGCCGGCAAGCAGGCTGATTCGCCAAGTTCGATATCCTGAACCTGCTTGTGGAAATAACTCTGCGCAGCTTCACTGACGCCGAAGATGCCGCGTCCGATCTGCACACGGTTTAGGTAGACCTTCAGGATTTCATCCCTTGCTGAGCCGCCATTCGAGCCAAATTGCGACAAGCGCCTCCTGAATCCTGACCTCCAAATTGCGTTCATCTGAGGGGAATAGAATCTTCGCAACCTGCCGGGTAATGGACGAGCGCACGGCCTTTGTGCCCGGGCCGGCATGCAATGAGAGCGCGATCGCGGTAAGGTCAATGCCGAAATGGCTATAGAAGCGGCGATCCCCCAGTTGCCAGCGTCGCCTTGACTAGGACGTCCGGGCTCCTTCACTGAAATCGAGCTGTACGTCGCGCAAGCGCTGGTCACACCCGTGCGGCATTCCGGCAGGCAGAGTGTGGGATCGGCGCACTCGCTGCATTCCTGATCACCTGCTTTTCTGAAAAAGCAGGGTTTGCCACGATCATTGATAGTATGAGGCTGACGAGCCCGAATGTTAAGGCCTCCGAGAGCGGATCGACGATCGTACAGCGCAAAGATCGGCGAACAAGCCTCGCACCGCGCATAAGCTTCGTTAGCATGCAGGCAATCGAATAGACACGCCTGGCTAGAGCCATCATACGATCTTGGATTGGGGTTCTTCTTCGCGGTATAGTCTGACTCGCTTGCGTTTCAAATTATTTGAACTTAGCGCGTCGAAACGCGTGCCGCTTACGGACGTCGCTCCGTTCGGACGTCCCCGCCGAAGAAACGCATCTGTCGTAGTTCTGGAGCCGCGACACGCCGCAGCACAACGTAAGAACTCGCGCATCAGCTGCACCTTGCCGAGGGGGCCGGCAGCGAATTCTGCAGATGAGAAGAGATCCCAGGCGCGTGAATTGTTTAGCCCTCGCGGGCTATTGTCGAGCGCTTCTGGTCCGCAAGATGTGGTTCTGGTTGCCAGCAGGCGGGTTGCTCGAGCGAGTTGCGCGACGGCGCGTGACTGCTGCAGCTCTCTGCGGAGCGGGCCGTAGCCATATGCAGCCGCGCGCGCTCTCGTCGGCTGCGAAAACGCCGAGTGCGGACGCCGTAGCTGGCCCCACCGGCGGCGACAATCGAAAGGACAATAAGAGCTGCCACCATCATCTCAGGCGCGCCTCGCAGATCCTCAATGTGCCGCGCCGGCACCTTGAGCCCGGAATGTGTCTCGGTTCGAAGATTCGAACCGCTAGTTGGTACAACTTGACGCTAGGTACGATTCAAGTCTGCTAAGGGCCAGCCCTCGATTCAGTCAGGTGTCGGTTCTTGTTAGTTGTGATCATGCAGCGTAGTGGGGCTGCGAAATGCTCTTGCACCACGAACTTGCATGACGGCGGCGTAACGATTGCAACGTGGCTTAAATGGCCCAAATCATGCTCCGCGCTTCGCTATAAGCAGTGCAGCAACTAGGCCTTCATTGGGAAGCTGCAAAAACAAACGCCAACGCGCGAGTTCATAGAAGTGCAATTGTCAACCCACATCAAGATCGTCCCGATTTAGCCGATTTGGCGAGGAGCCCACATGCAGCGTCTTTTGTCCGACAAGAAATCCGCCTGGTGGCCGAGGCATCCGACCAGTCCGGCTTAATACGCCTGCAGCGCGCAGCCGGCGCGTCTGGCCCGCCCTTTGCTGTAGTGATGGACCCACTGTAGAGCTGAATGAAGCTGACCACCGATTTTCGGGGAGCTCGGTCCGGCGCGGTCTCACTGTGCGGTCGACAGCGCTTTCGATCTGGGAAGAGAGCTGCTCCAAGGTTGGGATACGATACAGAGTTCTCGAGTTGTAGCGCCTGAGACGAGTTGCAGATTTATAGTAGTGGGTATTCGCCGCGCATTTAAGCGACGCGATCCCAGATAGGAGAGGTATGGATCGCACCGCTTGGGATAAACGCTTGCCAGAGCCCAACACGCAATTGTCTCATCTCGGTCGCGCGCCCGCTAAACACGCCGGGATGGTCAATGTTCCTGTCTATCGAGGTTCCACGATCGTTTCGGAAACCCTCGAAGAGTGGGATAGGCGCAAGCAGAATCCAGTGACGAACTACGGACGATTCGGCTCACCGTTGTCTCGTGCTCTCGAGGCTGCCATTTGTGAACTGGAGGGCGGGTATCGTTCGATCTTGTTCCCTTCGGGGCTCTCTGCGTGCTCCCACGCACTTCTCGGGATCCTGAAGGCCGGGGATCATGTTTTGATCTGCGATAACGTCTATGAACCGGTGAGGATTTTCGCGAACCAGGTTCTAACTAGATTTGAGGTCAAGGTGGAGTACTTCCATCCCACTCAGCCTTCGGATCTACTCGCGAAGATCGGGACAAAAACGCGAGCCGTGTACCTGGAATCCCCGGGGTCCATGACGTTTGAGGTACAGGATCTGCCCGCGCTGTGCTCGATCGCACATCAATCGGGTGCGCTCGTGCTCATGGACAATACTTGGGCGACGCCCCTCTATTTCAAACCCTTTCTCCATGGCGTCGACATCTCGATCCATGCCGCGACCAAGTATATCGTTGGTCATTCCGACGCCCTTCTGGGCATTGCTACCGCTAACAAGGAAGCGTGGCCGCTCCTGCAGCAAAGCGCTCATCATTTCGGGGAGATTGCTGGGCCAGATGACATCTATTTAGCTCTTCGTGGACTGCGCACACTAGCCGTTCGCATGAGGCAGCATTACGAAAATGGCCTCAAGCTGGCTCAAAGCCTGGAAGACCACCCGGCAGTGGGCCGGGTTCTACACCCTGCGCTCCAAAACCATCCTGGCTACAATATTTGGAAGCGGGATTTCTTGGGTGCAAGTGGCCTATTCGGCGTCGTTCTGAAGCCTATCTCCAAGGCCCAGCTTTCGGTCTTCTTCCAGAAACTGCGCCTTTTTGGAATCGGATTGTCGTGGGGTGGGTACGAAAGCCTTGTGCTGCCTGTCGATGGTCCTCAACGAACGGAAGCAGCGGTTTCATTTGATGGACCATTGATTCGTATTCACGCCGGCCTCGAGGGGCCGAGTGATCTCATTGCGGACATGCATCAGGCGCTGCAAGCCGCCTGCGAACACTGCGTGAGCGACGCTGCTTACCAGGATGAGAGCAGAGACGGGTGATTTCAAGGGCAGTATTGATGGCGCGGAGGAGACCGATAAAAGCGACGCTTGGGGCGCTATGCTTACCGCACAACGAGCCACTATCATCGCGAGATCACGCCCGAACTCGTCTCCGCCCGAAACGCGGCAACTGGAATCCGAGCAGAGGTCAGTAGTGCAGACGGTCGCGAGTTCTGGGCATGTTGGCCGAGCGGATCGATGATCTACCATTCGTAAAGCGGATTTATGGCCGTGCATCTCCGAGATGGAGCACCAGCCCCGTGCAGGAAGACCATGCGCACGGCTTCTGTCTATCAATCTGCGTGAGCAGAACGCCCATGATGTGCGGTCAGTTGAATGTCATTTAAGCCGCAGGTGCCATTGCCGTATTCGGATGATTCGCTCGCCCAAACATGTCCGGGTGCTTTTGAACACGAGCGCTTGGCAATACGCGATCGCGCAACCGGGGATCTCCAGGGTTGCGTTCGGTACGGCGCGACCGCCATGGCAGACCGGTATCGCAGCGGATGCATGCCATTTCTGCGTCTAGTTGCCTCTGCGCCCTATGACGCGGGCGCTCGGCCTAGCTAGCTCGGCTGGCCCCCGGGGCAGAGGCGGGAGGCTGACCAACGCGTAAACGATCGTTCGGGTACTTGCCGATGCAACATATATTCTTCAGCTAGCGCGAACAAGGTTGTCTCTCTTGCGACGAATGTCCGAATTCTAACAGTGAACGTTGCGTCCCCAGTTCTCCAGCACTCGTGCTTTTGCGGCACTGCTCCTGGCGCCTCAGCTGGTACGACATTTGCTGGACGCTTCAGGTCCGCCTCCTCCCGAAGAAGCGCATGCACAATGTTCTTTATCGAGCAACTATCCGATCTCAGCCAAGTCGATTGCAGCTCATGACAAGTATGATTGTCGCGTTCGGTCGAGCACTTCGCAGAGAGGAGGCTGAAGTGGCGCAGGGCCCCTGCCCAATCGATCCACTCAAAAGACGCAGCACCGGTTGCCTAAGTCGGTGGCGGAGGCACCAAATGGACCTATTTTGCTTCATCGAATGCGCAAACAGAGTCGATCTCCCGAGGTGTTGTTCATCTGCTTGTGAGCTGTTCGAGCGAACAGGGCTTCAGTCAAGTCGCTTACGGGGCGCTGACGGACGCGGAGCCGACCCGCCGGCCAGAGTATCTGCCAGCCGCCGTGACAGTGAACTTTCCTTCCGCGTGGTGCGAGCGCTATGCTGAACGCCGATACAATGCCATCGATCCCGTGGTTCGGCGTACGACGATTCAGTCGGCTCCGTTTCTATGGGATCAACTCGCTCACAAATATCAATTGCAACCCGGCGAAATGCGTGTGTTGAACGAGGCCAAAGAGGCCGGTCTGAAGCACGGCGTAACCGTACCACTGTTCGGACCATTTGGACAACTATCTGTCGCATCGTTTGCATCCAGGTTCGACGATGTCGACCCTGAGTATCGCCTCAGTCGTCTCAACGCATTGGCTTGGCAGTTTCATCATGCATTTGCAGAAATTCGCGCCGTCATCGGAGGGTAGATGCCATATGCAAGTGGCCCTATCCGAACGAGAAAAGGATTGCCTCCGCTGGGTGGAAGAGGGGAAATCATCCTGGGAAATCGGAGTCATCCTGAGAGTCAGCGAGAATACCGTGAACTTTCACCTGAAGAACGCGATGCGAAAGCTAGAGACGAACAGCCGTACCCATTGCGTTGCCAAGGCGATTCGCCTCGGTCTTATCTGACGTTTCGGCGCCGCTGCCCCGTATCGACCTATGCCGGAGTCACGAGCGAGCGATCTGACCAGCGTGACAATATGACAATAGCAGCGAGGACGTTCAGCCCAAGGTGCAGAAGATGCTGTTGCCGCAAATAGCTGACAAGCCTGTCATCTCGATCGTCTTCGGGAGCCTCGATGCGCATCCCGCCGAGGGTTGGTCGTGTCTTCGATGCGTGAGAGGTTCGCACGATTGGCTAAATCCGACGTGGACTGGCCATGACGGGAGACCATTCGCCGCATCGATGACGCGCGTGCGACAGTGATCTTCGCAAGCTGGTTGGTTGTGGATGCCGCCACTCGTCCAATATGGGAGCAGTTTTTGGGCTTGAATTGCGACAAGCTAGTCGCCTGGGACCCGCCCTCGCAAAAAGAAAGCCCCGGCCATGGGCCGGGGCTTTCGATCCGCCGTTCGTACTGCGGATCAATATTTCAGAAGAAACGGGCCGCCGAACTTATAGTTGACCCGTGCAGTCAGAAGATCGAAATCCTGGCGGATGCGATCGGTTCCGCCTGCGGGCGCGGGGAAGTGCACCGCTCCGGGCTGCATGAATAGGTGGTCGTACTCGAGGCTGACCGACCAGTTCGGCGCGAAACCGTACTCAATCCCAGCTCCCAATGCACCACCCCAAAAAATGTGGTCGCTCTTCCCAAGCTGCGCGCCCGTGAGGGTCGGGCTAATCTGATAGGTATTGCTCGTCACTGCGGCACCAGCTTTGGCGTAAAATAATACGTTGTCCACGGCATAACCGATCTGCCCCGTTACCACGCCGAACGCATCAATCTTGGTCTTGTTGATATCCGCAAACGCGACGCTGTCATTCGAGCCAGTCAAATCAGCCCAGTTCCCCTGGCCTTCAACACCAAGCACGATCTGGCCCATCTGCCTTCGATAGCCGATCTGGCCACCCACAGTAGCGCCGGTCGCATCATGGCAGCCCTCAGGCGTGCCGCCATTGAAGTCCCAGCAATTCGAGCTAGAGCCCAAGCCGCCGTTCATACCGACGTAGTAGCCGCTCCAGTCGTAGATCGTAGCCGCAACAGGCTGCGGAGCTTTGGTATAGAGAGGCTGGACGGGCTGCGCAGCCAGATCCGCGCCGAATGCGGGCGCCACCGCGCCAAGCGCCACAATGCTTACAGTCGCAAGCAACAAGTTCTTCATTTCTACTCTCATGTCTTGAGTGCCCCGAGCCTCGCGCGTCTTAACAACATCCGCGCGAATAGCTGTAGCTGCATCGCAACATTTGGGCCGAAAGGAATGCTTGAACCGAACCCTGCGTCAGGTTGCGGCGTTGCGGATCATCTTCAACTGCCTCGCTATGCTCCTTCGCGTGCGAACGCAGATTGCGTAGGCGTGGCGAAAAGCGGGTTGCTGATCTCAGCGGATGAAGCGCACCGCAAGCCACATGACGCCCAGCCACACCGCAACCGAAAAGAGCAAAGCGCTTTGCAACGCCCTTGCTCTGATCCTGTGACGCCATCGAAGGAGCTGCGATGAGCAACCGGTGAAGCGCCGACCCCGTACAACAGCTGTCACTTCATCGTAATCTGCGAACCGGAAGTGAGAGCGATGCTTGCGAATATACGCCAGCCGCTCAGTGGGTGAGAGGCACTGTGCCCACACCTCCCCTGCCTCATCATCAAAACACGCGCTATTCTCAAGGACCTCGGCTAGGCGCTCGTCAGGTTTCATGATGCATCCGCTGTACTGACTATCGCGGATCGAGTTCTAGGAGGGAAGCCTCACCTTCGAAACCTCTCAGTTTAGGTAGGCGAGTTCAGGGGAATCGAACTCGGCCAGGAAGCATTTGTCACGGTCAATGCGGTGCTGATCCTGCGCGAGATGAAAGTCGAAGTCGTGCGATAACTCTGGATCTCTCTTCTCGCCCAGTGCAGATAGCCACGGGCATCGAAGCGGCGTAGATGCCGCGGGAGAGTGAAAGGTGCTCCTTGTCGATGCTGTCGCAATCGTGCTCGCCGTCGCATTCAGTTCAAGCGCTAACTCGCGTGCCAGACATGTCTTCTCCGCGGTGTGCACCAGCGCTGATGGAATTCGTTCCGGCAATGGCTTCCGCGCATGCTCAGATCACACAAATGTACCTTGCAAGGTCCAGGGCCGGTTGCGAATGCACCGCCGCCGACCCGATCATCCGTGAACGGCCGACTCGCAGTCTTCACCGTCAATGTCTCGGGTCACATCGGCCATCAGTCACACGCTACTCCGCGCTCTTGGGACTGACTCCACGCGAGCACGCGCGTGCCCTCCACGCCGCCTTGCGGTTCTGTGCTCGACGAACTGACGGCGGTCGGCGTTCGCCCTCCTGTGGCAGATCGGCCATTTCCTTGCTTGAGCAAGGCCGAATGCAGCATTAGGAACCACGGCGTGCGGGAACTCGGTGCGGCGGAGCAGAACTGCCGGAATGAAAGTAAGCGCCATAGAGCCGGGCGTGCTCACGTCGCTTGCGGGAACGCCAGCTGCGCATAGCGTATCCTAATCGAAAGCCGCGAAAAAAGTTCATAGTGAGAAAAAGAAGAAGTGTCGTCATCTCGATGTCTAATCCGGAGGATTGCTTTGATGTGTTACGTCACACTCCCGCCATGGGTGGTTGACTAGTTGGTCGGCGCGAGGCGGCGGATGCCTGGTTCCTACGACGTGACGCTACGTACGATTCAAATCCCTTCGGGTACTGTCGCGCGACAATCTAGATGGGACGCACTTCCTTCCTTATTGCCGCGCCGCAAGCTACTCCCTGCCACTTGAGATGGCCTGCAGCAGCAGTGTGCGTGGAGCCAGACATAGTATGCAGATCCGCGGAGTGGCCCACGCCGTGATTGTTTCAGGAAAACGACATTCGTGATGGCTGGGTGGTTTGGTCAGAGTGCTGCGCTTCTCTGGGCGGCATTGCCCCGCCCGCCGGGGGCAACGGAGAAGACTTTCGGTCGCAGCTGAAACGTGGACGAGACTAGCCGTCTCGCGGCGCACTCGAAGTGCCGTTAGGACCTGGACCATTTGCGCGCCGCGGCGGCCGGCAGGCGGTCGCATTGCAGTGCAAGGGTACCGTACTCATCCTCTGAGACCGAGGTCTTGAATACACGGTTCTTGCCTTGACGATGCCTGAGAGTGGTCCTGCCACCTGTCCCGCGGCCTGCCTGCTGACGAGACGAAACTGTTAGCAAGAGCAGGCTGCCTGTATACCAATCGCTGGGCGATCTCGAAAGGACCGCCGGTTTTCAAAACCAGGACGATGTCTTCTTATTACCCGATCGAGTGATCTAACCTACGCCTTATGCAGAATTCCGCCAGGTGCTAGGCGGAACCTCGATTTGATTAGAGGAGTAAGAGTTGAACGTCCGATCGAGCAAATCGCCAAGAACGCAGGCGCCATGAGTCGGGTCGGACTTGGCTTCACGTGTCGTTCCCTGAGCTAGAACAAGTTTGGCGATTTGCGTACGATTGGCGATAGTACGGCGATCTGGCGGTAAAGCTGCGACTGCCTGATCGAAAATGTTAGCTAGGATGCGGAGGTCTTCTGGATAGAAGAGGTCACCGTATTGTTTCGCCGGCACTGTTCGCCTGCTGGGTCTGCTGGCGCTCGCCTCGCCTATTGCGCCGAGTTCCAGCTTGGCCGCGACTAGTGCGCTTGTGAGTTCGTCGAGCAGCTTGACCGCTCGGAGCGCGAATTTGTCTTGGCAGATCAGTTGAGCAACGACCTCCAATTGTAGAGCAATGCGGTGCTCACGGTGCCAATGCGCGACGTGCAAACAATCTCCTTCGGCTTCTCGGTTGTCGGGCTCGGGCACAAAAGCTTGCCATGCGTTCATTTCCGTCCGGCAAATCGGCTGGACTGTGCGAGAGCCAGTCGCTGTTGCTCAAGGTAACGCATCGAATCATGGTCATCGCGACGATGGTCAGACCGGTCCACCAGGGCACGGTGCCGGTGAGCGCGAGCTGAGCGAGCGCGGCAATCGATGAGATGGCGAGCAGCAGCGGCCCGAGGTTCTGTCCGAGCACGTCGAGCGTAAGGTACCGGTCCAGGGCGGGCAACAGGTGCAAACCCAGCAGCGTGTCGCGGTAAGTGCTCCGCGCCCAGCGGAGCTGTTGCCGCAGATACGGCAAGAGCCTGTCCGGGACCACCGTGGCGGCGATGGCGTCCGGAACGTACTCGGTTCGAAACCCTGCCTTGAGCATGAGGATGGTCAGATGGCGGTCCTCACCGAAGTCGCTCGGCTTTCCCCGGAAGAACTGCGTCTCGTACTGGTCAACAGCAGCGCGGAGCGGCGGTACATGGCACCAAAGCGCGTCTGCGCCGCGCGCTCCTCGTTGCAAGCCAACCAGTACTCCATGTCGATCAATCGGGTCAGCCAGCTGTCGTTCCGGTTGCTGGC
>NZ_JADPKU010000068.1:0-65843 GCF_023074095.1 Bradyrhizobium sp. 137
AACCACAGACCCCATCAGGCCTTGGCAGGACAAACTCCCAAGGCCTTCGCCGCTACCAAGACCACCGCGATCCAATCAGCGAATTATTGAACATCGACAGCAATGACGCCGGCTTACGTCTTCGCCAATTCCAGAAAATGCCGGCCCGCGCGGTCCTCGGTCTCGACGATCCAGGCGTCCGGGTCGAAGCGGATTTCCTTCGCCAGCCGTTCCTCGATGGTTTGTTCCGGCAAAGGCTGCGGCGCGACCGGTACGAAGAAGCGATCGACGGGGCGGCCGTCGTCATAGACGGTCTGCGGCGCCGGGGCGTACAGCATCGCATGGCCGTCGAGTAGCGATACTTTCACGAACACCGCGCCCGCCTCCTCGGCGCCGCGGCGGCGCACCGCGCCGAACACGCCCTCGGTCTGGCAGCGACGCAAATAGGCGGCCACCCATATGTTGGATTTCAAACGCATGAGCCGAACGATAGGCCAGTGCTGCAATCAGCACCAGCCTCCGTGCAGGCGCCAAGACTATTCGACGGGATGGCCGATAGCGGCCGCGAGCTCGCGCAGCAGCCGGTCCGACACCTGACCGGTGACCTGCATCTTGTGCTCGCGCTCGAATTTCTGGATCGCGGACTGGGTCTCGCCGCTCATCGTGCCCGTGATCTTCAAATTGCCGTAGCCATATTCGGACAGCGCGCGCTGCACGCCGGCGATACGTCGCACGGCCGGGCTCTGCACCGGGATCGGCGCCGGCGGGCGCACGACCGAGGGCGACGTCGAGGTCGTGGCCTTGACCAGATTGGTCATCGGATCGTTCGGGCGCGTCGAGGCGGTCGCCTCGACGGGCTTTTCGGGCGTCTTCTCGGCGACGCGCTCGACAGGTTTGGGCTCGGTGCGAAACTCCGTCGCACGCGGCTCGAGCGGCGAAGTGTCGGCGCCAACGGGGCGCGGACGCGGCAAGGGGTTCGACAGTGACACGGATGACGGCGCAGGAAGATTGATCACCGTGCCGAACATCGGCGCGGGGTGCCGGCCGGTCTGGAGGAACAGCGCATTGGCGACGATCGCACCGATGGCGGCGGCGGCGACGAGGCCGGCCAGCGTATCCTTGGGGCTGTGCAGCAGCACGCGCATGACGAGGTTGCGCTCGGTCTCGACATCGATGACCGCGGCCTTGGCACCACGACGGCGCGGAGCAGCTTCGTCCTTTGCAGACTTCTTAGGCACTTTTCTTCACCAGCGCAGGTTGGTCGTGAGATTCTTCGTGAAGTTGGTCGTGAGGTTCCTGGCGCAACATCGGCGTCAGCGTCGCGACCTTGCTCTCCGCCGGCTTGACCTGCGGCGGCGTGTAAACGAGCGGCAGCTTGACGGTGACGGTGGTGCCCTCGCCTAACCTGCTTTGTACCGTCAATTCGCCGAGATGCAACGCTATGAGGCTCTTCACGATCGAAAGTCCGAGGCCGGTGCCTTCGTGGCGGCGCTGATAGGTCTTGCCGGCCTGGAAGAACGGCGCGCCGATGCGCTTGAGATCGTCGGGCGCAATGCCGACGCCAGTGTCACTGATGCGCAGCGCAAGCTGCGCGCCCGACACTGCCGCCGTCACGGTGACCTGACCGCCGCGCTCGGTGAACTTGATGGCGTTGGCGACGAGGTTGAGCACGATCTGCTTGAAGGCCCTGGGATCACCGGTCATGACGGGCAGATCCTGCGGCGCATCGGTGATAAGGTCGATGCCGTTCTCCCGCGCCTTCAGCGCCAGCAAATTGCAGCAATGCAGCAGCGCGGCGCGCGGCGCGAACGGCTCCGACGCAATCTCGAAATTGCCCGATTCCATCTTGGACATGTCCAGGATGCCGTTGACGACCGACAGCAGATGCTGGCCGGAATCGTTGATGAGCTGGGCGTATTCCTTGCGCTGGGCCGCACCCAGCATCAAGGTCTGCTCCTGCGCGATCATCTCGGAGAAGCCGATGATGGCGTTGAGCGGCGTGCGCAATTCGTGGCTCATGGTGGCGAGGAAGCGCGTCTTGGCAGCATCGGCCGCCTCGGCGGCGCTGCGGGCCTGATCTAGCGCCTGCTCGGAAAGCTTGCGATCGGTGACGTCGCGCATCACGGTAACGACTTCGGCCTCGCCCGTGACGTCATGGGCCCTGTCCTGTTCGAGCGGGCGGCAGCGCATCTCGACCCAAATGAAATCGATCTGGCCGCGCTCGGAGCCAGCAGGCTCCCGCCGCAACCGGAACTCGACGCTGCACACGTCACCGCGCGCCGCATCCGATAACGCAGTGAGATAGGCCGGACGGTCGGCGACGTGTACGCGGTCGAACAGGCCGTGGCCGAGCAGTTGCGTGACGGGCATGCCGAGCATGGCCTCCGCCGCCGGCGAGATGAACTCGACCGCGCCGTTGCGCTGGTGCCGCGAGATGACGTCGCTCATGTTGCGCGCGAGCAGACGATAGCGCTCTTCCTCGCGCAATAGCAGCGCAACGCTGGTGCGCGCGAGCGATTCCGCGCCGAAGGCGAGGCCGGCGGCGTAGAGCGTCGCCGAAGCGACGCCGAGCGCCATCAGCACGCCGCGCGCTGCAGCGCCCGGCTCCTCGACCGTCAGCCAGCCGAACTGGCTGACGAGGATCAGGATCCCGGCACAGGACAGCGCGAGCAGCGACGCGAAGGCCGCAACGCGGCGCGAGGCCGACAGCGCGGCTTCGAGCGGAACCACGACCAGCCAGATCGCGGCGAAAGATTCGATGCCGCCGGTGGTGGCCGCCACTGCCATAATCAGGCCGGCAAGCGCCAGCGACGACAGCACGTGTGCGCCCTCATAGCGGCCGGTGCGCGACAGGAACCACGACAACAGGATCGGCGCGATCAGCCAGGCAAAGGCGGTGACCTCGATCGCGCTCGGCGCGCCGCGCAGGACGAGATAGATCGGGAATGCGGCGAAGGCGGCCAGGCTGCCGAGCAGCCGCGGCGCCATGAAGGCACGATGGCGCGCTCCCGTCAGCGCATCGTAACGCGCGGAGGGATGCAGCAGTGCATCGAGACAATCGCGGATGGTACTCAAAACTGTCACGGGTCTCGCGCTTCGGCTCAATCGTCTGAGAAGACGTGCCGGAACGCCTCCTTGTCGTTGAGCCACCGTGTCAGAGCGACCTTAAACGAGTGCTAAGGCGGCGTGGCATGCGGCCGGACACCGCGTCATCGCGCGGCTTTTTAGATGATTTGGCGGCGTCTTCGCTGCGGATGGTGAACACGGGGTTTCACATCCCTCGGCATGGTTTCGAATTGGTGGATGCGGGGTCCAGCAGAATCATGGGCGCGGGCGTCAATTGAAAATTTACGAGATCGTCGATCGCGCGAAGATTTTTGCGCAATTTTTTCGCGAATTAAGCTCAAGGCAATCACTTGCGATTTATCGAGCGTTGCTAGGTCCGATATCCGCGGAAATCGCCGCGGCAGGATCGAACGTACAGGTCGCAAGATGCGCTTTCTGCTCCGCATCACATTCTGGCTCGGACTGGTGCTGGTTCTCCTGCCGCGGGACAAGACGCCCGAATCGGAGAAGCTGCCGCAGATCGGCGCCGCCGACGCAGTGCAGGCTGCGACCGCGGCCGTCTCCGACGTGACCCAGTTCTGCAAGCGTCAGCCGGCGGCCTGCGAGGTCGGCGGACAGGCCGCAACCATCATCGGCCAGCGCGCCCAGGACGGCGCGCGCAAGATCTACCAGATCATCAACGACAAGAAAGAGCAGAACACCAACGAGAAGAACGACAAGACCGACAAGAAGGCGCCCGACCACACCGGCTCGATCGCGCTGGCCGGCGAAGGCGACATTGCCGCGAGCGAGGCGCCGCGCGACACCCTGACCCAGGACGACCTCGCGCTGGAATGGCGCGGACCTGCCACGGCGAATTAGGCCCGCCCCGTCAATTAGCGCCCAAACCCTATCGATTTCACGGCTTCGCGTCCCTATATTGGCCTGAACGGGAACCATGGGCCAGCATGACGACGATCGACGAAATCAGGGACAATTTCGAGCTTCTCGACGAGTGGGACGACCGCTATCGGTACGTCATCGAGCTCGGCCGCACCCTGGAACCGATGCCGGAGGCGGAGCACTCTGCCGAGAACAAGGTGCAAGGCTGCGTCAGCCAGGTCTGGCTCCAGAAGCTGGTAGAGCGCAGCAATGGCGCGCCGGTCCTGAAATATCGCGGCGACAGTGACGCGCATATCGTGCGTGGTCTGGTCGCGATCGTGCTCGCGCTCTATTCAGGCCGCACACCGCGGGAGATCCTGGATACCGATGCGATCGCGGTGTTCAACGAGTTCGGCTTTCGCGATCATCTGACGCCGCAGCGGTCCAACGGACTGCGCTCGATGGTCGAGCGCATCAAGACCGACGCCAAAGAGGCGCTCGCGGAAGCTTCGTAAGAATTTTACTTCCGTTTCCGCTGCTGCTGTCCTAGCCCCATCTGTTTCGCCAGCTGCGAGCGGGCCACCGCATAGTTCGGCGCGACCATGGGATAGTCGGCCGGTAGTCCCCATTTTTCGCGATATTGTTCCGGCGTCATGTTGTACTGGGTGCGCAGATGGCGCTTCAGCGACTTGAAGCGCTTGCCATCTTCCAGGCACACCAGATAATCCGGCGCGATCGACTTCTTCAGCGACACCGCCGGCTTGGCCGGCTCGAGCGGCGCGGTCTCGGTGCGGCCTGACGAGACCCGCACCAAGGCGCCATGCACCTGGCTGATCAGGCTCGGGATCTCGGCCGCGGGTGTCGGATTGTTGCTGAGATAGGCCGACACGATGCTCGCCGTCAGCTCGATGAAATTCTTATTCCCAGCATCCGACATGCGCCCGCCCCTTCTCCACCTTGCGTCTCATGGGATTGACGACGTCAGAGTATTCCGTGTCAACAATACGTTGGGCTGAACCACGACGACTGAGGACGAAGAGCTAATTACTGGCGAAGGGCGGCGCTTTACTTCCAAACAGCGGCCTCAGCCCCGCTGGTCGAGATGCGCGCGGAGCTCGTCGATGGAGGCAAAGCGCATCATGCCCTCCGGCATCTGCGCTTCGATCGAACCGTCGGAATAGAGCGAATAGGCCATGCCATCGACAACGCCGGATTTGAGCACGGTCACGGGCGCCTGCTCGGCCGCAGCCGCCGGCTCAAGTGAAGGCGCCGGCTCAGGTGCAGGCGGCGGCGGCGGGGGAGCGGCTTCCGCAAAGGTCGAGGGCGAGCGCGGCGGCGGGCGGCGGGAGGTGATCGGCGGCTCCGGCGGGCGCATGCGTTCCGGCTTCGGCCAGGCATCGTCGAAACTGGCAGGCGGAACGTCCGGGGCTGCGGGTTCTTCATGAGACGGCTGCGGGCCCTCCGTGGGCTTTGCCTCCGCGCGCTCACGCTCCTTGCGCGAGGTCGAGGCGAACAACAGGTTGCGGCGGCGCGGCGCTTCCGGAGCCGCAGGAGGCGCTAGTGGTTCGGGCGCCTCGGCGCGCGGACGCTCGCGCACGGCGGCTTCGCTCTGCCACGGCGGAGGGCCTGGTGGTGGCGGTGGTGGCCCGGGCTCGGTCTTCGCAGGCGAGGCAAGCGCCGGCTCGGGCGCAGGCGCACCCGGCATTGCGAGGCCCGGGAGCACGGGCCTGACGCGAACCTCGGACGATGCGGCAGATCCGGCCGCCAACCGGCGGGCGATGCCCCTCAGCTCAAGGAGCAGAAGATGCAGGCCGACCAGTAACATTCCGGTGCAGACGCCGATGGTTCCGGAGATTATGAGAGTGCTGCCGACGCTGAATTCCCTGACGGTGTAGCCGAACAGGATCGCAAGGAGGCCCGCCAGAACGGCGAAAATCCCCACGATCAGCAATGCCAAGGTCATCGAACTCACCCCCGACCGCGCATCCACATGCGACACTCGTCACGCCACGATACCGTCATCCGGTGTTCCACGCCAACGGCCAATTATGGGCGGTGTTCCCAAAGGGAAGGAAATCAGGGACTTATTCACATTCCCTTCAGCTGCGGCTCACTACTGCTACCGGTACTCCAAGTTTCCGCATTTGCTGCGCCGCATCAGGAATTTAGCCATAATGCCCAATTACTTGGTAATGGAACTGCGCTATAGGGATCCCGGGGAGCAGGCCCGCGCGCGCCAGCAGGGTCGAGAGGGGATTCCGGGTCACCAATAGCCATGACATCCATCACGACTTCGGCGATCGATACGCCTCTGCGGCGCTCGGTCGAACGGACTTGCGACGATCTCGCCATGCTGGTGCTGGCTGCGGTCGCCGTCATTGCAGGTTTGACCTTCCGCGACTACGGGCTCGGCTGGGACGATTACACCCACGCTGAATATGCTGATCTGTTGCTGCGCATGTTCGGTTCCGGCTTCAGGGATACCGCGGCGCTCTCGTTCGCCAATCTGTACATGTATGGCGGCGGCTTCGACATGATCGCCGCTCTCCTGCACAAGATCATTCCGCTCGAACTGTTCGAGACACGACGTCTGGTCGGTGCCATCGTCGGCGTGATCGGGCTTGCGGTGACGTGGCGGCTCGGGCGCCGCATCGGCGGGGCCCTCGCCGGTCTTGCCTCACTTTTGCTCCTCGCGCTCTGCCCGATCTTCTACGGCCACATGTTCATGAACCCGAAGGATGCGCCCTTCGCGGTGGCCATGATCATCCTGATGCTGGGCCTCGTCCGCCTCGCGGAGGAATATCCGCAGCCTTCGCCGCGCACGGTCCTGATCGTCGGCCTAGGTGCCGGCCTTTCGTTGGGCTGCCGCGTTCTCGGCGGTCTCGCGCTGGTCTACGCCATGCTTGGCTTCGTCCCGCTGTTCCTGGAGGAATTGCGCAGCGAGGGCTTGCGCGAGGCGGTCCGCCGCTTCGCCCATGTCGTCTATGTGCTGCTGCCTGGCCTTGCGTTCGGCTATCTCGTGATGGGCCTGATCTGGCCGTGGTCGATCATGGAGCCGGGCAATCCTTTCGAGGCGCTGACCTACTTCTCGCATTTCTTCGAGAAGCCGTGGAAGGAGATGTTCGATGGCGCGATCGTGTCCGTGCCCGACATGCCCTGGTCCTATCTGCCGACGCTGTTCGCGCTGCAGCTGCCCGAGGTGATGCTGGTGCTGATGGGCGGCGCCGTAGTCAGCACCTTCGCCATGCTGCCGCGCCGCGAGGTTCCCGCGCGCCGCAAAACCATCCTCTTGATGCTGACGCTGGCCGCGACCCTGCCGCTCGCGATCGCGATGGTGAAGCGTCCCGCACTGTACAACGGCATCCGCCATTTCGTCTTCGTGATCCCGCCAATGGCGGTGCTCGGCGGCGTCGCCTTCGGCTGGACTATGGAACGCCTGCGCTCCAATCACCGCACCTGGCAGCCGGTCGTGCTCGCCACCTTCTGCTTCGGTCTTGCGCTGTCGCTCGCCGAGATGATCCGGCTGCATCCCTATCAATACACGCACTTCAACCACATCGCCGGCACCGTGCGCGGCGCCGACGACCGCTTTATGCTCGACTATTGGGGCCTGGCGCTGAAGCAGGCCTCGGACGAGCTGCGCGAGCAGCTGGTCGAGCGCCAGGAAGTGCCGCCCAGCAATCGCAAATGGAAGGTCGCGGTGTGCGGGCCGCAGCGACCGGCCCAGGTCGCGCTCGGCCCCGACTTCACCATCGGCTGGGATTCCAACGCGGCCGATTTCGCGATGACGCTGGGCGAATTCTACTGCAAGGGCCTCACCGCACCCGTCATGGTCGAGATCAAGCGCGACGACGTGGTGTTCGCCCGCGTCTACGATATCCGCGGCCGCAGCATTTCCAGCCTGCTGTCGATCCCGGCTCCGTAATAATCTTCTCCCAACTCGAAGCCCGGATGAGCGAAGCGACATCCGGGGCCACCTTGGAGCTGCCCGCATATCGCTTCGCTCATGCGGGCAACGCTGAACTGCCGCGCGCTGGCCGCGCCTTGCTGCCCGCCTCACCCAAGACTAGGCTCCTTCTCCGCAACAACGATGTTCGGAGAGATCAGCCATGTCGCCAGCGGAAGCGCGCCTGAAGGAAGTGCCGTCGAACATGACGGAAGCCGAGTGGCAGCAACGCGTCAATCTCGCCGCCTGCTATCGCCTCGTCGCGTTGTACGGCTGGGACGATCTGGTCGACACGCACATCTCCGCGCGCGTGCCCGGCCCCGACCATCACTTCCTCATCAACCCATACGGGCTGATGTTCGACGAGATCACGGCGTCGAGCCTCGTCAAGGTCGATTTGCATGGCAATCAGCTCTCCGAGAGCGAATACAGCATCAACCCCGCCGGCTTCACCATCCATTCGGCGATCCACGAGGTGCGCGAGGACGCGATCTGCGTGCTGCATCTCCACACGCTCGACGGCACCGCGGTGTCGAGCAGCGCCGAAGGCCTGTTGCCGCTGAACCAGACCGCCCAGCTCGTCACCCACGACCTCGCCTATCACGACTATGAAGGCATCGCGCTCGACCATGACGAGCGGCCGCGGCTGCAGAAGGACCTCGGCGACCACAACCACATGCTTTTGCGCAATCACGGCACGCTGACGGTCGGCCGCTCGGTCGCTTCCGCCTTCGAGCGCATGTACCACCTCGAGCGCGCTTGCTCGATGCAGGTGCGCACGCGCGCGCTGGGTACGCCGATCTATCCAGTCGACGACGTCGCGATCGACAAGAATACCGAGCTACTGTCGAACCGCGACCGCGCCGAGCTGCGCGCCACCAATCTCGTGTGGCCGCCGCTGCTACGCAAGCTCGACCGCGTCAATCCGGGCTATCGGACTTGAGATTTTCGGGATTTGGTGTAGGGTAGCGTGCAACGAACCTCTACGCCTTTTGGAATGAAACGCCGCCCAATTCCGGGCGGCGTTTTTATTTAGGGGTAACTCCCCACGCCCGTCATTCCGGGGCGCGCGAAAAGCGCGAACTAAGGTGCGCAATTGCGCACCTGAGAATCTCGCGCAACAATCTCCAGATTCCGGGTTCGCCTCTTCGAGGCGCCGCGGAATGACCGCTACGCGGTCACTTCACCTCCGCCAGCGCGGCGAGGATGCGGGCCCAGGAGCGGATGCCCTTCTGGAAGCTGCGCAGATCGTACTTCTCGTTCGGCGAATGGATGTTGTCGTCGTCGAGGCCGAAGCCGACCAGCAGCGAATCGAGGCCGAGCGTGCGCTTGAAATCGGCGACGATCGGGATCGAGGCACCCGATCCCATCAGCACGGTCTCCTTGCCCCATTCCTCGGTCAGCGCCTTCTTGGCGGCGGCGAGCGGTTTCATATTCCAGTCGAGCGCGACTGCGGGCGCGGCGGAATGGTCGCCGAACTCGACCTTGCAGTCGCCCGGAATGCGCGCGGTCACGTAGTCGCGGAACGCCTTGCGGATCTTTTGGGGGTCCTGCCCCTCGACCAGACGGAACGAGACCTTGGCAGACGCGTGCGACGGGATCACCGTCTTGGAGCCCTCGCCGATATAGCCACCCCAAATGCCATTGACGTCGCAGGTCGGACGCGAGGAGGCCTGCTCGATCAGCAAGCGCCCCTTCTCGCCGGCAGGGATCGACAAGCCCACCGGCTTGAGGAACGTGTCCGGCGTGAATTCGAGCTTTTTCCACTGCACCAAGATGTCAGGGGGCGTGTCCTTGATCCCGTCATAGAAGCCGGGAATGGTGATGCGGTTGTCGTCGTCGAACAGACTGCCCAGAATTTTCGTGAGGACCCGGATGGGGTTCATCGCGCTGCCGCCGAAGACGCCGGAATGCAGGTCGCGATTGGCGGCGGTGATCTTCAGCTCCTCATAGAGCAGGCCGCGCAGCGATGTCGTGATCGCCGGCGTGTTGTGATCCCACATGCCGGTGTCGCAGACCAGCACGTAGTCGGCTTTGAACTCGTCCTTGTTGGCCTCGATGAAGGGCACGAAATTCTTCGAGCCGACCTCCTCCTCGCCTTCGATCAGGAAGGTGATGTCGACCGGCAGCGAGCCCGTCACCTTCATCCAGGCGCGGCAGGCTTCGACGAAGGTCATGACCTGGCCCTTGTCGTCCTCGGCACCGCGCGCGACGATGATCTTGCGACCATCGGCATGGTCGGTGACGACAGGCTCGAACGGCGGACGATCCCAGAGATCGAGCGGGTCGACCGGCTGCACGTCGTAATGGCCGTAGAACAGTACGTGCGGCCGTCCGCCCGCCCTGGCCTTGCCGACGATGGCGGGATGTCCGGCGGTCGGCCTCACTTCGGTGGCGACATCGAGGCTTGCGATGTCCTTGGCGAGGTGCTCGGCCGCGGCCTTGCAATCGGCGGCGAAGGCCGGATCCGCGGAGATCGACTTGATCCGCAACAACGAAAACAGACGCTCCAGGCTGTTATCGAAATCCTTGTCGATGTGGTCGAGCACGGATTGAAGCTGCGCATTGGCCATGGTCGTATTCCCGATTGTTGGTCTCAAGGTGTCTGCGCTTTTAGCGCTGGCGCGGCCTCGGGACCAGCCGGCGGATGCCAGATGTGCCATGCGAGGCTGCCGGCAAGGATGGCGGTCGCAACGAGATTATTGCCCCAGGCCTGGATGACATTGGGAAACCACGGCAGCGATAGCAGCATGAGGATGCCGGCGGCACCCAAAGCGAGCCAGGTTCCCAGCCGCACATTCGCCCGCGCGTCGAGGGTGGCCCGATGCATCAGCACCGTCATGGGCAGGAACAGCCACATGAAGTAGTATTGCCGCGCCAGAGGCGAGGCAATCGTCATCAGGCAGAACAGGATGCCGAGCTCCTCGGCGTCGGAGCGCGCCGTTCGCCGCGCTTGCCGAGGCATGATCGCGACGAAGCCGAGCCCGAGCACCGCCGACAGCGCGAGCACGATCCAGTTCGCCGTGCTGTAGTCGACGTCGATGACGTTCATCGTACGCGGCGGCTTGTTGGGGTCTTCCAGATTGTAATTGATCGGCCGGACCAGGCGATGCGTGACAGCAATGAGGGACTGGTTGACCCACGACCAATTCTGCTCGCCGCGCTGGCCAAAGCCTTGTTCCGAGTTGGTACCGACCATGGCCTGGTACCAGGTCGCAAGTTCGGCTGCGTTGCGCTCGAAGCCGCGGATCGGCGCCGGCACGACGTAAAGAAGAATGCCGGTGAAGGCGACCGTAGCGACGGCGGCCGCCCACTTCTGCCGCCACATCAGGTAGGGCAGCACCGCGATCGGAAACACCTTGATGGCCGTCGCGAGCGCAAACATGAAGCCAGCAAGCCAGGGGCGCTGATGCCGCAAGCTCCAGAAGCCGTAGAGCATCATCGCCAACAGGACGAGGTTCGGCTGGCCGAGGTCGAACATGTCGAACACGAAAGTGACGGTGACGAAGGCGGGCAATGCTTCCAGCCAGGGACCGGGCTTGCGGTCCGAGCCAGCCAGGACCTGGGAGAACATCCCGGTGTACCACCACGCCACTGCATTCAGGATGGACAGGACGGTATAGAGCGGGATCTTGCCGAACCAGCTCGGGATCGCCAACATGATCGCCGGAAGCGGCGGATAGATGAATTCGAAGTAGTCGCTGATATCGCCGGGATAGAGCGAGCGTCCCTCCAGGATCTGCTGCCCGGCCCAGTACCACAGCCCGTAATCCTTGGTCTTGCCGTGGCCGAAGATCTCGGGAATGAGCACATCGGCGGTCAGGAGGACGCAGCAGAACAGGAAAAGCAGGTCCAGCGGCGCGCGCAGCGACAGGCGTCTCGGCGCATCAGGTTTGGCTAACGGGGCGGTGGAGGTCACGGTGGAGTCCAGTCGGCGGCGGACTACCACGTAGCAGACGGGCGGATGCTTGGAGAGCCCCTCACCGGAATTTGTGCGCTGTGATGGCCTCCCGATGGCCGCTAAACCTCCGGCGGCGTGATGGCCGGGCGTGCTGCCTAAGGCGCGACGAGATCGGGATGAATCGTCATCGCGCTTCAGGTTATTGTTTGAGCATGATCTTTTCGGAAAACCGCTTCACACTTTTCCGGATCACGCTCTAGCGCCGCAGCAATCCGCCGAGCGCGCCGCGAACCAGGGTGCGGCCGATCGAGCCGCCGAGCTGGCCGCCGACCGACTTGCCGATATTGGCGGCCATCCCCCCGATCACCTGGTTGGTCACCGATCGCGTCACGTCGCGCGCGATGACCTGGCCGGTTGACAGACGGCCGCGCTTGACGTTGGTGCCGAAGATAGAGCCGACGATCGAGCCGATCTGGCCGAGGATGCCGCCACCGCTTCCACCTGCCGAACCATCTGCCGTTGCCGCCGTGCCGGCGATGCGCTTCTGAAGAATCTCGTAGGCAGACTCGGAATCGACAGCGGTGTCGTATTTGCCCTTGACCGGGCTTATAGCCATGATCGCCTTGCGCTCCTCCGGCGTGATCGGTCCAATCCGGGCCGACGGCGGCCGGATCATCACCCGCTCGACCATCGAAGGCGTGCCGTTGCCCTCGAGGAAGGACACCAGCGCCTCGCCCTTGCCGAGCTCCATGATCACCTTGGCGGTGTCGAGCTTCGGGTTGGGCCGGAAGGTCTGGGCTGCGGCGGCGACCGCCTTCTGGTCGCGCGGGGTGAAAGCGCGCAGCGCGTGCTGCACCCGGTTACCCAACTGCCCGAGCACGCGATCGGGCACGTCGACCGGGTTCTGCGTCACGAAGTAGACGCCAACGCCCTTGGAGCGGATCAGACGCACCACCTGCTCGATCTTGTCCATCAGCGTTTTGGGCGCATCGTTGAACAACAGATGCGCCTCGTCGAAGAAGAACACGAGCTTCGGCTTGGGCAGGTCGCCGACCTCGGGCAGCTCCTCGAACAGCTCCGACAGCATCCACAACAGGAATGTCGCATAAAGCCGCGGGCTCTGGAGCAGCTTGTCGGCGACGAGGATGTTGACCATGCCGCGCCCGTCGCGGTCGGTCTTCATGAAGTCCTTCAGCGTCAGCGCCGGTTCGCCGAAGAATTTGGAGCCGCCCTGGTTCTCCAGCACCAGGAGCTGGCGCTGGATGGTGCCGACGGTCGCCTTGGTGACGTTGCCGAAGCCCTGCGCGGCCTTGCGGATGGCGGCGAGCGGATCCGCCGCCGCGTCCGGCCCCTTCTTCCCGCTATCGGGCACGATGGCGTCGAGCAGCGCGCGAAGGTCCTTCATGTCGATCAGGACGAGACCGTTGTCGTCGGCGACGCGGAAGGCGACGTTGAGCACGCCTTCCTGCACGTCGTTGAGGTCGAGCATGCGCGCGAGCAGCAGCGGTCCCATCTCGGTGACCGTCGCCCGCACCGGGTGGCCCTGCTCACCGAACACGTCCCAGAACACCGTCGAGAACTGGTCGGGCTGGAACGTCAGCCCCATCTCGGTGGCGCGCTTGACGATGAAATCCTTTGGTTCGCCGACCTCGGAGATGCCGGAGAGGTCGCCCTTGATGTCGGCTGCGAAGACCGGAACGCCGGCGCGCGCAAATCCTTCCGCCATCACTTGCAGCGACACGGTCTTGCCGGTTCCGGTTGCACCGGTGACGAGGCCATGGCGATTGGCGAGCGCCAGCGTCAGCCATGCCTGCTCGTTTCCCTTGCCGACGAAGATCTTCTCGTCGGTGTCACCGAGCTTGCTGTCCTGTGCGGTCATTATGGTCTCTGATCTCTGCAGTTTCGCGTATCGAAACTCGAATACACCAGTTCCGGAGTTTAACGCATGTCGCGAGCCGATTGAAACCATTCAACGTGGTCCGGACATGCGACATCGTCGGAAACATCAGCCGAAAGTCGGAAAGGTGCATTCGCACCGCGGTATTTTCTTGCTGATTCCATCTCCGCTCTTGCATCGCTGCAACACTTTTCGCGCGTTCGAAACGTTGGTCGCGTTCATCGCTTGTATTTCACATCGCACCGGCTCAAGATCATTTTCGAAAGCAATACTCCGGCATGTGAACCGGCTGAGGGGCAGGCCATATGGACGAGCTGATCGGGCGGCTGGCAACAAACGCCAGCATAGATAGTGCTGTCGCTGAAAAGACTGTCGGCATTATCCTGGGTTTCCTCCGCAGCGAGGGTCCTTCCGACAGCGTGCAGGCCCTGATCGACCAGATTCCCGGTGCGGAAGCCGTGATCGAGACGTCCGGGAGCGGCGGCGGACTGTCGCGGCTGATGGGCGGTGGCCTGATGGCCGTCGGCTCACGCCTGATGGGCCTCGGACTCGGCATGTCGGAGATTCAAAACATCGCCCGTGAACTTTTTCGCTTCGGCCGAGACAAAATCGGAGCCGATCAGATGGGCAAGATCATCGCGGGGACGCCGGGCCTCAGCCAATTCGCCTGAAGCTTTCGCATTTCATATCGAGAATCATGACATATCCCATCTCCGAGATTGAGGGCCTGTCGGCCTTTGCCGCCAACAAGTTGAAGGCGCAGGGAATCCGCACCACCGACGCGCTGCTCGAGGCTGCCGGCACCGTGAAAGGCCGCAAGGCGCTGTCTGCCAAGACCGGCATCAGCGAGCAGCTGCTGCTCGAATGGGCCAACGTCTCTGACTACATGCGCATCCCCGGCATGGGCCGGGCCAAGGTCGGCCTGGTCCGCGCTGCCGGCGTCACCACGGTGCGCGAGCTCGCTTATCGGAATCCGGCAAGGCTCGCGCAGAGCATGCGGGACGCGAACGAGAAGAAGAAGCTCCTCCGCATCCTGCCTTCCGAGAAGTCGGTCGGCGAGATCATCGCCAAGGCGAAGAAGCTGCCGCCGAAGATTACGTATTAGCCACACACTCTCTCCGTCGTACCCCGCGAAGGGGTATCCAGTACGCCGCGCCTCCTCCACATTGTCGCAATGCCTCGGAGTATTGGATTGCCCGCTTTCGCGGGCAATGACACGAGGGGTTGGTCTTGAACTCCCCCTCCCCGACCGCTAAAGCCACCCGCATGAGCGCCTCGCCCTCCCCATCCGTCCCGCCGGCCGGCTCGGCCGGGGCCGACGTGCTGCGGACGCTGTTGGAACGGCCGCTTCCGGCGGTGATGGGGGTGCTCAACGTCACCCCGGATTCCTTCTCTGACGGCGGCGCGTTCATCGCGCCCGAGCAGGCCTTGGAGCGTGCCCGGACGATGATCGCTGATGGCGTCGACATCATCGATATCGGCGCGGAGTCCACCCGGCCCTACAAGGGCGCCCAGCCGGTCACAGCGGAACGCGAGCTCGCCCGGCTGAAGCCGGTGCTGGCTGGCGTCGTGGCGCTTGGCGCGCCCGTCTCGATCGACAGCATGAAGGCGGAGGTGGTGGCGTTCGCGCTCGACCAGGGCGCGGCGATCGTCAACGACGTCTGGGGCCTGCAACGCGACGCCGCCATGGCACCGCTGGTCGCGGCTAAAGGCGTTCCGGTCATCGTGATGCACAACCGCGACAATGCCGACCCCACCATCGACATCGTCACGGACATGAAAACCTTCTTCCTGCGCTCGCTGGATATCGCGGCCAAGGCTGGTATCGCGCGGGACAAAATCGTACTCGATCCCGGCATCGGCTTCGGCAAGACGGCCGAGCAGAGCATGATCGCGCTGGCGCGGCTGCGCGAACTCGACATGTTCGGCCTGCCGATCCTGGTCGGCGCCTCGCGCAAGCGCTTCATCGCCGCGGTGTCGCCGTCGGAGCCGAAAGAGCGACTCGCCGGATCGATCGCCGCGCACGTCATCGCCGCGCAGCGCGGCGCAAAAATCATTCGGACCCATGACGTCGCCGAAACCTTGCAGGCCCTGCGTGTAGCAGCAGCAATCGAGAGCAAGCCATGACCGATACGATCTTCGTCACCGGCCTGTCGATCCACGCGCGCCACGGCGTCATGGATCACGAAACCGAAGTCGGCCAGCGCTTCGTCATCGATCTCGAACTCTATACCGACCTGTCGGAGCCTTCGCGCAGCGACCGGCTCGCCGATACCGTGTCCTACGCCGAAGTGGTGGCGACCACCACGGCGGCGTTCAAGAACACCAATTACAAGCTCTTGGAGCGCGCCGCCGGCGCGGTGGCCGATGCCATCCTGTCGCATTTCCCGCGCATCCGCGCCGTGAAGATCACCGTGCACAAGCCGCATGCGCCGATCGCCGCGATCTTCGACGACGTCGGCATCATGCTGACGCGCTCGCGGCATCCATAAGATGGCGAGCGTCTTGATCGCATTCGGCGGAAATGTCGGCGATGTCCGCGCGACATTCCGCAAGGCGATCGCGCATATCTGCGGCATGGCGCAAGCCGCGCTGATCGCGCGCTCGTCCGACTATGCAACGCCGCCCTGGGGCGATGAGGACCAGGAGCCCTTCATCAACGCGTGCATCGAGATCGAGACCAGCCTTGATCCGCATGCACTGCTGTTCGTGCTCCAGAAGATCGAGCAGAAATTCGGCCGCACGCGGGACAAGGAGCGGCGCTGGGGCCCGCGCACGCTCGATCTCGATATGATTGCCTATGACAATGTCAGCTTGCAGAAGCCCGATCTGACCCTGCCGCATCCGCGCCTGTTCGAGCGCGCCTTCGTGCTGGTGCCGCTGGCCGAAATCGCGCCCGACCGCCTCATATCAGGCGTTCGTGTGCGTGACGGGCTCGCCAGCGTCTCGACGCAAGGCATTGAGCGGCTTCCGGATACCGGTTAACCAAAAACAACCGTTTGCAGGGGCGGTCCGCCGTGGCAATTTCGCCTGCGAATAACAAGATTTCGGGAGCCCCTCGCCGCATGACCTCCGTGACTGACGACCTGCCGCTGGCGGCGGATTTCCCCAAGGCGACGATCGAAGACTGGCGCAAGCTGGTTGACGGCGTGCTGAAGGGCGCGCCGTTCGAGAAGCTGGTCGGCAAGACCTATGATGGCCTGAAGATCGAGCCGCTCTACCCACGCGCCAAGGGCCTTGCGCCCGTGGTGGGCCGGCCGCCAGCTGCGCCCTGGCAGATCATGCAGCGGATCGACCATCCCGATGCGGCTGCCGCGAATGCGCAGGCGCTGACCGATCTCGAGAACGGCGCGACGGGGCTCGCGCTGGTGTTCGCCGGCGGCAGCGGCGCCCACGGCTTCGGCCTGGAACCGTCAGCCGATGCGGTCGCAAGAGTCTTGAAGGACATCCATCTCGATGCCGGCATCGGCCTCGAGCTTCAGATCGGTCCGCAATCGCGGATGGCCGCGATCCATGTCGCGGAATATGTGAAGAGCGCAGGCTTCGATCCCGCCGCCTGCAACATCCGCTTCGGGCTTGATCCGCTCGCGGCCGGCGCGGTGTGGGGCCACAGCCCCTATACTTGGGAGGAGATCGTTCCAGCCATCACCGGCGCCATCAAGGGTCTCGCTGGGCTCGGCTTCAAGGGGCCATTCGCCTCCGCCGACGGACGCGTGATCCACGATGCCGGCGGTTCGGAAGTGCAGGAGCTTGCCTTCGTGCTCGCCTGCGGCGTTGCCTATCTGCGCGCGATCGAAAATGCCGGCATTGCGCTGCAGCAGGCGCAGGACATGGTCTATGCGCGGCTTTCCGCCGATGCCGACCAGTTCCTGACCATGGCCAAATTCCGCGCGCTGCGGCTGCTGTGGGCGCGCATCGAGCAGGCCTGTGGCCTGACGCCGAAACCGCTGTTCATCGCTGCCGACACGGCCTGGCGCATGCTGACGCAGCGCGACCCTTACGTGAACATGCTGCGCGCGACCATCGCGACCTTTGCGGCCGGGCTTGCCGGCGCCAACGCGATCACCGTGTTGCCGCATACGCTGGCGCTCGGACTGCCCGATCCGTTCGCACGACGCGTGGCGCGCAACACGCAAGCCCTGCTGCTGGAAGAAAGCAATCTCGCCAAGGTCAGCGATCCCGCGGCGGGCGCCGGCGGCATCGAGACGCTGACCGCGCAGCTCTGCGAGGCCGCTTGGGCGCTGTTCCAGGAGAGCGAGAGAGCCGGCGGCGCCTTTGCCGCGCTTCAGCAGGGTATTTTTCAAAGTAAAGTAGCGGCTACGCGAAAGGCGCGCGAGGCCAACATCGCAAAACGCCGAGACGTGCTGACCGGCGCCAGCGAGTTTCCGAACCTGCATGAGAGCGAGACGGCCGTGCTGAAGGTGACGCCAATCGCGCTTCCGCCTTACGGTGAGCAAAAATACAAATTCGATGCACTGTCGCCGATCCGGCTGGCGGAACCGTTCGAGGCGTTGCGTGACAAGTCGGATGCCGCGTTGAAAGCACGTGGCGCCCGGCCAAAGGTGTTCCTGGCCAATCTCGGCACGCCCGCCGATTTCACCGCGCGGGCGACGTTTGCCAAGAGCTTCTTCGAGGCTGGCGGCATCCAGGCCCTCGACAGCGAGGGTTTTGCCGATCCGTCCAAGCTTGCTACCGCGTTCAAGGCCTCCGGCGCGGAGCTTGCCTGCCTCTGTTCCAGCGACAAGGTCTATGCCGGTCACGCGGAACCCGCCGCCCGGGCCCTGCAAACGGCCGGCGCCCGACATATCTATCTGGCAGGCCGCCCGACCGATGCCGAGGCGGCGCTGCGTGCGGCCGGCGTCACCGGTTTCGTCTTCGCCGGAGGCGATGCGCTTGCGACGCTGCAAGACGCCTACCGGCGGATGGAGCAGCCATGACCGAAACCAGCAAAACCGTTCTCACCGGCGGCTGCCAATGCGGGGCCGTGCGCTTTCGAGTCACGACGGCACCGACCAAGGTCTCGATCTGCCACTGCCGGATGTGCCAGAAGGCGGCTGGCGCCCCGTTCGCCTCCTTCGCCGACATCAACAAGACGGACTTTGCCTGGACCAAGGGACGGCCGTCGTTCTTCCGCTCCTCCTCCATCGCCGAGCGCGGCTTTTGCGCCGCCTGCGGCACGCCGCTGAGCTTTGGCCGCATCGACGGCGACCGGATCGAGATCATGACAGGCACGTTCGACCGCCCCGACCACGTTGTCCCAACGCGGCAGTTCGGCACCGAATCTCGCCTCGGCTGGGTAGTCGGCATCTCCAATTTGCCGAGCCAGACCACCCAGCAGAATTACGGACCGGAGAAGATGGCGACCATCGTCAGCTATCAGCATCCGGATCATGATTGAGGCCGTCCGGTGTTTCAGCTGCTCGGACAAAGCTTGCTAGGTCTCGCAGAATGGAAGTTTGTCGAGCTTTTCGCGCGCTTGCCGCGGAGCGGGACTTGAGCGATGACTGAGAGCCGGCTGGATGATCCGGTCTACAAGAAGAATGTGCAAAGGCTGATCGAGCATCATCGCAGCTTTGAGGATTCCAAGAGATGAGCCGCATTCCCAATTTCGCCGATGTCGCCTTCGAGCGGACCGCAACCACAGCGCCATTAGGCAGCGCCGAGCCGTGGCTGACGCCCGAGGGCATTCTCGTAAAACCCGCTTATGGCGAGGCCGATCTTGCCGGCCTCGATTTCCTCGAGACCTATCCCGGCATCGCGCCCTTTCTGCGCGGTCCCTACCCGACCATGTATGTCAACCAGCCCTGGACCATCAGGCAATATGCCGGCTTCTCCACGGCAGAGGATTCCAACGCGTTCTATCGCCGTAATCTCGCCGCTGGACAGAAGGGCCTCTCGGTCGCCTTCGATCTCGCCACGCATCGCGGCTATGACAGCGATCATCCGCGCGTCGGCGGCGACGTCGGCATGGCCGGCGTCGCGATCGATTCCATCTACGACATGCGCACGCTGTTCGCAGGGATTCCGCTCGATCAGATGAGCGTGTCCATGACCATGAACGGCGCGGTACTGCCGATCCTGGCGCTCTATGTCGCGGCCGCCGAGGAACAGGGCGTGCCGCCGGAAAAACTCTCGGGCACCATTCAGAACGACATTCTGAAAGAATTCATGGTGCGTAACACCTATATCTATCCGCCCGCGCCATCGATGCGGATCATTTCGGACATCTTCGCCTACACCTCCACGAGGATGCCGAAATACAACTCGATCTCGATCTCCGGCTATCACATGCAGGAGGCCGGTGCGACGCAGGACCTCGAGCTCGCCTACACGCTCGCCGATGGCGTCGAATATCTGCGTGCCGGACTCGCTGCAGGCCTCGACGTCGACCGCTTCGCGCCGCGCCTGTCGTTCTTCTGGGCGATCGGCATGAACTTCTTCATGGAGGTCGCCAAGCTGCGCGCCGCGCGCCTGCTCTGGGCGAAGCTGCTGAAGCCATTCAATCCGAAAGACCCGCGCTCGCTGTCGCTGCGCACGCATAGCCAGACCTCAGGCTGGTCGCTGACCGCTCAGGACGTCTTCAACAACGTCATGCGTACCACGGTGGAGGCGATGGCGGCCACCCAAGGCCATACCCAGTCGCTGCACACCAACGCGCTCGACGAAGCGCTGGCGCTGCCGACCGATTTCTCGGCGCGCATCGCTCGCAACACCCAGCTCTTCCTCCAACAGGAGAGCGGCACCACGCGCATCATCGATCCCTGGGGCGGCTCGTATTATGTCGAGCGGCTCACGCGCGACCTCGCCGCCAAGGCCTGGAGCCACATCCAGGAGGTCGAGGAGCTCGGCGGCATGGCCAAGGCGATCGAGGCGGGCGTGCCGAAACTGCGCATCGAGGAAGCCTCGGCCAAGACACAGGCCCGCATCGATGCCGGCAAGCAGGCCGTGATCGGCGTTAACAAGTACAAGCCGACCGATGAGGCGCCGATCGAGATCCTCAAAGTCGACAACAGCAATGTCCGCCGCTTGCAGATCGACAAGCTGACGCGGCTGAAATCCGAGCGCAATCAGAAGGACGTCGATGCCGCCCTCGCCGCGCTGACGCGCTCGGCCAGAGAAGGCAACGGCAATCTGCTCGCGCTCGCCATCGACGCGGCGCGCGCCAAGGCGACCGTCGGCGAGATTTCGGAGGCGATGGAGAAGGTGTTCGGCCGGCATCGCGCCGAGATCAAGTCCATCACCGGCGTCTACAAGCGGGAGGCCTCCAGCATGGGAAACCAGGTCGAGAAGGTTCAGGCGCTGATCGACGCCTTCGAGGAGGCGGAAGGCCGCCGCCCGCGCATCCTGGTGGCCAAGATCGGCCAGGACGGCCATGACCGCGGCCAGAAGGTGATCGCGTCAGCCTTCGCCGACATCGGCTTCGACGTCGACATCGGGCCGCTGTTCGCGACCGCCGACGAAGCTGCGCGGCAGGCGGTCGAGAACGACGTGCACATCCTCGGCGTCTCCTCGCTCGCCGCCGCCCACCTCACGGCGGTGCCGGAACTGAAGGCCGCGCTGAAGAAGCAGGGCCGCGACGACATCATGATCATCGTCGGCGGCGTAGTGCCGCCGCAGGATTACGACGCGCTGTACGCGGCCGGCGCCGAAGCCATCTTCCCGCCGGGCACCGTGATCGCCGATGCGGCGGAGGAACTGATCCGCAAGCTGAACGTCCGGCTTGGGCATAGCGAGGCGGCGGAGTAGTGATGGACTGGTCGTGCGCCCGGCCAGGTTGTGTCCATGACACCTGACGAAATCATTGCTGCAATACGCAAGAACGCGGATGCCATCAAAGGCAAGGGCGTATCGAAGCTCTCCATCTTCAGCTCGCACGTCCGCGACGATTATCGTCGATATAAACGGGATAGTTGTTGAAGTCGCGAATTAGCGACCAGACTTCGTCCAGCGGGTGATCCAGCACCGTGCTGTAATAGGCTTGGGTCATGGCTTGCCTTTGGCACTTGTTGCGCGCTGAGGTTGGCGACTTGCGCCGGCAAAACCCACCCGATTTCCGACTGCCCGTCCGATGGTTTCACACAAACGGCGATCTCGCTGGTAGCGCTACCTTGCGGCGCCGCCGCAAAGCCGACTAGAATGCCGCCGTTGACAAGAGCGCTCGACGTCGCGGGCGCCGCTGGGAGGCATTCAATGTCCAAGATCACCCGCCGCGCCTTTGCGGCCTCGTCTGCCGCGGTCGCGGCATCCGCCGCTTTCGGGTTCAAGCCGGCACTCGCACAAGCCTATCCGGCGCGTCCGGTCACCGTGATCGTGCCTTGGGGCGCGGGCGGCGGCACCGATGCGACCGCGCGCATCGTCGCGGCGCTGCTGGAGAAGGATCTCGGCCAACCCTTCAACGTGGTCAACCGCACCGGCGGCTCCGGCGTCGTCGGCCATAGCGCGATCGCGAGCGCGCAGCCCGACGGCTACACGATCGGCATGCTCACGGTCGAAATCTCGATGATGCACTGGCAAGGCCTCACCGAGCTGACGCCAAAGAGCTACACGCCGCTGGCGCTGATGAACGAGGATCCGCCCGGCATCCAGGTCTCCTCCTCCTCGCCCTACAAGACGGTCAAGGAGCTCGCCGACGCGATCAAGGCGGCGCCTCCGGGCAAGTTCAAGGCTTCGGGCACCGGCCAGGGCGGCATCTGGCATCTGGCGCTGGTCGGCTGGATGCAGGCGATGGGCCTGCCTGCCAACCAGGTCGCCTGGGTGCCGTCAAATGGCGCAGCGCCCGCGATGCAGGATCTCGCCGCCGGTGGCCTCGACCTGACCACCTGCTCGGTGCCGGAAGCGCGCGCCATCATCGAGGCTGGCAAGGCCAGGAGCCTTGCCATCATGGCGCCGGCGCGCAACCCGATCTTCAAGGACGTGCCGACATTGAAGGAGGCGATGGGCATCGACTACGCGACCGGTGCCTGGCGCGGCATCGGCGCCCCGAAGAACCTGCCGCCGGAGATCGCAACGAAGCTGACCGCAGCGCTGAAGAAGGTCTACGACTCAGCCGAGTTCAAGGACTTCATGAGCAATCGCGGCTTCGGCACCGTGTGGGGCGATGCCGCCCATTTCGCCGCCTTCATGGACAAGGGCGACGCCCAGATGGGC
Organism: Bradyrhizobium sp. 137; assembly: GCF_023074095.1. Classification (NCBI taxonomy): domain Bacteria; kingdom Pseudomonadati; phylum Pseudomonadota; class Alphaproteobacteria; order Hyphomicrobiales; family Nitrobacteraceae; genus Bradyrhizobium; species Bradyrhizobium sp. 137. The sequence goes on from NZ_JADPKU010000068.1 coordinate 22,798, forward strand.
GAGGCGATGAAGGCGGCGGGCCTGAGCAAGGCGTGATTTTCACCTCTCCGCGCGAGCGGCAGGGCTGTCGCATATGAAGAACGTGGCGAGTAGCTCGCTTGCAGCCCATCCTTCGAGACGCCTGCCTACGGCGGGCCCTCAGGATGAGGTCGCGTTTTGCGGCGAGATATCAAACCCTCATGGTGAAGAGCCCGCGAAAGCGGGCGTCTCGAACCATGCAGGCCGAGCAGCTTCATCATATGCGCTAGCCCAACCCACGCGGGGAGAGGGAGTGCACTTCTCATAGGACTCTCCCATGCGTCTTCCCGACTCCGTCACGGGATCGTTTCTCGTCGCACTCGGCGCGGCCGCCGCCTATGGCGGTTGGATCTTGCCGCCGGTGCCGGGCCAGCCGGTCGGCCCCAACGTGTTTCCGCTGGTGATCGGCACCGGGCTCGCCCTGTGCGGGCTCGCGATCGTGTTCGGCATCGGCCATTCCTTCGAGGAGGAGGAAGAGCTGGTCCCGCTCGAGAACGGTCAGGCCGCCAGCCCGCCGCCGCAGGGCAAGCTCTACGGCCTTCGCGCCTTGCTGCCGCCGGCGCTGCTGCTGTTCTACGTCTTTGCCGCCGACCGGCTCGGCTTCATCCTCGCTGCCGCGATCATGGTCTACGTGACCTCGACCGCGTTGGGGGCGAAGTGGAAGCTGGCGCTGCCGCTCGCGGCGCTCTCGCCATTCGCCATTCACCTCATTTTCGGCAAGCTGTTGCGCGTGCCGCTGCCTGCCGGCCTGCTGCCGACGCCCTGGTAATCCCATGCTGAAAACCCTGATTGATGCGTTCGCACTGATCTCGACCTGGGAGGTCATCATCGCGATGTTCGCGGCCTCCGTGTACGGGCTCGTGATCGGCTCGCTGCCGGGCCTGTCGGCGACGATGGCGACCGCCCTGCTCGTCCCCGTCACCTTTTACCTGTCGCCGATCGCGGCGATTGCGACCATCGTCGCGGCGTCCTCGATGGCGATCTTCTCCGGCGACATTCCCGGCGCGCTGCTGCGCATTCCCGGCACGCCGGCTTCCGCCGCCTATGCCGACGAAGCCTATGCCATGACCCGCAAGGGCCAGGCCGAGCTCGCGCTCGGGGCCGGCGTCTGGTTCTCCGCGGTCGGCGGCATCGCCGGCGTGCTGTCGCTGATGATCCTGGCGCCGCCGCTCGCCGAGATCGCGCTGTCGTTCTCGACGTTCGAATATTTCTGGCTGGCGCTGCTCGGCCTGATGTGTGCCACTTTGGTCGCGCGCTCCTCGCCCGTGAAGGCGATCGCCGGCATGTTCATCGGCCTGCTGGTCTCCTGCATCGGCATCGAGAATCCCGGCGGCGTCCCGCGCTTCACCTTCGGCCTCACCGATCTGTTCGGCGGCATCGAACCGATCCCGGCGCTGGTCGGCGTGTTCGCGGTGGCGCAGGTGATGCGCGCGATGCTGACGCCCGAGCCGCCACCGCTGCCGCGACGAAAATTCGGAAGCATCATGGCCGGCCAGTGGAAGCTGACCAAGAAGTATCATTGGCAGATGACGCGCGGGAATATCGTCGGCATCATCATCGGCGTGCTGCCCGGCGCCGGCGCCGACATGGCCGCCTGGGTCTCCTACGCGATGTCGAAGCGCTTCTCGAAGGAGCCTGAAAAGTTCGGCACCGGTCACGTCGAAGGCCTGGTCGAGGCCGGAGCCAGCAACAACGCCAGCATCGCCTCCGGCTGGGTGCCATCGCTGCTGTTCGGCATCCCCGGCGACACCATCGCCGCGATCGCGATCGGCGTGCTCTACATGAAGGGACTCAATCCCGGCCCGACGCTGTTCACCGAGAAGGCGTCGAGCATGTACGCGATCTATCTGATGTTCATCATCGCGAACATCATGATGATCCCGCTCGGCATCGCCATGATCCGGGTCGCGGCCTACATCCTGCTGGCGCCACGCTCCACCGTGATGCCGATCATCATGCTGTGCTGCGCGGTCGGCTCGTTCGCGATCGGCAACAACATGTTTGGCGTCGTCACCGTCGCCGCCTTCGGCGTGATCGGCTATATCATGGAAGCGAACGGCTATCCCGTGGCAGCCATGGTGCTCGGCATCGTCATGGGCACCATGGTCGAGCAGGCTTTCGTCACCTCGTTGATCAAGTCGGACGGAAGCATCCTGCCGTTCTTCGAGCGCCCAGTCGCGGCGATCCTCGCCGCGATGGCAATCGGCGCCCTGCTGTGGCCGGTAATGGTGTGGGTGTGGCGCAAGATGAAACCGCCCCAGGCGGCGGCGGCAACATCCCGGTGATTTGCAGGCGAGCGCCCTCGCCTGCCCAGCCGGGCCGTTGTAAAGCAGGGCATGACTGAGAAGAAGGCCTCGCCGGACACCCAATCCCTCGCCCGCGACGTGCGCGCCGGCAGCCGCGCGGCGCTGGCGCGGGCTATCACGCTGGTGGAGAGCCGGCGCTCCGACCATCAGGCGCTGGCGCGCGAACTGGTGCAGATGCTGCTGCCCGACACCGGCAAGGCGGTGCGCGTCGGCATCACCGGCTCTCCGGGCGTCGGCAAGTCCACCACGATCGACGCGCTCGGCACGTATCTGATCGAACAAGGCCACAAGGTCGCAGTGCTCGCGGTCGATCCGTCCTCAGCGCGCAGCGGCGGCTCGATCCTCGGCGACAAGACCCGGATGGCGCGGCTGTCGGCCTCCACCGATGCCTTCATCCGCCCCTCGCCGTCTTCGGGCACGCTCGGGGGCGTCGCGGCCAAGACACGCGAGGCAATGCTGATTTGCGAAGCCGCAGGCTTCGGCGTCGTGCTGGTCGAGACCGTCGGCATCGGCCAATCCGAGACGGCGGTCTGCGACATGACCGATTTCTTCCTCGCACTTATGCTGCCGGGCGGCGGCGACGAACTGCAAGGGATCAAGAAGGGCCTGGTCGAGCTCGCCGACATGATCGCCATCAACAAGGCCGACGGCGACAACCTCAAGCGCGCCAAGATCACGGCCGCTGACTACCGCGGCGCGCTGCACATCCTCGCGCCGCGGTCCGAGCATTGGCACCCACCGGTCGAGACCTATTCGGCGCTCACCGGCGACGGAATCGCGAGAATTTGGCAGAGGATCCTTGATCACCGCAAGGCGATGAGCGCATCCGGCGAGTTTGCCGCGCGGCGGCGCGATCAGCAGGTGAAATGGATGTGGTCGATGCTGGAGCAGCGCATGCTGGCGCGGCTGCGCAGCGAGGCGTCGGTGCGGACCAAGGTCCGGAAGATCGAGGCCGAGGTCGCCGACGGCCATCTCACGCCGGCCCTCGCCGCGGAGCAGATGCTGGAGTTGCTGCAATGAGCGAAAGGCTCCGCATTCTCCTCACCGGCTTCGGGCCGTTTCCCGGCGCGCCGTTTAACCCGACCCAGCCGCTGATAGCGCGGCTGGCGCAGCTGCGCCGCCCGGCGCTCGATAATGTTGCGATCGCAAGCCACATCTTCCCGGTCACCTATGCTGCGGTCGACCGGCAATTGCCTGACGTGCTCGCGAAGGTGAAGCCGGATGCACTTCTGATGTTCGGCCTCGCCGCACGCACGCCTTACTTGCGCATCGAGACCCGCGCCCGCAATGCGGTCACCATGCTCTGGCCGGATGCCGCCAACACCCGCTCGAGCAAGCGCGGCATCGCCGGCGATGCGGACGCGATGACGTTCGGTCCGCACACCGCAAGGCTGCTGCGCGCCGCACGCCTCACCGGCATCGATGCGCGCGCCTCGCGCGATGCCGGCGCCTACCTCTGCAACTATCTGAGCTGGCGCGCGATCGAGAATGTGAGAGCGGGCGGGCCCAGGCTTGCGGCGTTCATCCACATCCCGCTGCTCGCGCGCAGCGGCGCGGTGCGCCGCAAGGGCGCACCCCGGATCACGCTGGAGGAACTGGTGGATGCGGGCGAAGCGATGCTGATGGAGATGGTGCGATTGGCGCGGAAGGAACGGAACACGCTGGGGCCGTAACCCCTACCGCACCTTGCTTACGTAAACATTTAACCCTACCGCGAACAATCCTCACGCCACCGGCCGTCCTGAGCTACCTAGTCCCCGCGGACACGTCCCGCGTCCGCCGGAGGACGCGTCATGGACCTCAATCGCCGTCACCTCATCGGAGCCTCGACCGCGGGCATCGCCGGCGCGCTCGCCGTGCCGGCCGATGCTGCGCGCGCGGCGCCGCTGACGTCCCTGCTCGGCCGCGACGCCACGCAATACGGTGTGCGGCCCGGCGCCAGCGAGGACCAGACCCGCGCGCTCCAACGTGCGATCGATGAGAGCGCGCGGACGCAGATGCCGCTCGCCTTGCCGCCCGGCATCTACCGCACTGGACTATTACGGCTACCGAGCGGCGCGCAGCTGATCGGCGTGCGCGGTGCGACGAAATTCGTCTTCACTGGGGGCGCGTCGGCGATCCAGAGCGACGGCGCTGACTCCATCGGCCTCACCGGCATCACGTTCGATGGTGGCAACATTCCGCTGCCGACGCGGCGCGGCCTGATCCACGTCCTCGGCGGCCGCGACGTCCGCATCACCGATTGCATGATCATCGGCTCCGGCGGCAGCGGCATTTGGCTCGAGCAGGTCTCAGGCGACATCTCCGGTAACATCTTCTCCAATGTCGCAGTGACGGCGGTCGTCTCGTTCGATGCCCGGGGCCTCAGCGTCTCCCGCAACACCATCACCGGCACCAACGATAACGGCATCGAGATCCTGCGCACCGCGATCGGCGACGACGGCACGCTGGTCGCTGACAACCGCATCGAGGACATCAAGGCCGGCCCCGGCGGCTCCGGCCAGTACGGCAACGCCATCAATGCCTTTCGCGCCGGCAACGTGATCGTGCGCGGCAACCGCATCAGGAATTGCGATTACTCCGCCGTGCGTGGCAACTCCGCCTCGAACATCCATATCACCGGCAACAGCGTCAGCGACGTGCGCGAGGTCGCGCTCTATTCGGAGTTCGCGTTCGAGGCCGCGGTGATTGCCAACAACATTGTCGATGGCGCCGCCGTCGGTGTCTCCGTCTGCAATTTCAACGAGGGTGGCCGCATCGCCGTGGTCCAGGGCAACATCATCCGCAACCTGATCCCGAAACGGCCGATCGGCACCGCGCCGGACGACGATGCCGGCGTCGGCATTTATATCGAGGCGGATTCCTCGGTGACCGGCAACGTGATCGAGAACGCGCCGTCCTACGGCATCGTCGCGGGCTGGGGCAAGTATCTGCGCGACGTCGCCATCACCGGCAACGTGATCCGCAAGGCGCTGGCAGGCATCGGCGTCTCCGTGATGCCCGGTGCCGGCACCGCGCTCGTCAACAACAACATGATCTCGGAGACCCCGCGCGGCGCCGTGGTCGGGCTGGACCACGCGCGCGCCGTGACGTCCGACCTGTCAGCCGACGGTGCGCAGCGGTTCGCGCAGGTGGTGGTCGGCGGGAATGCGGTGCGGCGTTAGAACGCGTTGCGCAGCAGCGGGTATTTGGCCTCCAGGCCATCGAGGCTGAAGGTGAATTCGACGACGCGCTCGGGGGCGGCGACGATTTCGGCGGGAGGTGGGGAGAATTGCGGCAGTAGCGTTGCCGCCGTGGCCGGCGCCATAACGGCAGGTGCCGTGCGCGATGCCATCGCGGGTGGCGCGGAGAGCGGTGCGATCGGGGCTTCGGTAACGTCGGCGAGAACGTCCGGCGTGGGATCGAGCCTGACCGGCACCGCGGTCTCGGGCGCGATGTGGACGGCCTTCGGCTGCACGGTCTGCGCCTGTTGGTCGCGCGGAAATACGCGCGGCATCGTTGCCGGCGACCAGCCGAAGGCGGGCGTCACGCTGGCGGCTGCCGCAGCGACGTCCGCGCCCGTTGCAAGGGCGCGCCAGGTCTGGACCGCACGCTTGGCCTCCTGGATATTTTCGAGAAATGCGATCTCGGAGTGGTAGCGGCGCCAGCGTCCGGTCTCGAACATTTCGGAGAGATGTTGCAGCCGCTGCTCCGCGAGAGCGCACCAGCGTGCCGCAATGTCGCGGCTAACGGCCACGTCGCGAACGACTTCTTGGCGATGTGTCATGAACCAGCCCGTCAGGAGAAAACACGGACGCGGGGACGCAACGCACACGAATCAATTTAGACGCGACATGATTATTTTGTGGAAAAGTTTTGACTTGTCCAGCAACGACACCGCGTCCGCCATCGAGCACCGTAATCGTGCGGAGATTTGCTATGTTTTCGAGTCAAGCTTCGCACAAGCATGACCGGCTTGCGGCGTGCCGCGCGAGCGACGCGGCGGACGCGGGTGCGGTCCTTCAACCGGAAGCTGAACGATCGCGAGGCTTTAAAATTGGATGCCCACAAAGAAAAGACCCGTCCGGGGGGACAACCGGACGGGTCGAGCCATATGGGCGCTTGGGGTGGATGGGCGCTCGCGCCTGATATGACCGATGGGGAGGGATGACCGCTCCCACATAATTTGGTCGTGGCAGCTGGCTGAACGTTCAACGCGGCATTCGCTTTTTTGACCTTCGGCGGGCGCGCGCGTCTTGTCGCAGCCGCTACCGCGGCGCCGGCCTATCCGCCTGAGAAATCGCGGATTTTTCGTCTGCGCTCGACAACGAGGGTTGCTCGATGGCGCGGATGCCGGGCTCGTCGGGACGCTTCCCGGCATCTTCACGTTTTGTTGTACCGGATGCCGCCGCAACCGGCGTCGCACTGTCGGCCGGAACGGCCATGACCGCGGCAAACGCATCGGCCTCGCCGTCGCCGAACAGATCATCACGGCCGGGTGAACCGAGGTCGCGCGCGGTCTTCGCCAGCGTCGTGCGCAGCGCTTCCGGCTTCAAGGCATGGTTGCGCTCGAGCAGCAGCGCCGCGACGCCGGAGACATAGGCGGCGGAGAAGGAGGTTCCGGACGTCATCTGGTATTTGCCGTCAGGCGCCGGCAGGAAGATGTCGACGCCGGGAGCTGCGACCGCGATGTAGTTGCCGCGATTGGAGGCGGTGAACAGCCGGTCCTGCTGGTCGGTCGCACTGACCGCGATCACGTTGGGATTGGCGGCGGGATAGAGCGGCGGCGATTTGGCCCCGGCATTGCCGGCGGCCGCGATCAGCACGAGGCCACGCGCGGCGCTCGCGGCGATGGCCCGCTCGATCAGGGCGTCCTTGGGGCCCGCAAAGCTCATATTGACGATCTGCGCGCCGTGCTCGGCAGCATAGTTCAGCGAGCGCAGGATGATGTAGGACGAGCTCTCGGCCCCGCCCGCAGGGCCGCCGAAGGCGCGGATCGCGATGATGCGCGCCTCGGGCGCGCTGCCCATCAGCCGGCCATGCGCGACGATGGCACCCGCGATGCCAGTGCCGTGAACATGCGGTCCCTCGGTGGTGCCGAGCGCATCGAAATTGTCGGCGATGGAATCAGCGAGTTCGGGATGGCTGGCGTCGATCCCGGAATCGATCACGGCAACCGTGACGTTGGCGCCGTGCGCCAGCGTATGCGCCTGCGGCAGGCGGAGCTTTGTCAGTGCATATTGCGCAGGATCGCCTTCGGTCGGCCCCGACGGTTTCTGGTCCTGGAGCACATAACGGAAGTTCGGCTGAAGCGAGCGCACACTGCCCTCGGCCGCGAGTTCGCGCCGCACCGTCTCGTATGCCCGGCCATCGGTGATGCGGAACAGGCCGAAAGTGGCGCCGATCAGCGGGAAATTCTCGGAGGCAACGCGCGTCAAGCCGTGGCGACGGGCGAGTTCGTCGGCCTCGGCCGGCGAGAGCGCACCGTCGATCTCGGCGATGAGCTCCTTGGCGAAGCTGCGCGAGGTGACCGCGGCCGGCGTGCTGTTGCCACGCCCCTTGCCGGCGCTCTTCTTGACTGATTTTCCACCGCCCTCGCCGCCTGCGTTCGGCTGCGCCAGGCATTCGCCCCCGGCATCGCGATAGGGTGCGGTGCAGGCCGGATAGAGGTTCGGCGAATAGCGCGCATAGGGCATTACCGGCGTCGGCCGTATGCGGGACGACGTGGTGTGGGGGATGGCCGCGATCGTCCGCGGGCCGCGGCCGACGCTGACCGCGCGCGCCGCGACACCGGGGCTTACACGCGGGGCAATGCTCGGAGAGATGGTCGGCGTGCGCGAGGGAACGCTGATCGTGGGCGTACGCATGATCGCCTGCGCCTGCGCAACCTCGACGCCGAGACAGGCTGTTGAGCAGCAGCGCGGCTCCGACCGACGAAACGTAGGCCCCGGCGTGTACCCTGCTCTCCGACTGGCGCGTCATCGGTTCAGCGGCGCGGTCAGGGGGTCGCGACGGCCAGATTGACGAACTTCTCGCGCTGCATCTTGCCGAGCAGCGAGGCGAGCTCGTCCTGGCTCATCGCCTTGTTGAATTGGAGGCGGAACATGCCGCCCTTGGCTCCGTCGATGATCGACGCCTGAAAGCTGTCGAGCAGCGCGGTGATGTCGGCGATGCGCGCCTCGGGAGTGAAGCGCACCAGCGCACGCGCCGGCGCGGCCGTGCTTCCAAGCTCGCGTGTGATCGGCGCGCTGGTCGAGAGCGAAGCCGTCTGGAAGGTCGCCGGCTGGTTCTTGATCAGCACGGCGCCGATGATTCCGGCTTGCAGCACGAGCGCGACGGCGCCGAGGCTCGCCGACCAGGCCAGCGTCCGCGGCGACAAGCTCGCGAAGAAGGTCGAAATGCGCGCCGACAGCGGCAGCGAACCGGTCGCCCGCGCCGGCTCGGCATCGATCGCGGCGAACAGCTTCTGCAGCGCGCGCGCGGACGGAGCCCCCAGGCTCTCGTTCAGATGGATGGTCTCTTCGTACTCGCCGCGGATCGCGGCATATTGCTTCGCGAGCTCCGGATCGCGCGCCAGGGCTTCCTCGACGCGGCGGGCATCGCGCGCGTTCAGCGTGCCGGCGGCGTGCCAGGGCAGCAGCAGTTCAATTTCACTGGGCTCTTGCTCCAGCATCTTCTTGCTCAACGCCATCATGGCCAGCCTCGCTCAACGCCGGCTGCCTTCAGCAGTTCGGCCAATTTCTTGCGCGCATAGAACAAGCGCGTCTTCACAGTGTTCTCCGGTATCCCGACGATCTCGGCCACTTCTTCCACGGACTTCTCGTGGTAGTAGACGAGATCGACGATTTCCCGGTGTTCCGGCGAGAGACCCGTCAGACACTCCCGCAACGCCTCACTGGTATCCTTCTTCTGCACCAGCGTTTCTGGATCGTCGGACGTATCCTCGATCGCGTTGGCGGCCTCTTCGTCCAACTCAAAATCCTTCCTGCGCCGAAGCGCAGACAGGGCCTTGAATCGGGTGATTGCCAGCAGCCAGGTGGAAACGGCGGATCGACCCTCGAACTTGCCGGCTTGACGCCAGACGTCGAGAAACACCTCGCTGATGAGGTCTTCCGCCGCCTGCTCGTTCCGCACGAGCCTGAGCCCGAACCTGTAAACCCTGACATGGTGCCGCCCGTACAGCACCTGCATGGCGAGCCGGTCGCCTTGAGCGATCCTGGCGATGAGGACCTCGTCCGAAGCCGCCTGTGTCACGCTCAAAGGCCGTCTCGCAAGATTGGTCGGGTCGATGCGGCGGACGGTTCGACCGAAAAGGCGAAATTCTTCAACTTACCGCAGTCATACGCGAGCCTGTGTGATCTACCCCACATACGTGCATTCTTCATATTCGCCCGTGGCGGTCGGCCATTTCGGTCCAGATCGGTAGCATAGTACTGAAATATGTCCTCAGCAGAAAGCCGGTCCAGCACAGCCAGCGCGGCCAAGTCTGGATCCATAGCAGTTCTGCACGCCATATGTCTCACGACCCCCCGTTTTGGCTCGACCGCATCGCCCTGCCTCATCGCCGGCAGATGTCCCTGCCACCGATGTTCCATGACCGGAACGCCCCACACGGATTCGGTTCCGAAGGATACCAAACCTAAAGGCTTGCCACGTAGATTTTTGGGCTGACATCCACCATCGGCAGGATAATGAACACGGCCGCGACGTCCTTTCCGGAGAGGAATGCCGCTGAAGTCGCGGATCTCGTCTTCGCGCGCGAAGCGGCGGCTCCGGAAGTCGTGGCGCGCCGGGCCCGGCAGCGCCGCCAGATGTATATCGGCCAGGTCGCGAGCTACTCGCTCGGGGCCTCGGTCCTGCTGCTGTACGCCTATGACGGCGCGATCTCCATGGGCGTGCCGTCGCTGTTTTGGCTCGGCGGCCTCCTGATCATCGGTACGTTCACCGTGCTGTCGGAAGCCGGCTTCGGTGATCGGTTCGAAGATCATTACCTCACCGTCTTCCAGATATCTGCGCATACGGCGCTGCAAGTGGTGTTCCTGCTCGCGGTACCGACGGTCGGGGTCGCCTTCCTTGCCGTGCTGTTTCTGATCTTCGCGTTTGGTACGCTGCGGATGACGTCGAGCCAGGCGATGGTCACCTGGGGTCTTACCACCTGCGGGCTCGTCGTGGTCTTTCTGGGCTCGGACCTGCCGATCGGCCTGCCGGTTACGACCCGGTTGCAGCGGACCGCCTCGATGCTGTGCTTCGTGCTGGTGATCGGCCAGTGCGCCACCCTCGGCCTGTTTGGCGCAACGCTGCGCAAGATCCTGTACCGGCGCAGCATCGAGCTGAAGGCCGCCTATCAGCGCATCGAGGAGCTGGCCGAGCTCGACGAACTCACTGGCTCCTACAATCGCCGCTGCATCATGCGGCTTCTCGACACCGCGATCGAAGAGTCACGGCACGCATCAACGCCTTGCGCGATCGCGCTGATCGATCTCGACTGGTTCAAGCGCATCAACGATGCCCACGGCCATCCCATCGGCGACGAGGTGCTGCGCACCTTCGCCATCACCATTTTTGCCAACATCGGCCCGGCCGACTGCTTCGGCCGCTACGGCGGCGAGGAATTTCTGCTGCTGCTGCCCGGAGCGGATGGCGGGGCGGCATCGCGCATGCTCGACCGCTTGCGCCAAATCGTCGCCGATCTCGACTGGAATGCATTTTCTCCGGGCATGCGCGTGACCATTTCCGCGGGCGTCGTGACGCTGCGCGACAACGATACTGCCGACACGTTTCTCGTGCGCGCCGACCGCGCGCTCTATTCCGCCAAGGCGCAAGGGCGCAACCGCGTTATAACGGACTGACCAATTCATTTTTTTCCGACGCGTGAGAAGACGGCGCCGGACCGAACGCTCCAGGACAGGGCCATGAGATCGAAATCCGCAACGTCATCCGAGAACCTGCTCGAGGAATTGCAGGCGGCGCTCTCCCACGGCACCGTTGCGCGCCGGGTCGAGACGCTGCGCCGCGTCACCGATCTCTTCGTGGGCAACGCGGTGGATTATTCCGACGACCACGTCCGCGTGTTCGACGACGTGTTCCAGTGCCTGATCGAGCAGATCGAGGTTTCGGCCAGGGCGCTGCTCGCTGACCGCCTCGCACCGATCGCGTCCGCGCCGCCCAAGATCATCCGTACGCTCGCGCTCGACGAGGTGATCGAAGTCTCCGGCCCCGTGCTGTCGAAATCGGAACGGCTGGACGAAGCGACACTGATCGAGATCGCGCGAAGCAGAGGCCAGGCGCATCTCAAGGCGATCTCGCTGCGGCGGGTGCTATCGGAGGCGTTGACCGACGTGTTGGTGACGCGCGGCAACGAGGACGTGGTGCAGTCGACCGTCAGCAATCCGGGCGCGCGCCTGTCGGAGGGAAGTCTCACCGACCTCGTCAACCGCGCCGAACGCGACGATGACCTCGCCACCTGCATCGGTCTGCGACCCGACCTGCCGCGTCATCACTATTTGAAGCTGATTGCAAAGGCTTCCTTGAGCGTGCGCAAGAAGTTAGAGGCCGCACACCCCGGGCTCGCGGAGGAAGTGTCGAGCGTCGTCCAGGAAGCCGCCCAGCGGGTCCGCGCCGCCGCCACGACCAGGCAGACCGAGACGGCGCGCGCGCTGGTGAAGTCGCTGCACGAGGACGGTCGCCTCAACGAATTTCAGGTCAGCACTTTCGCCGAGCAGGGCAAGTTCGACGAGACCAATGCGGGACTCGCAGCACTCGCGGGCGTCGCGATCGAGACCGCCGAGACCATAATGATCGACAGCCGGACCGAGGGCGTGATGATCCTCGCCAAGATCGCGGGCATGTCATGGTCGAGCGTGCGCGCCATCATCGCCATGCGCGAGAAGCTCTCCGGCGGCTCGCAGACTGACACGCTGACGCGGCGCGACACCTACGAGGCCCTGCGCTCATCGACCGCGCAGCAGGTACTGCGGTTTTACCGCATGCAGCAGAGCACGACGCCGGCGTCGTGAAGCCCGGCGCGCTAGTACCGCAGGACTTTCGAGCCCACTGCCGCGCCGATCGCGGTCACCACCGCGGTCGCGAGCGTGTACCAGGTCGCGACGAACAGCGGAGAATCGTCGGTGCAGTGCGAAGCGTAGAGCGTCGCGGCCAGCCCGGCAGACAACAGCCCGGCGAGCGCGCCGGCGAGCGCCGGGCGCGACGGCGCACCGTGGCGCAGGCCGAACAGCGCTCCCGCAAGCAGCGGCAGCGCCATCGCGGGGATCGCAAACAGGCACACCCTGGAGTTCTTGCCCATCAAGCGCATCGTCATCGGCATGGCCGGCGCCATCATCGCCTCACTGCCGATCGCCACAGCAAGCAGTCCGACGGGAAGCAGCAAGAGCCAGCCCCAGCCGCGCAGCAGGGCTTCGGGACGCGACAGATGCAGGCTGACGATGATGGCGGGAATCGCGAGCGACAGCGTCACCGCGAACTTCATGTCGAAGAACGGGTTGCGCATCGCACTCATCATGTCCGGACGCACACCGAGGAACGTCGCGAAGATCAGGATCGACAGCGGCGCGGCCACCAGCAGTGCCATGGTCAGGACGGTGCCGACGCGCGGCGCGCGATGAACGTTGTCGGCCGCGAGCGAGCGAATGAGTTGATCGGTATCCATGCCTAGTGGTCCCGCAGTTTGGCAGTCAGTGCAGCAAGTCCACGATGCAGCGCAACCCGCACCGCACCTTCGCTCATCGCAAACTTTGCCGCCGTATCCTTGATCGAGGCGGCCTCGACCGCGATCGACTGCAAAACGTCGCGCTGGCGCTGCGGCAGGGTGCTCAGCTGGGCGGCGACCTCGCCCACCGAAGCCGTCTCCTGCGGCGCCGCGCCCGGCAGCGTCTCGGCGAAATCGTCGATGTTGACGAAGACGCGCCTGCCGCGCCGCCGCAGCGTATCGATCAGCTTGTTGCGGGCGATCGCGAACAGCCAAGGCGCGAAGGGGGCTTCGCTATCCCAGGTGTGCCGCTTCAGATGCACCGCCAACAAAATCTCCTGCACGATATCCTCGGCTTGGTCGGGAGACTGGCCTGCCCGCGCCAGCCCACGTCTTGCAGCAGCGCGCAGCACCGGCGTAACCGCCTTCAACAGGCGATGATACGCCGCATTATCGCCCGCCATGGCCGACCGCATCAGGCCGGTCCATTCATCCTCACGTCCGCGCACGCGCGCCCCTCACCATGCAATTCGGCCGCTCTTTCAATTTGTTACCCCTGCGCCCGCGTGATCACGAACTCGTGATCGACGCCGAGCCTCCTCTCCGCTGCGGCCGTAAGAGCCCGCGACGCCTCATAACACCTATCAATCCGGCCCGCATCCGGCGGCCGGCGGCGAGGGGCGGTTTGCCCCGTTTTCGCCCTGTGGAGCCCGAAGAATCCCATTTTCTGCCCCGCTGTCGTCACGCCCCAGGGTCTCTGTTCGTTCTTGGGACGGGCGGAATTGGGGAGATCGTCAACATGATCAAAGCCAGCGGGCGCGCGGCCCTGATCCTTGTGGCCGGGCTTTTCTTGGTGTTTGGCGGCGTTGCACAGGCGGCGCCGAACTCAGCCGAAAGCAGCAAATCCGACAGCGCAGGCAATCAGGCCGACGCGGCCAAGCCGAGCAAGCAGCGGCACCATGAGTCGCGCCGCGCCAGCAGCAAGACGGCGCAAAAGACCGACAAGAAGGACGCTGCGGCAAATACCTCCGAGGCCAAGGCCGGCATCGACGGGAGGGCCTCAAGCCAGATGCCGCCGGAAGTCGCCAACGCGCATGCGCAGCTCACCGCCACCGATATGCCGACCGCTGCTGCGGCCACTGCGATGACGGGCCGTGCCAACGACAACGTCCAGGCGGCGGCGGCCGATGACACCGCCAATAACACCGCGGCCGAGACCCAGGTGGTGGCCCCCGATCAGCTCAACGACATCGACCGCGCCGTGCAACAGGACAACCCGCCGGCGCAGAAGGCCGTGGTCGCTGCAACCGAAGCGCAGCCGCGCCCCACGCCGGTGATGGCAAGCAGCCAGCAGAGCTCGGCCTGGGACCAGAGCTCCCTGATCGGCAAGATCTTCATCGGTGTCGGCACGTTTCTGACGCTGGCCTCAGCTGCGCGCATGTTCATGGCCTGACCGTCAGTTCCGCCAGGACGCACGGCCCCGCGAGTCCTGCGTCCGGCCCCTTGAAGCCCACCGCGCCAGCGGGCACATTGCCCACCCAATCAGAAGCGTGGGTGGACCATGAGCACGTTCGAACACATCATCGTCGAAAGCAAAGGCGCGGTCGGCATCATCAAGCTGAATCGGCCGAAGATGCTCAACGCGCTCTCTTTCGGCGTCTTCCGCGAGATTGCGGCCGCCGTCGACGATCTCGAGGCCGATGAGGCCATCGGCTGCATCGTCGTGACCGGCAGCGAGAAGGCCTTTGCCGCCGGCGCAGACATCAAGGAGATGCAGCCGAAAGGCTTCATCGACATGTTCTCCGAGGATTTTGCCGCGATCGGCGGCGACCGCGTCGCGCGCTGCCGCAAGCCGACCATTGCGGCAGTCGCGGGTTATGCGCTCGGCGGCGGCTGCGAGCTCGCCATGATGTGCGACTTCATCATCGCCGCCGATACCGCCAAGTTCGGCCAGCCCGAGATCACGCTCGGCACCATTCCAGGCATCGGCGGCACCCAGCGCCTGACGCGCGCAATCGGCAAATCGAAGGCGATGGACCTCTGCCTCACCGGCCGCATGATGGATGCGGCGGAGGCTGAGCGCGGAGGCCTCGTCAGCCGCATCGTGCCGGCCGACAAGCTGATGGACGAGGTGATGGCGGCAGCCGAGAAGATCGTGGCCATGTCGCGCCCTGCCGCCGCGATGGCCAAGGAAGCGGTGAACCGCGCCTTCGAGACCACGCTCGCCGAGGGTATGAGCGTCGAACGCAACCTGTTCCACGCGACTTTCGCGCTGGAAGACCGCTCCGAGGGCATGGCCGCGTTCATCGAGAAGCGCAAGCCGGTGAACAAGAACCGGTGAGGGACAAGTCCATCAGGCTGGTGTAAGGCTCTGCCGCGTTCTCGCCGAAACCCTGTGACGAAGCTGCAACAAGCACGGATTTCATGGGGGTTTTCCCCGCGGCAGTTTGCCTGCGGGACCTGCGCTGGTTAAACAGTTAAGAGGGCCCCGTCGGCGGGGGCGGACAGCCAGGATTTTGCGGGATTACATGATTGGGCGTACCGCCAGAGCTGGTCGCGTGATGACGCGGCATCGATCGGGCGTGGCTCCCGTGCTTGCGACATGGACCATGCTGGCGCTCTCGTGCGTCCTTTCCTCCCCAGCGTGGGCCGAGGCCCTGCCAGAGGCGCTCGCCAAGGCCTACCAGACCAACCCCCAGCTCAATGCCGAGCGCGCACGGCAGCGTGCGACCGACGAGAACGTGCCGCAGGCACTTGCCGGCTATCGACCGCAGATCGTGGCCAGCCTCAGCGCCGGCCTGCAATCGGTGCGCAATCTGCTGCCCGACAACACCATCCAGACCGCCAATCTAAAACCCTGGATCATCGGCGTCACCGTGACGCAGACCCTGTTCAACGGCTTCCGCACCGCCAACAGCGTGCGCGCCGCCGAACTCCAGGTGCAGTCGGGCCGCGAGGCGCTGCGTAATGTCGGCCAGGGCGTGCTGCTCGACGCGGTCACCGCCTACACCAACGTGCTCGCCAACCAGTCGCTGGTCGAAGCGCAGCGCTCCAACGTCGCCTTCCTGCGCGAAACACTCGCCGTGACCCAGCGCCGCCTCAATGCCGGTGATGTCACACCGACCGACACCGCCCAGGCCGAGGCGCGCCTCAACCGCGGCCTTGCCGATCTCAACGCGGCGGAAGTCGCGCTCGCCGTGAGCCAGGCAACCTATACGCAAGTGATCGGCAACGCGCCGTCGCAGCTTCGGCCCGCCGAAGCCGTCGACCGCTATCTGCCGAAGAGCCGCGAGGATGCCATGACGATGGCGATCCGGCAGCATCCGGCGGTGACGGCCGCAAGCTTCGACGTCGACGTCGCCTCCACCAACATCCGCATCGCCGAAGGCACGCTGCTGCCGAGCGCCAGCATCCAGGGCAGCGCCAGCAAGAGCCGCAACAACGACCCGACGCTCGGCACCTTCGCCGAGGATCAGGCCTCGATTGTCGCCAACGTCACCGCCCCGATCTACGACGGCGGCCAGGCCGCGGCGCAGACCCGGCAGGCCAAGGAGATCACGGCGCAGAGCCGGCTCGTGCTCGACCAGGTGCGCAACCAGGCGCGTACGGCCGCAGTCAGCGCCTGGGTTGCCAATGAAGGCGCCAAGATCACGGTCTCGGCCTCGGAGTCCGAAGTGAAGGCGGCTACCGTCGCGCTCCAGGGCGTGCAGCGTGAGGCCGCCGGCGGACAACGTACGACGGTCGACGTGCTGAACTCGCAAGCCGACTTGATCCAGGCCAAGGCGCGCCTCATCAGCGCCAACCGCGACCGCGTCATCGCCTCCTACACGCTGCTCAGCGCGGTCGGCCATCTCGATGTCAAGACGTTGAACCTGAACACGCCGGATTACCTGCCCGAGGTGCACTACCACCAGGTCCGCGACGCCTGGCACGGCTTGCGCACGCCGTCGGGGCAGTAGCAGCCGGCGACGCAGGATCTCCAGCGCGCTGCCCTGCTCGCCCGTCTTGACGTACCCGGTCGTGCGTGTTGACGGCTCACGCCCGCTTGCGGACCTTGTTGAGCAGCTATGCAGCGAAGTGGAGCGGCTTCCGGGCTGATGTGATACTGTCCCAGCCCTATTGCCAAAGATCGTATTACAGGGAGAGAAACCATGCTCAGCCGACGCGGCGTCCTGTTCGCCTCGCTTGCCGCCGGAGTAGCCATGACCAACAGAGCCAACGCCCGTGCGGCGCAGCCTGAGACGCCGATCAATTTCGATGTCCCGGCGCATGCCTGCGACTGCCACACCCACATCCATGGCGATGTCGAAAAGTTTCCGTTCTTCGCAGGGCGCGTCTACACGCCGGAGCCGGCGAGCCCCGAAGAAATGGCCGCGCTGCACAAGGCGCTGCATATCGAGCGAGTGGTGATCGTGACACCAAGCGTCTACGGCACCGATAATTCATCGACCTTGTTCGGCATGAAAGCACGCGGCGCGACCGCGCGCGGAGTGGCCGTGATCGACGACAAGACCACCGAGGCCCAACTCGACACGATGCATCAGGACGGATTCCGCGGCATCCGCCTCAATCTTGCGACCGGCGGCGTCAATGACCCCAATGTCGGCCGACCGCGCTTCACTGCCGCCGTCGAACGGATGAAGGCGCGCGGCTGGCACGTGCAACTCTACACCACGCTCGCCATGATCTCGGCGATCAAGGACCTCGTCGAGACGGCGCCGGTGCCCGTCGTGTTCGACCATTTTGGCGGTCTCGAAGCCTCGCGGGGCCTGGAGCAGCCGGGCTTTTCCGATCTCGTCGCGCTGGTGAAATCCGGCAAGGCCTATGTCAAGATTTCGGCCGCCTACCGGTCATCAAAGCTCGCACCCGACTATCAGGACATGGTGCCCTTCGCGAAGGCGCTGATCGCGGCGAACGCGGATCGCATCGTCTGGGGCACCGACTGGCCGCATCCCGATTCCAGCCGCGTCGAGGGACGCAAGCCCACCGACATCGCGCCGCTCTATCAGATCGACGACGGACGTCTGCTCAATCAGCTGCCAGTATGGGCGCCAGATGCGGACGTGCGCAAGAAGATCCTGGTCGACAATCCGGCGCGTCTCTACGGGTTCTGACGATCAGCGCGCGGGCGGGAGAAAAAGGAGATCAGGACCGGCAAGGTCACGAGGATCACGACCGGCGCCAGCATCATGCCGGTGACGACCACGACCGCGAGCGGCTTCTGCACCTGCGAGCCGATGCCGTCCGACAGCGCCGCCGGCAACAGGCCGACGCCGGCGACGACGCAGGTCATCAGCACCGGCCGAAGCTGCAATTCGCCGGTACGCACCACCGCGCTCATGCGGTCCATGCCTTCCTCGATGAGCTGGTTGAACTGCGACAGGATGATGATGCCGTCCATGACGGCGATGCCGAACAGCGCGATGAAGCCGATCGCCGCGGAGACGCTGAAGGCCGTGCCGGAAATCAAAAGGCCCAGCACGCCGCCGAAGATCGCCATCGGGATCACGCTCATCGCGAGCAGCGTGTCGGTCATCGAGCCAAAATTGAACCAGAGCAGGACGCCGATCAGCGCCAGCGAGATCGGCACCACGATCGACAGCCGCCGGATCGCATCCTGGAGGTTGCCGAACTCGCCGACCCACTCCATGCGCGAGCCGGGGGGCAGCTGCACCTGCTCGGCGATCTTTTGCTGCGCCTCGCGGATCGCGCTGCCGAGGTCGCGTTCGCGTACCGAGAACTTGATCGGCAGATAGCGCTCCTGCTGCTCGCGATAGATGTAGGCGGCGCCGGAGACGAGGCTGATGTTGGCGACCTCGCTCAGGGGGATCTGCGTGACGGTGCCGTTCGGTCCCGGCGCGCCGATCCGCAAATTCTGGATCGCCTCCGCGCTTCTGCGGTATTCCGGCGCGAGGCGCACGATGATCGGGAAGTGGCGGTCGCTGCCAGGCTCATAGAGATCGCCCGCAGTGTCGCCGCCGATTGCGACCTTGATCGTGGCGTTGATGTCGCCGGGGGCGAGACCATAGCGCGCAGCCTTGGCACGATCGATGTCGATCTGGATAGTCGGCTGCCCGAGCGAGGTGAACACCGCAAGATCGGTGACGCCCTGCACGGTGGCCAGCACCGACTTGATCTTGTTGGCGGTGTCGGTCAGCGCCTGGAGGTCGCTGCCGAACAGCTTGATCGAGTTCTCGCCCTTCACGCCGGAAACGGCTTCGGAGACATTGTCCTGGAGATATTGCGAGAAGTTGAACTCGACGCCGGGGAAGCGGTCGTCGAGCTGCTTGAACAGTTGCGCGGTCAGCTCTTCCTTGTCGCGCGTGCCGGGCCACTGGCTCGCGGGCTTGAGCGGCGCGAAGAACTCGGCGTTGAAGAAGCCGGCGGCGTCGGTGCCGTCGTCGGGACGGCCGTGCTGCGACACCACGGACTCGACCTCGGGCCGGGCGCGGATCACCTTGCGCATCTCGTTGACGTAAGAATTGCCTTCCTGGAGCGAGATGGTCGGCGGCAGCGTGGCGCGGATCCAGAGATTGCCCTCTTCCAGTTTGGGCAAAAATTCGAGACCCAGCAGCCGGCCGAGCGCAACCGTCATCAGCACGAGGCCGACGGCGCCGCCGAGCACGATGTTTCGATTGGCGACCGCCCAATGCAGCAGCGGCGAGTAAAGCCTGTGCAGGATCTGCATGATCCTGGTCTCGGTTTCCTCGACATGGGCGGGCAGGATGATCGCCGATAGCGCCGGGGTGACGGTGAACGTCGCAAGCAGCCCGCCCGCAAGCGCATATGCGTAGGTGCGCGCCATCGGCCCGAAGATATTGCCCTCGACGCCTGACAGCGTGAACAGCGGCAGGAAGGCCGCGATGATGATGGCCGCTGCAAAGAAGATCGAGCGCGAAACGTCGGCCGCAGCGCTGAGGATGGCATGGCTCTTCATGCCGAACAGCGTCTCATGCGACATCTGCTCGGCTTCCGACATCGGCGTGGTCTGGGTCAGGCGTCGAAAGATCGCCTCCACCATGATGACGGTAGCATCGACAATCAAGCCAAAATCAATGGCGCCGACGGACAGCAGGTTCGCCGATTCTCCGCGGAGCACCAGGATGATAACGGCGAAGAAAAGCGCGAACGGAATGGTGGCGCCGACGATCAGCGCGCTGCGCAAGTCACCGAGGAACATCCACTGCAACAGCACGATGAGCAGAATGCCGACCACCATGTTGTGCAGCACGGTGTGGGTGGTGAGCTCAATCAGGTCTCCGCGGTCGTAGATCCGCTCGATGCGCACGCCTGGCGGCAGGATGCTGGAGTTGTTGATGGTTTGAACGAGTTGGTGGACGCGCTTGATGGTCGGCGAGCTCTGCTCGCCGCGGCGCATCAGGACGATGCCCTGCACGATGTCATCGGAATCGTCGATGCCGGCAATGCCCAGACGTGGCTTCTGGCCAACGGTTACGGTGGCGACGTCCTTGACCAGCACCGGATTGCCGCCGGACTGCGCCACCATGGTGTTGGCGAGATCATCGATCGAGCGGATCAGGCCGACGCCGCGCACCACCGCCGATTGCTGGCCGATATTGACGGTGTTGCCGCCGACATTGACGTTGGAATTGCCGACCGCTTGGAGCAATTGCGGCAGCGTCAAGCCGTTGGCGACCAGCTTGTTGAAATCGACCTGGAGCTCGTAGGTCTTGCTCCTGCCGCCCCAGCCGGTGACGTCGATGACGCCCGGCACGGCGCGGAAGCGGCGCTGCAGGATCCAGTCCTGGATGGTCTTTAGGTCAAGCACGCTGTAGTTCGGCGGTCCGACGAGACGATACCTGAAGATTTCGCCGACCGGACTGAGTGGCGATATCTGCGGCTGCACGTTGCCGGGCAGCGGCGCGAGTTGCGCCAGCCGGTTCAGCACCTGCTGCAGCGCCTCGTCATAGGTATAGGCGAAGGAGAACTGGAGTTTGACGTCGGAGAGGCCGTAGAGCGAGATTGTGCGGATAGTCGTGAGGTTCTTCAGGCCCGCGACCTGTGTCTCGATCGGAATCGTGATGTAGCGCTCGATCTCCTCTGCCGAGAGGCCCGGACTCTGCGTCACGATGTCGACCATCGGCGGGGTCGGATCGGGATAGGCTTCGATGTTGAGCTGGTTGAACGCGATCAGACCGCCGATCATGACGGCGACGAACATGCCGACCATCAGAAAGCGCCGATTGACGGCAAGGGCAACGAGACGATCCATCAGGTCTTCAGTTTTCTTGGGTCGTCGATCAGCTGCCGGACGCCGCGCGGTCGATGAACAGGCTGCCCCTGGTGACGATCTGCTCGCCAGGTTTCAGATTGCTAGTGACCTCGACGAGGTTGCCGTTGATGAGGCCGATCTTGATCTGGCGCAGCTCGACCGATTTGTCCTCGCGCGCGACCCAGATGCGGACCTTGTCGGCTTCATAGATCAAAGCCTGCTTCGGCACCGCCGGCGCGGCACGGTCGCCGGCCGAGTAGATCGTGACGTTGGCGAACATCTCCGGCTTGAGCAAGCCGTCCTTGTTGTCGATGGTGGCTCGGACCAGGAGGCGGCGGGTGTTGGGATCGATCGCGGCGGCGACGTAGTTGATCCTGGCGGTCAGCGGCCGCCCGGGCAGCGCCATCACGTTGACGGTGATGTCCTGACCGATGCACACCGCGGCCGCATCACTCTCGCGCACGAAGGCGGTGAGCCAGACCGTGGAGAGGTCGCCGATCACGAAGACCGGATCGCTGGCACCGGAACTGACGTACTGGCCAGGGCCGATCTTGCGCTGCACGACCGTGCCCGCGATCGGCGAATAGATCGTGATTTCCGGATTAATGACGCCCTTTTCCTGGAACGCCTTGATGGTCTCGTCGGTGAAGCCGAGGATGCGCAGCTTGTTGCGCGCCGCTTCTAGCGCCGTCATCGAGGAGCGCATGTCGTTCTGCGCCTGAACCTGGGTCGCCTCCGCCTGCTGATAGTCCTTCAGCGGAATGGCATGGCCCTCATAGAGGTCCTTAGCGCGCTTGAACTGGATGTCGGAGAGCTCAAGCGCCGACCTTGCCTTGTTCTGCGAGGTCATGGCCGCGACGAAATCGTTCTGAGCCTGCACAGTGTCGGCGGCCTCGATCGTGAACAGCGGTTGGCCTTGCTTCAGCATCTCACCCGGTTTGGCGAGCAGCTTGGTGACCCGGCCCGCATAGGGCGAGAACACCGGCGTCGAACGGTCCTCGTCGACCGCGACTTTGCCCTCGGTGACATACTCGGCCCGGAAGCTCTTGGCCTTGACCGGCTCGATCGTCAGCGTCGCCCATTCGGACGGCGTCGGTGTGAAGGTCTGCGCATTCCTGCGCGATTGGCTCGAGATTTCGGAGTGTTTCTTTTCCTTAGATCCCGAATACAGGAAGCCGTAGGCCCCGGCACCGGCGAGCGCTAGTAAAACTACGGAGGTGATCATCCGTTGTTTTGTAAGCACCTGCAATCGCTTGGTATTTTCAACCACCATTGAGCCCGGTCGTGTTTGCGACGATCTCGGCAAATGACTGCCTTATCGGTCGCGCTAATAGTGCTGAATTCCGATTTCAAACAACCTAAAAAACGCTGGGCGCCTCTTGGTCGACGTTAAAATTTCGCGATGTGTCAGCTTCATGTCAGCTTCGCGCCGGCCACTGTGCCGGATGACTGCCGAGCGGCATCGCCGGACGACTCCATTGTGCCGGCGTCGTCGATAGCACCGCCGAATGGCGCACCGCCTTCAACATGCCGAAGCCAGATGGCATGCTCTCGATGAACGCAGCATGTATGGCCTCCCCCGTAAGATCCGGGGTGTCCAGTCCGCCGTCAAGCCGGCCGAGATTCCACAGCCAGCGTCCGGTCTGCGCCAGCGACACGCGGACGTGCCAGCTGCCACCTTCGCGAGCCTGGCGCACTTTGGCCATCATGGCGCCGAACGCCATCAGATAACCGGTGGCGTGGTCGAGCATCTGAGCCGGCAATTCCTTGGGACCGTCGATGCCGGCGGCCTGTCCCTCCGCCTGGTTGAAGCCGGTCGCGGTCTGCACCAGTGAATCGAAGCCGCGCCGCTCTGCCCACGGACCGGCATGGCCATAGGCCGACAGCGTGACATAGACGATGCCGGGATTGGTTTGCGCTGCGTCCTCCGGCGCGAAGCCGAGGGCGGCGAGCGCGCGCGGGCGGTAGCCTTGCGAGAAGACGTCGGTGTCTTGCAACAGGGCGCGCAATTGCGCCCTGCCCGCCTCGCTTTTCAGTTCGACGAAGGTGGTAAGCTTGCCGCGGCCGGTGTCGATGGTGAGCCAGGGGATGGCGGGTAGTTCGGGCCCTGAGACGAGCAGCACGTCCGCGCCGTGCGCAGCGAGCGTGCGGCCTGCGACAGGGCCCGCGATGACGCGGGAGAGATCGAGCACGCGCAGGCCCGCGAGCGGACGATCGCTGTTCGACAATCCCAGGGGCCACGGTTTCGCCGGGGCCTCGCCGATCTTCTCGATCGAGACCAGCGGTAGTTCGGCGAGCGCCCACGCTTGCGGCAGCGCCGACCATTCGTCGTAGCTGCGCATCAGGGCAACGACGCCGCCCGCGGCGTAAGCCGCAGCCTCGAAATCCTCGCCTTTCCATTGCATGAGCGCCGCCTGCACCTTCTCGCGCTCGGGCACGCAGCCGAGTACCTTGCAGACGGCCTCGCGGTGATGCGGGAAATTGGTGTGGCAGCGGACGAAGCGGCCGTCGCCGGTTCTGTAGACGCCGGCGATGGCGTCCCAGGCCGGGGGCGGCGGCTTGTCGTCCACGCGCAAATAGCGCTCGGATCGGCATTCGACGACCGCATGACGCATGTCGACGGAGACGTCCTGCGCCTCACCGCTGCGCAGTCGCCAGATCTCCGCGGCGGCGAGGCCGGCGGCGGCGATCGTCGTCTGGCCGGCGACGGCGACGCGAAAGGAGGATGGGATCTGCGGCTCCTCACCGGTCAGCTGCACGCGGTCGAGCGCGGCGGCCTCGCCGCCTGCGGAGGTCCAGATGCTCTTGAGAATATCGGCCGGGCTTTGCATGGCCGCTTCTCTCCCTGCTCGTTTGCTGTACTTTTCGCGACCATGTCATGATCACAGAAAGGATTGCAATGGCCGCCGTCGATCCCCTCACCGCGGGTGCCGTGTTCGTCGCGACGGCGGCGACGGACGCGGTCTACGTGATGTTCACCTCGGCCGTGGTCGCGCGCAAGCGCGTGCCCGCCGCGACCTGGAGCGCGATCTGGTACCTGCTCTCGTCTTACGCCGTGATCAGCTACACCGAGAACGCCTTCTACGTCGCGTTCGCCGCGATCGGCTCCTGGGTCGGCGCCTACGTCTCGCTGACCTTCCTGCACCGCCCGCCCGGCGGCCCGCCGGTGGGAGCGGCGCTGGAGTGAATGGGCCCCGCCTCTCTCCGCGTCATTGCGAGGAGCCCTTGCGACGAAGCAATCCAGAGTGCTTCCGCGGATGCATTTTTGGATTGCTTCGCTGCGCTCGCAGTGACGAATTGGAGAGTTCAGCATATCTCCCAAAAGAGCTACACTCCCGGCACCAACAACAAGGAAAACCAGACAATGGATCTCGGTCTCAAAGGAAAGAACTCCATCGTGCTCGGCGGCACGCGCGGCATCGGGCGGGCGATCGCGGCGACACTTGCCGGTGAAGGCGCCAATGTCGCTATCTGCGCGCGCAACGCCGATCAGGTTGCGGCCACCGTGGCCGAGCTGAAGGCGAGCGGAATCCGTGCGACCGGCAGTCCAGTCGATGTCACCGACGGCGCGGCGCTGAAAGCCTGGATCGAGAATGCCGCAAAGGAGCTCGGCGGCATCGACATGCTGTTCTCCAATGCCGGCGCGATGGCGCAAGGGCACGACCCCGCGTCCTGGGAGCAGAATTTCCGGCTCGACGTGCTCGGTGCGGTGCATGCCTTCGATGCCGCGCGACCGTTCCTGGAGACAGGCGGCGCCAGCAGTGGCGACGCCGCCTTCGTCATCATCTCGTCGATCTCCGCGGCGCAAGCGGACACCGCCAGCTCCTACGGCCCGATCAAGGCGGCGCTGATCCACATGGCCAAGGGACTAGCGCGGCAATATGCCAAGAAGAAGATCCGGGTCAACGTGGTCTCGCCCGGCACGGTCTATTTCAAGGGCGGCGTCTGGGAGATGATCGAGCAGAACATGCCGGAGCGCTACAAGGATGCGATGAGCCGCAACCCGACCGGCCGCATGGCGACGCCGCAGGAGATCGCGAGCGCCGCGGTGTTTCTGGCAAGCCCGGTGTCAGGGTTCACCACTGGGTCCAATCTCGTCGTGGACGGCGCGATTTCGAACCGAGTGAATTTTTAGGGCACGGCATCATCATCGAAGAACTCGTAGGGAGGGCAAAGCGAAGCGTGCCCACCGCTTTCGCGACAGCCGCTGGAAGGTGGGCACGGCGCTTACGCGCCTTTGCCACCCGACGGCAGTAAGCGTGTGGCGGCATCTCGCGTCACATCTCAATGAAAATCCCGCGATGGCGGCAGGGTGCGGACGTTGCGGGGGTGGCGGATTTTCTGCGCCGGGCTATCCGCGTGAGCACGGGGATCGTCGTTGAGCGGCTCGACCAGGGCGGTGCCTGCCGGCACCGGATGCTTGCGGCTTAAGGCATCGTTGGCGAGACCTATCAGATCGTGCGAGCGGTCGATCATGCGCTGAGCGATGAGATGCGTCACCTTTTCAGGGCTGCTCTGGATGTAGCCTTCAACCAGGATGAGGCGCGCGCCCATCACCTCCTTGCGGTATTGCTCCATGATCTTGGGCCACACCACGACATTGGCGATGCCGGTTTCGTCCTCTAGCGTCATGAACACGACGCCGCTGGCGCTGCCCGGCCGCTGCCGCACCAAGACCACGCCGGCGCAGCGGACGCGGCGCCGCTCGTTCTCATGGCTGACATCCTTGCAGGCGATGACGCGCTCGCGCGAGAACATCTCGCGGAGGAATTCCATCGGGTGGCCCTTCAGCGACAGGCGGATGGTCTGATAGTCGGCGACCACTTGCTCGGCGCGCGGCATCACTGGCAGCGGCCTTGCGTGCTCGTCCGGCTGCTCGCGCGCGGTGGCCGCCTCGAACAGCGGCAGCGGCACGTCGTCGGGCAGCCGCCGCACCTGCCATAGCGCCTCGCGGCGGTCGAGCCCGAGCGAGCGGAACGCATCGGCATCCGCCAGCAGGATCAGCGCGCGCTTGGGCAGGCCGGTGTCGCGCGCAAAATCTTCGAGCGAGGTGAAGGGACGGCGGTTGCGGGCGGCGACGATGCGGTCGGCCCAGTCCTCTCTCCTGTCATTCCGGCGCGATGCGGCGGCGTCGAGCCCGGAATCCATTACGTCAGGCGTATGCGGCCCGACGGCTTCCGGGCTCGCGCCAAGTGGCGCGTCCCCATTGCGCAATTGCGCAATGGGGAATGACGACTGAGAGCACTTTAGCCTCTCCTCATCCTCGTCCAACCAGTGAAAGCCGTCGATCTGGCGGAAGCCGAGGCGCACGGCGCAGTATTTGCCTCTCCCCTGCTCCAACGTGTTCTGCGCAAAACTGTAGGACACGTCGATGTCGCGCACCTCGACGCCGTTCTTGCGAGCATCCCCGACGATCTGCGCCGGGGCATAAAAGCCCATCGGCTGCGAGTTCAAGAGGCCGCAGCAGAAGGCGTCGGGGTGGTAATGCTTCAGCCATGAAGAAATGTAGACGAGCTGCGCAAAGCTCGCGGCATGGCTCTCCGGAAAGCCGTAAGAGCCAAAACCCTTGATCTGATCAAAGCAGCTTCGGGCAAAGTCGGGATCGTAGCCGCGCGCGACCATGTTGCCGATCAGCTTGTCCTCGTATTTGCCGATGGTGCCGATATTGCGGAAGGTCGCCATCGAGCGGCGCAGGCCATTGGCCTCCTCGGAGGTGAATTTTGCCGCCTCGATCGCGATGCGCATCGCCTGTTCTTGGAACAGCGGGACGCCCTTGGTCTTATGCAGAACCTTGTAGAGCTCGTCCGCGGGACCATGCTCGGGCGATGGCGAGGGATAGCTCACTTTTTCCAGGCCGTTCCGCCGCCGTAAGTAAGGATGCACCATATCGCCCTGGATCGGGCCCGGACGTACGATCGCGACTTCGATGACGAGATCATAGAACGTCCGCGGCTTCAACCGCGGCAGCATGTTCATCTGTGCGCGGCTTTCGACCTGGAACACGCCGAGCGATTCCCCGTCGCAAAGCATGTCATAGACTTTGGGGTCGTCCTGCGGGACGCTCGCCAGCACCCAGCGCTCGCCCTTATGCTCCGCGATCAAATCAAAACACTTGCGGATACAGGTCAGCATGCCCAGCGCCAGCACGTCGACCTTCATCATGCTGAGCGCGTCGACGTCGTCCTTGTCCCATTCGATGAAGGTGCGATCGTCCATCGCGGCGTTGCCGATCGGCACATAGGTGTCGAGCCGGTCCTGCGTCAGCACATAACCGCCCACATGCTGGGAGAGATGGCGCGGGAATTCGATCAGTTCGGTTGCGAGCTCGACCGCGAGGTTGATCATGGGATTGTTGGGATCGAGCCCGGCCTGCCTGACTTGCATGTCGTTAAGACCCTTGCCCCAGCTTCCCCAGACGGTGTCGGCGAGCGCGGCAGTGACATCTTCGGTCAGGCCCAGCGCCTTGCCCACGTCGCGAATGGCACTGCGCGGGCGATAATGGATGACGGTGGCGATGATCGCGGCGCGGTGGCGGCCGTAGCGACGATAGACATATTGCATCACCTCCTCGCGCCGCGAATGCTCGAAATCGACATCGATATCGGGCGGCTCCAGCCGCTCCTTGGAGATGAAGCGCTCGAACAACAGATCGACCTTGGTCGGATCGACCGAGGTGATGCCAAGCACGTAGCACACGGCCGAGTTCGCCGCCGATCCCCGCCCCTGGCACAGGATATTCTGGCTGCGCGCGTAGCGCACGATGTCGTGCACGGTGAGGAAGTAATGCGCGTATCTCAGCTCGGCAATCAGCGTGAGCTCTTTCTTCAGCGTAGCGTACAGTTTCTCGTCGATTTTGGTGATGCCGCCGAAATATTTGTCGACACCGGCCCAGGTCAGATCCTCAAGATGACCTTGCGCGGTCTTGCCCGGCGGCACCGGCTCGTCCGGATATTGGTATTTGAGCTGATCGAGCGAGAAGTCGATTGCATCGGCAAAGCGCATGGTCTCCGCGATCGCCTCGGGGAAATCGCGGAACAGCCGCGACATCTCCTGCGGCGCCTTCAAGAACCGCTCGGCATTGGCTTCCAGCTTCCGTCCGACCGCTTCGATCGTGGTCTTTTCCCGGATGCAGGTCAGCACGTCCTGGAGAGGACGGCGCGCGGGATGATGATAGAGCACCTCGTTGGTCGCGAGCAACGGCACTCTTGCTTTTGCCGCGAGATCATCGAGCCGCGCCAGCCGGCGCCGGTCGTCGCCGCGATAGATCAGGCTCGCCGCCAGCCACACGCCCTCGGCGCGGCTGTCCTTGAGTTTTGCAAGAACATCCAGCGCCTGTGCGGGTTCGAAACGATGCGGCAGCGTCAGGACCAGGAGCTGGCCTTCTGAAAACTCGATGAGGTCGGCGAAGGTGAGACGACACTCGCCCTTCTCGATCCGCGTGATGTCGTCGCCGCGCTTGCCCTTGGTGAGAAGCTGGCACAGCCGACCATAGGCCCCGCGGTCACGCGGATAGACCAGAATGTCCGGCGTGCCGTCGATGAAGACGATGCGCGCACCGATCAGGAGTTTCGGCTTGTGCAGCACCTCGGCATTGTCGAGCTCCTTGTAGGCGCGCACCACGCCGGCCAGCGTGTTGTGATCGGCGATGCCGATCGCGGGAATGCCGAGGATGCTGGCCTGATGCACATAGGCGCGCGGATCCGAGCCGCCGCGCAGGAAGGAAAAATTGGTGGTGATGCCGATCTCGGCATAGGCAGGCGTATTCATGCGAAGAGACCGTGCACATACCAGCCGGGAGAAGCGGGTTTGCCGTCGTCGTCGAACACCTCCCCCTCATAAAGACCGTCGCGAAAGATCCAGAAGCGCAGGCCTTCGGCATCCTCGATGCGGAAATAGTCCCGCGTGAGCTGCTTGCCGTCCTGCCGCCACCATTCCATCGCGATGCGCTCGGGCCCTTCCACCCGCACCACCGCATGCAGCGCGCGGCGCCAGGTGAATTGATGCGGC
The DNA here is from genome assembly GCF_023074095.1 of Bradyrhizobium sp. 137. Lineage (NCBI taxonomy): Bacteria > Pseudomonadati > Pseudomonadota > Alphaproteobacteria > Hyphomicrobiales > Nitrobacteraceae > Bradyrhizobium > Bradyrhizobium sp. 137. The sequence goes on from NZ_JADPKU010000068.1 coordinate 52,046, forward strand.
GGGCCGTCCGGCACGGTCGCAAATGGCACCTTGATCGGCTCCGGCTTGTCGAACAGCCGCAAGGGACGCAGCGGCGGCTCGTTCTCGGCCCGCGCAGGCCATTCCGCCTGCATGGCGGCGGCGAGATGATGCTGCGCCGGCGCGGCTACAACCGCGCATTCAGGGATATGGGTGTCCTGCGGCAGGTGCACGACGACACGCTTGCCGCCGATGCGCGCGGCAATGCGGTCGATCAGTGCGGCGATTTCGTCATTGTCGTGGGCATGGGCATCGAGATCGCGCTGCTCCTGCACCACGATTTCTGTACGGTTCGCCGACAGCCGCACCATGTCGAAGCCGAAGCCAGGATCGAGCGGATCGGCGAGCGCATCGAGACGCTCGCGAAACAGCCGGTCGATGACCGCGCTGCGCGTCACCGGACGCCCGGTCTCGACCGTAATCGCGCGCACCACGCCGTCGGTGCGGAAGAACGCGGCTTCCAGGCGTCGCGCGCCCTTGCCCTGCTTCTCCATGGATGCGATCAACGTGTCGGCAAGCCGCGACAGCGTCATCGCGATCATGGTGTCGGTCGCGATCGGCTCGGCGAAACGTTTTTCCACGATGTAGTCGGGCAGCGGTTTTCGCGGGTTGATCGGCGCATCGCCCTGCCCCAGCGCATGCGCCAGCAGCGTGGAGAACCGGGCGCCGAACCGCGCCGTGATCTCGCTCGGCGAGCGCGAGGCGACGTCGCCGATGGTCTTCAAACCGGCGCGACGCAAGCCTGTGGTGATGACTTCACCTGCACCGAGCGCGGAAATCGGAAATCGGCTGATCGCCTCCGCCTCCTCGCCATCGGCCACGATGGTGCCCGTGGCCTGCCGCGTCAGCGTGCGTGCGCAGATCGAGGTGCCGGCGATCGCCGCGCTGATGGCAAACCCCTGCCGGGCCAATGCGCGAACCAACGTCCGTAACAACGCGGCCTCACCACCGAATAGATGCGCGCAGCCGGTGATGTCCAGAAACAGGCCGTGCGGCGGATCGAGCGCCACCAGCGGCGTGAAGCGGTCGCACCAGTCCGCGACATCGCTCAGCGTCTTCGCATCGGCCACAATATCGGCGTCGAACACTTTCAGGTCCGGACACATCGCCCGCGCATTGGCCAAGGGCTGACCTATATACAGGCCGAGGCGCTCGGCGGCCTCGTCGAGCGCATGGATCACCAGCGCATTGTTGTCCTTGATGACGACGATGCTTGGATCATTGCTCTTATGCAGTCCGACGTTCCCAAAGAACCGCTGAATCCGGTCGATGGGCAGGCGTGGCAGCCACAGGCTGAGAATACGTCGACGGCTCACTGAACTGGCACTCATCACATTTCCATTCCATGGTCCACCGGCCACATGGGCCATGACGATTGCGCAAGAGCTCGGCATCGAAGCGCGGCGCGCCCCAGGCACTCGACACCGGGCCCGGCGGTGAATGCGCTGCGCGCAGCATCCATCGTGTTTCCGCGGTCGAGGGCAGCGGCTGCGCCGCCATGCGCAGCAAGAGCCCGGTGACACCGGAAGCTTGCGCGGCCAGCGTCAGCTTGCGGCTCGCCACGAGATCGAACTGCCTGGTCTCGCCCCAGAGCTCGAGCACCAAGGCCCCCAGCGCATCGCAGGCAAGCGCGTCGGCTGAGCTGCGCAGTGCGCTCTCGACATCAGCGGCGCGCACCATCACCACGCGGCGCGGATCGAGACCGAACTCGGCGAGCCCGCTCATCGACAGCGCGCCGGTTTCGATTTCCGAAAAATCCTGCCGCACCCACAGCAGCGGCCGGCGCGCCGAAACGCGGCCCGCAAGCCCCATGACAAAGCCCGTTGCGGCCGTCCCCTGCCGGCCCTCACAAAACACCTCATGGATCGCCGCACGTGCGAGCCCGCCCTTCAGCGCGCTGTCCGCCTCGCTGTGGCCGAGCGCGACGCGATCGCGCTGATGCACGACCTCCGCCGTCTCGATGCGCTCGATCTGGCTGCGCAAGGTCGCAAGCGCGCTTCTGCGTGCGCCGCTCATGCTCGCCGCTCCTTCAGGGGTGATTGCCGGTGGCTCTCAAAAAGAGAACCAGCGGCTGGCTCATTTGTTCATGATATGTTCTAATATAAAGCTAACGCCGCCCTGGGAGTCAATCGAATTGGCGCGCTTTAGGATTCATGAGTGGAATCAAAGAGATTCAAACATGGACGTACAACGCAAGCTGGAAATCCTGGCGGATGCTGCCAAGTACGACGCATCCTGCGCCTCCAGCGGCACCGAGAAGCGGGATTCCAGCGACGGCAAGGGCATGGGCTCGACCGCGCCGGGCATGGGCATCTGCCATTCTTACGCGCCGGATGGACGCTGCATCTCCCTGCTCAAGGTGCTGCTGACCAATGCCTGCAATTACGATTGCCTCTATTGCGTCAACCGCGCCTCCTCCAACGTGCCGCGCGCCCGCTTCACCATCGACGAGGTCGTCAAGCTGACGCTCGACTTCTACCGGCGCAATTACATCGAGGGCCTGTTTCTCTCCTCCGGCATCATCCGCAGTCCCGATTACACCATGGAGCAAGTGGTCAGCGTCGCGCGAAAACTGCGCGAGGAGCATCACTTCCGCGGCTACATCCACCTCAAGACGATTCCCGAAGCCGACGATGCGCTGATCGCAGCAGCCGGCCAATATGCCGACCGTCTCTCCATCAACATCGAGATGCCGCAGGAGACGAGCCTCAAGCAATTCGCGCCGGAGAAGGACGTGCGCGCGATCCGCCGCACCATGGGCCGGCTGCGGCTCAAGCTCGATGAAGCCGAGGAAGGCCGCAGCGCGAAAACGAAGGCCAAGCCGCAGCGCTTTGCGCCGGCTGGGCAAAGCACGCAGATGATCGTCGGCGCCGACACGGCCTCCGATCACACCATTCTCCACACCAGCGCCAATCTCTACGGCGCCTACCGCCTGCGCCGCGTCTATTATTCCGCGTTCAGCCCGATCCCCGACGCCAGCCGCGCCCTGCCCTTGCGCGCGCCGCCCTTGCTGCGCGAGCACCGCCTCTATCAGGCCGACTGGCTGATGCGGTTCTACGGCTTCGACGTCGGCGAGATCGTCGACGACAGCGCGATGCTGCCGCTCGACATCGATCCAAAGCTCGCCTGGGCACTGCGCCACCGCGACCGCTTTCCGCTCGATGTCAACCGCGCCAGCCGCGAGGAATTGCTGCGCGTGCCGGGCTTCGGCACCAAAGCAGTCGAACGCATCATCGCGACGCGGCGCACGACAATGATCCGCCTCGCCGATCTCGCGCGGCTGCACGTGCCCCGGCACAAGGCGCTGCCGTTCATCGTCCTCAGCGATCACCGCCCCTCACCGCATTGTCTCGACGAGGCGCGGCTGATCGAGCGGTTCAAGCCAAAGGCGACGCAACTGGGATTTGGCTTCTGATGCAATTCATCACTCTCGATCATGAAACCGATTTCGAAGGCTGGCGCAAAGCCGCACGTAGCCTCGTGCTTCACCGCGTCAGGCCAGCCGATGTCACCTGGGCCGTGCAGGGAGGCGAAGCGGAGCTGTTCGCGCCGCCCTCGCCGTCTCTGCTGCCGGAGGGCAGCGATAGCACCTTCAACGTCTCCGCGAAATTCGTCGAGCTCGCCAAAGCGGCAATCCTGCACCGCGACCGCGAACGCTTTGCGATCCTCTATCGCCTGCTATTTCGGCTGAAGGACAATCACGATCTCATCGAGGTCGCAACCGATCCCGATGTCGCGCAAGTCACGGCCATGGCGAAGGCAGTCTACCGCGACGAGCACAAGATGCATGCCTTCGTGCGCTTCCGCGAAATCGGCAGGGAACGCCAGGCGCATTACGTCGCCTGGTTCGAGCCGGAACATCACATCGTCGAGCTCGCCGCGCCATTTTTCGCCAAGCGCTTTGCCGACATGCCCTGGTCGATCCTGACGCCCGACCTCTGCGCGCATTGGGATGGCCACGCACTCTCGTTCACGCCGGGCGTCAGCAAGAGCGAGGCGCCCGGCGAAGACCGTCTGGAGGAAACCTGGCGGCGCTATTATGCCAGCATCTTCAATCCGGCCCGGCTCAAGGTGAAGCCGATGCAGGCCGAGATGCCGAAAAAATACTGGAGGAACCTGCCCGAGGCTTCGATCATTAAGCCCTTGATCGAGGACGCCGAGCGCATGACCGGCGCCATGATCGCCAATGCCGCAACCGATCCGCACAAGCCTCAGAAGCGGCCGGAGGCTCCGATGAAACGCAAAACCACAACCGACGATCTCGACGCGCTTCGCGAGGAGGCCGCGCATTGCCGCGCCTGCCATCTCTACAAGGACGCGACCCAGACGGTGTTCGGCGAGGGCCCGAAGTCCGCCAACATCATGCTGGTCGGCGAGCAGCCCGGCGACAAGGAAGACCTCGCCGGCCATCCCTTTGTCGGCCCGGCCGGCCAGATGCTCGATCGCGCGCTCGAGGAAGCCGGCGTCGATCGCAAGAAGGTCTATGTCACCAATGCCGTCAAGCACTTCAAATTCGTGCCGCGCGGCAAGATCCGCCTGCACCAGAAGCCGAATACGCCGGAGATCCGGGCGTGCCGGCAATGGTATGAGCGGGAGCTGGCGGCCGTTCAGCCCGATCTCGTCGTCGCGATGGGCGCCACCGCCGCGCAAAGCGTGTTCGGCAAGATCACGCCCATCGGCAAAAACCGAGGCCGGTTGATCGACCTTCCCGACGGGCGCAAGGCTTTGGTGACGGTGCATCCGTCTTATCTGCTGCGGCTGCCCGATCCCGAGGCCAAGGTGCTGGAATATCAGCGCTTTGTCGAAGATTTGAAGATCGCGGCCGGCTTGCAGAAGAAGGCTGCACGGGCTGCTTAAATACTGGCAGGAAGGCGGCTTTCACGCCTTGGTTGTCATCCAGCCTTCAAATCCATCGCGGACAATACCCTTACCTGAAGGTTAAGGGGCGTCCAGAGATGACCGATGTAGCATTCGACCGCGCCGTAACAGATCGCGCGCCCGTCCAGCAGGCGTCGCGGCCAAATCTCGACAAGGGCTTCAATCCGCTGACGCTGATCCTGTTCTTCGGCATCCTCGCCGCGGGCGCGCTGTTCGTCGCCTACAGCATCTATGTCGACATCAACGCGACCGGCACGCGGGTGACGACCTACCTGCCCTACATCCTCCTATTCGTCGCGCTCCTCATCGCGCTCGGCTTCGAGTTCGTCAACGGCTTCCACGACACCGCCAATGCGGTGGCCACCGTGATCTACACCCATTCGCTGCCGGCCGAAGTCGCGGTGATGTGGTCGGGCTTCTTCAACTTCCTCGGCGTGCTCTTGTCCTCCGGCGCGGTCGCGTTCGGCATCGTCTCGCTGCTGCCGGTCGAGCTGATCCTCCAGGTCGGCTCCAGCGCCGGTTTCGCCATGGTGTTCGCGCTTCTGATCGCCGCGATCCTCTGGAATCTCGGCACCTGGTTCTTCGGCCTGCCCGCCTCGTCCTCGCACACGCTGATCGGCTCGATCATCGGCGTCGGGGTCGCCAACGCCGTCATGCGCGGCCGCGACGGCATCTCCGGCGTGGACTGGAGCAAGGCGACCGAGATCGGTTACGCGCTGCTGCTGTCGCCGCTGTTCGGCTTCATCTGTGCCGCCGTGCTGTTGCTGCTGCTCAAGTTCATCGTGCGCAATCCGTCTCTGTACGCGGCACCTGAGGGCAACAAGGCGCCGCCACTCTGGATCCGGGGCCTGCTGATCCTGACCTGCACCGGCGTCAGCTTCGCCCACGGCTCCAATGACGGCCAGAAGGGCATGGGCCTGATCATGCTGATCCTGATCGGCACCGTGCCGACGGCTTACGCCCTCAACCGGGCGCTGCCGGAATCTCAGGTCGCCCAGTTCCAGAAGGCCTCCGAGGCTGCCTCCAAGGTGATCTCGGCGAAAGGCGCCGGCCACAGCATCATCGGCGATCCTCGCCCGGCGGTGACGCAATACATCGCCCTGCACGAGCTCAACGATGGTACCTATCCCTCGCTCGCCCTGCTGGTGAAGGACGTTGGCGATCAGGTCGCTCGATACGGCACGTTGAGCAAGGTACCCGCCGAAGCCGTCGGCAACACCCGCAACGACATGTACCTGACCTCGGAAGCGATCCGCTTCCTGATGAAGGATAAGGCGAACGATCTCAACAAGGACGAGATCGCGGTGCTCAACACCTACAAGGGCTCGCTCGACGCCGCGACCAAGTTCATCCCGACCTGGGTGAAGATCGCAGTCGCCATCGCGCTCGGCCTCGGCACCATGATCGGCTGGAAGCGCATCGTTATCACCGTCGGCGAGAAGATCGGCAAAAGCCATCTCACCTATGCGCAGGGAGCCTCGGCCGAGCTCGTGGCCGCCGCCACGATCGGCGCGGCCGACGTGTTCGGCCTGCCCGTCTCGACCACTCACGTGCTGTCGTCCGGCGTCGCCGGCACCATGGCGGCCAACGGCTCGGGCCTGCAATGGTCGACCATCCGCAATCTGCTGATGGCCTGGGTGCTGACGCTGCCCTGCGCGATCATGTTGTCGGCCACGCTCTACGTGATCTTCTCGCGGATGTTCTGAGAAGAACGACACTTCATAAATGCGGATGGCCGGGCCTTAGCCCGGCCATTTGCATTTAAGATTGTCATTCCGGGGCGGCTCGAAGAGCCGAACCCGGGATCTCGAGATTCCAGGTCTGATCCTGCGGACCATCCCGGAATGACGACTCAGAAGCCTTAAGACGCCGCCAGCTGTTCCTCGACCAGCTTGACCCAGTAGGACGTACCGAAGACGATCGCCTCGTCGTTGAAATTGTAGGCGGGGTGATGCAGGCCGGCGCTGTCGCCGTTGCCGCAGAAGATGAACGCTCCAGGCCGCGCTTCCAGCATATAGGCAAAATCCTCGCCGCCCATCAGCGGCGGCATCTCGTGCACGTTGGCGTCCCCTGCGACCTGCTTGGCGATGCGCCTTGCCACCTCGGTCTCCGCAGCGTGGTTGTTCACCACCGGATAATTGCGCTTGTAGCGCAGATCGATCTTGGCGCCGGTGATCTGCGCCACGCCGGCCACAACTTCGCGGACGCGCTTCTCGACCAGCTGGCGCACCTCCGGCGACAGCGTGCGGATAGTGCCCCTCAGCGTCGCCGTCTGCGGAATGACGTTGCGGGCATTGCCGGCGTGGAACTCGCAGATCGAGATCACAGCCGATTCCAGGGGATCGACGCTGCGCGCAAGGATCGATTGCAGGGCAGTGATCACCTGTGCACCGACCAGCACGGAGTCCACGCATTTGTGCGGACGCGCGGCATGGCCGCCGACGCCCTCGATCAGAATGTCGACCTCGTCGGTCGCCGCCATGATCGGTCCCGGCCGGATCGCAAACGAGCCGATCGGGATGCCCGGGCCGTTGTGCATGCCATAGACCTGCTCGATGCCGAAACGCTCCATAAGGCCATCCTTGACCATGGCCTCGCCGCCGGCGCCGCCCTCCTCGGCGGGCTGGAAGATCACCACGGCATCGCCGGCGAAGTTGCGGGTCTCGGCCAGGTAGCGCGCCGCACCCAGCAGCATCGCGGTGTGGCCGTCATGGCCGCAGGCGTGCATCTTGCCCGGGTTCTTCGAGGCGTAAGGCAGGTTGGTCTGCTCCTCGACCGGGAGCGCGTCCATGTCGGCGCGCAGACCGATCACCTTGAGCCCGTCGCCGGCCGGCTTGCTGCCTTTGATGACGCCGACCACGCCGGTCTGGCCGAGGCCAGTCACGACCTCATCGCAGCCGAACTCGCGCAGGCGGTCAGCGATAAATGCTGCGGTGCGGTGAACCTCGTACAGCAGCTCCGGATGCTGATGGATGTCCCGGCGCCAGGCCTGAATATCCGGTTGGAGGTCGGCGACGCGGTTCACGATAGGCATGGAGGATCTCAAGCTTTTTTGGGAACACAGGATTGTCCTACCATGCAAGCGCCGGTCCACCTAACTCCGGCGGATCGAAGGTAACCTGTCCTTTCGTCATGGCCGGGCTTTTAGCCAGCTTGTCTTGGCCATCTACGTCCGACTATTACGACAGAAAGCGCGTGGATGGCCGGGACAAGCCCTGGCATGACGCCTGTTGGGATGGACGCAGAATGCCAAGACGGCTCGAAGGTGAGTTTGACTACATTATCGTCGGAGCCGGCACCGCGGGATGTATCGTCGCGAACCGGCTGTCGGCCGATCGCAACAACCGCGTCCTCATCCTCGAAGCCGGCGGCGACGACAATTGGATCTGGTTCCACATCCCGGTCGGCTATCTCTTCGCGATCGGCAATCCGCGCTCGGACTGGATGTTCAAGACTGAAGCCGAGCCGGGCTTGAACGGCCGCGCGCTCGCCTATCCCCGCGGCAAGGTGATCGGCGGCTGCTCGGCGATCAACGCCATGATCTCCATGCGCGGACAGGCTGCCGACTACGACCATTGGCGCCAGCTCGGGCTGACCGGCTGGGGCTATGGCGACGTGCTGCCGCTGTTCAAACGGCTGGAGGATCATTTCCTTGGGCCGAGCGAGCATCATGGCACAGGAGGCGGCTGGCGCATCGAGGCGCCGCGACTGTCGTGGGACATTCTCGACGCCGTTGGGGACGCCGCCGAGGAGATGGGCATCAAGCGCATCCCGGACTTCAACACCGGGGACAACGAAGGCACCAGCTATTTCCACGTCAACCAGAAGCGCGGCCGGCGCTGGTCGTCGGCGCGCGGCTTCCTCAAGCCCGCGCTGAACCGTCCCAATCTGCGGCTGGAAAAGCATGTGCTGGTCGACCGCCTGGTCATCGAGCAGGGCCGCGCCGTCGGCGTGCGCTTCATCCAGAATGGCGAGATCATCGAGGCGCGCGCCAAGCGCGAGGTGATCCTCTCGGCCGGTTCGATCGGCTCGGTGCAGGTGCTGCATCGCTCCGGCATCGGCCCCGCCGACTGGCTTTCGCCGCTCGGCATCGACATCGTCGTGGACCGGCCCGGCGTCGGGCGCAACTTGCAGGATCATCTCCAGCAGCGCGCGATCTACAAGGTCGAAGGGGTGCGCACGCTGAACGAGACCTATTACAACCTGTTTCGCCGCGGCCTGATGGGGCTCGACTACGCCTTCCGCCGCCGCGGGCCGCTGACCATGGCGCCATCGCAGCTCGGCATTTTCACGCGCTCCGATGCGACGCGCGCACGCGCCAACATCCAGTTTCACGTGCAGCCGCTGTCGCTCGACAAGTTCGGCGATCCCCTGCACCGCTTCCCCGCGATCACGGTGAGCGCGTGCAATCTCCAACCGACCTCTCGCGGCACCGTGCGGCTGCGCTCGGCAACGCCTGAAGAGAAGCCGATCATTGCGCCGAATTACCTGTCGACCGACGACGATCGCCAGGTCGGCGCCGACGCCATCCGCACCACGCGACGCCTGATGCAGCAGAAGGCGCTGGCAAAATACCGCCCGATCGAATATCTGCCCGGCCCCACCGTCGGCGACGACGATGCCTCGCTTGCGAAGGCTGCCGGCGACATCGGCACCACCATCTTCCATCCCGTCGGCACCGCGAAGATGGGCGCGGCGAACGATCCGATGGCGGTGGTCGACGAACGCCTGCGCTTCTACGGCCTCGGCGGTCTTCGCATCGTCGATGCCTCGATCATGCCGACCATCACCTCGGGCAACACCAACACGCCGACCGCGATGATCGCGGAGAAAGGTGCGGCGATGATTTTGGAGGATGCGAAGTAGCATCCGGCCACCATGATCAATTCGTACCGCTTTTCAATCGGCCCAGCCGACGCGCAGATCGCCATGTTGCAATGGGGCGAGAGCGGGAAACCACCTGCCCTGCTCCTGCATGGCACTGGCTTCGTCGCTGACGTCTGGGACGAGGTCGCGCGCGAGCTTGCATCGACCTACACCGTCTATGCGCTCGACCGCCGCGGCCATGGCGCCAGCCACAAGCCCGGCGCCTATCACTTCCTGGATTACGCCGATGACGTGAGCCGGGTGATCGAGACACTCGAGCTGCGCGACGTCTATGGCATCGGCCACAGTGCTGGTGCAACCGACCTACTCCTCGCGGCAAAACTTCGTCCCGGATGCTTCACGCGCCTGTTCGTGATGGAGCCGACCGTGATGGACCCGCGCGCGGCGCGCTCCGGCGCATTGAGCGACGAATCCCTTTCCCGCGTGCACGGCACGCTGCGGCGACGGGCCGAATTCGAGAACGCTGCGGCCGTCTTCGCGCGCTACCGGGCGGCGCCGGCATTTGCGGATTGGACCGAGACGTCGCTTTGGGCTTACGTGCGCCACGGCTTCGTGCCGCTCGACGACGGCCGGGTAAAGCTCTGCTGCACGCCGGAGATCGAGTCGGCAATCCTGTGTCCGATCTACGAGGCGATGGAGCAGGTTTACGTTGGCGATGCCCGCGGCAATCCGTTTACCTCGCTCACCGAGATCGACTGCCCGGTGCGCGTCACGACCGCCGCGAAGTCGGGGCCGATCTACAAGGAAATGTCGGCGCGCGCCGTATCGCTGATTCCGCGCGTCAGTACGTTGGTCTTCGATGATGCCGGGCATTGCGTGGCGCAGGAAGTGCCGCAGGCCGTGGTGCAAGCCGTGAGAGATTTTTCAAAGTAAGTCTCGTGCCGGACGCGGCGCAGATGCGCCGCCGAGCCGGGGCCCATCTCACGGCGCACCGCGCGGCTTTCAGGGTCCCGGCTCTGCAACGCATCACCAAGAGGTGCTGCGTTGCGTCCGGGACACGAGAATTTCCCCCTCACGAAATCGTCATCGCATTCGGGAATAAGACGCTTCCTTCCCCGATCACCTTCCCGAAGCCCAATTCCGGGCGAGAGGAGATGCGCGATGAGCGGACACGATCACGGGGACGACGGTGTCAGCCGCCGCAAGGTGCTGGAATGCATGACCTGGGCCGGCACCGGGGTGCTCTGGACCATCACCGGCGGCGTGCCGCGCTCGTTCGGCATCATCGATAGTGCGCAAGCTGCTACCGCGGCCGCGCCCGGCATGACCTTCCTCCAGATCAGCGACAGCCATGTCGGCTTCGACAAGCCGGCCAATCCCAACGCGCTCGGCACGCTGGAGGAAGCCGTGGGCAAGATCAACGCCATGCCGGTCAAGCCGTCCTTCATGATCCACACCGGCGACATCACGCATCTGTCGAAGGCCGCCGAATTCGACAATGCCGAGCGCATCATCTCGCAAACCAAGCTCGACGTGCATTACGTGCCGGGCGAGCACGACATCATCGACGAGGAGGTGAAGCTCTATCGCGAACGCTACGGCCGTGGCACCAAGGGTCGCGGCTGGTACTCGTTCGACGCCGGCGGCGTGCACTTCATCGGCCTCGTCAACGTCGTCGACCTCAAGGCCGGCGGCCTCGGCAATCTCGGCGCCGAGCAGCTCGCCTGGCTCGAGGACGATCTGCGCGGCAAGTCAAAATCGACTCCGGTCGTGCTGTTCGCGCACATCCCGCTCTGGACCGTCTATCCCGAATGGGGCTGGGGCACCGAAGACGGCGGCCGCGCGCTGGAATACGTCAAGGGGTTCGGCTCGGTCACGGTGCTCAACGGCCACATCCACCAGGTGATGCAGAAGGTCGAGGGCAACGTCACTTTCCACACTGCGCGCTCGACCGCCTTCCCGCAGCCGGCGCCGGGGGCCGCTCCCTCACCAGGACCGATGAAGGTCGAGAACGCCAGGCTCCGCTCCATGCTCGGCGTTGCCAGCATCAACTTCAAGCAGAACGAGCAGCGCCTCGCCATCATCGACACGCCGCTCCAGGGCTGAGAGAAAAGCTGATCATGAAGACACTCAATCGGCGCGACTTCGGTGTCGACTTCGGTCTCGCTTTGGCCGCGGCCATCCTGTTGCCCACAACAGCTGCCCGTGCCGACGAGACGGAGGTGCATATCGATAATTTCGTTTTCCAGCCGGCCGAGCTCACGATCAAGGTCGGCACCACCGTGACCTGGACCAACCGGGACGACATCCCGCACACCGTGGTGTCGGCCGGCAAGTTCAGGTCCAAGACCCTGGACACCAAGGACAGGTTCTCGTTCACCTTCACCAATGCGGGCGACTACAAATATTTTTGCTCGTTGCATCCGCACATGACGGGGATGATCAAGGTTGAGTAACGTCTCCAACCAAGGCACCCACGTCTTGCCCGGCCGGTTGTCCCACGCCGGCCGGGCTCAGACCTATTCGATCACGGCAAAAGAAGTGGCAAAGCAAAAGGCAAAGCGAGGAGCGATGCCCGGCACCGACGATTTGCAGAAGGCGCTGCGCTTCCGCGAAGCGGCGCTGCCCTATCTCGACGACGTCTACACGCTCGCGCGCTATCTCTTGCGCGATGCCTCCGACGCCGAGGACGCGGTGCAGGAGTGCTATCTGCGAGCGCTGAAGCACTTTGACAGCTATCATGGACCGGCGATGAAGCCGTGGCTGTTCGCGATCCTGCGCAACGTCTGCAACGCCGAATATGCGCGGCGCGCGCATTCCCACAGCGCGATCGAGGAGACGCCCGGCGCCGCCGAGCAGACACCAATCTGGCAGGAGAGCGAGGCAAGCCCGGAAACCGAAGTGCTGCGCAGCCGCGATGCCGGCGCGATCCGCAAGCTGATCGACGCGCTCGCCGAACCGTTCAAGGAAACCTTCGTGCTGCGGGAGATCAACAATCTTTCCTACCGTGAAATCGCCGAGGTCGTCGGCGCGCCCATCGGTACCGTGATGTCCCGCCTCGCCCGCGCCCGCGCCATGCTGCGCGCGGCCTGGAATGTGGAAGAGGAGCACTCAAGATGACTTGCGAAGAAGCGAGGAACCTGCTTCACGCGCTGCTCGACAATGAGCTCGATGCGGGCCATGCGCGCGAGGTCGAAGCCCACATCGCAAGCTGCCCGGACTGCGCTGCGGAGTTCGCCGCGCAGCGCGACATGCAACGCGTGCTCGCCCACGCCAGTTTGCGCTACACCGCGCCCGCAAGCCTGCGCAGCCGGATCGAGGCCTCGTTGCCCGAGCCGCAGCGCCAACAACCAACCCGCCGCTCCGTGCTGCGCGGCTTTGCAATGGGCTCAGCCGTCTCCGCGCTTGCTGCTTCGGGCATCGTCGCGGTGGTGCTGCGCCAGGACGACCAGCAGCGTATCCTGTCGGAGGTCGTCTCCGCGCATCTGCGCTCGCTTCAGGCCGGTCACCTTACCGACGTGCTTTCCACCGACCAGCACACCGTCAAGCCATGGTTCAACGGCAAGCTCGACGTCGCCCCGCCCGTGATCGACCTCACCGCGCAGGGTTTCACGCTGGTCGGCGGCCGGCTCGACTATATCGATGCGCGCGCCATCGGCGCCGTCGTCTACCGGCGCCGGCAGCACGTCATCAACCTGTTCGTGTCGCAGACATCGAACGCGGAATATCGCGCGCCAAAGACCGAAACCATGCAGGGCTTCAACTGCCGTCGTTGGGGCAATCGCGGCCTGAACTTCTGGGCCGTCAGCGATCTCGGCGCCGACGAGCTCGCCGAGTTCGTCGACAGGTTCGAGGCGGCGATCAAGGCGAATGTGGAGGGATAGAAGGGTCTCGCCGTCACTGCGAGAGCGTAGCGACGAAGCAATCCAGGTTCTTTCCGCGGAACGATCCTGGATTGCTTCGCTTCGCTCGCAATTGTGCATGTTCACTAATTCGCTGATTGGATCGCTCCAGCGGAGGACGATCCGATGCGCGACAACAGCTATGACCGGACGATTGAGCGCAACTATCTGCA
>NZ_JADPKU010000094.1:0-65155 GCF_023074095.1 Bradyrhizobium sp. 137
TGCCCTTGATGGTGTGGACCAGGCGGAAGATGTTATCCAGGATCTTGGCGTTGTTCGGCTCCTGCTCGAACTTCACCAATTGATTGTCAACGGTGTCCAAGCTCTCGCTGGTCTCCGTCAAAAACTCCCGCAACAGATCATCCATGAAAAACAGGCCTTCATACAGGAAGGGCGCGCACGAGGCGTGATGCGCCATTTCGGAATGGGGCCAGCTTCACCGCAAAGCGTTTAATATTGGTTGAGTATGTGCAAAAGAACGGAACCAACAAAGAGATAAGGCGCTCCGGACAAGCCGAAGCGCCTCGTCAAGTTTGGATTAATATTCCGAGCGCGAAAGGGCGCGTTTACGAAGCGGTAACGGTGATGGCTTCGCCTTCCGGCGCGAGCTTCACGGTGAGCCCGCAGGCCTGCGCCAACAGCCGCGTATAATAAGGCTGGATCGCATGCGCATCCGCGGCAGGCCCGCGCTCGCCGCTCAGGAGCTCGGAGATGTTCTGCGGCAGGCGCGCATTGTGTCCCGTCGCGGTGATGCGGAAGCTCATCGTCTCGCCCTCGCCGATCGGATCGACCGTCAGCATGCCGCCGCGCGGGATCGTGTGCTGGGCAACCACCAGCATGTTGAGCAGGAGCTTGACGCGATTCTTCGGCAGCAGCAGCCGCGGCAGATTCCAGGTGATCGAGCACTTGCCGTCCTCGATATGGCCGCGCGCCATGGTCTGGGCATCACCGAGATCGATCTGTGCGCCGGAGGAGCCGGCGGCGCCGAAGGCAAGGCGGCAGAACTGGAGCCGGGCCGAGGCCGTCTTGGCGCTCTTGCGAATGAGGTCGAGCGCGAACTCGCGGTCCTCGGGCTTCGGATCGTCGTCGAGCACTTCGAGCCCGTTGACGATGGCGCCGACGGGGCTGATGAGATCGTGGCAGACCCGCGAGCACAACAGCGCTGCGAGTTCGAGCATATCGGGAGCAGTAGCGGTCGCGGGCGACGAGGCGTCAGACATATAATGGGGTCCTGGAGGGTTCCTGGAATGCACGGCGCTGGAGCCGCGAATCACGCATGCTTGACGGATGCTGCGGGTTCTAACATTCGCATGGCCGCGGCAGCTAGCTTGCGATCGATGAGAAGTGGCCATAAAGCCCCAACCGAATCAATCGGGGCGAATCAGTCGAGAAGGACGAAATTGCCGATGAATGAGGCATCCAGGTGAAGCGGATCATCGACGGCGCGGCCGCAACCGGCCTGATGGAGCCGCTCACCGCACTGGTGGTGAAGGCAGGCGAAGCGATCCTCGCCGTCAACCGTGCGGCGATGCGGGTCGAGGGCAAGCAGGACGGCTCGCCAGTCACCGAGGCCGACCTTGCCGCCGACCGCATCATTGCGGAGGGACTGGCGCAGCTTGCGGCCGACGTGCCGACCCTGTCGGAAGAACGGACCCAGTTCGCCTCGCCGCCGTTTCAGGGCAGCTTCTTCCTGATCGATCCGCTCGACGGCACCAAGGAATTCGTTGCCGGCCGCGACGAATTCACCGTCAACCTCGCCCTGGTGACTGAAGGCGTGCCGCTGCTCGGCATCGTCTCCGCGCCCGCGCTCGGCCTGCTCTGGCGCGGCGTCATCGGCCGCGGCGCCGAGCGCGTGAGCTTCGAGGGCACGACCATCGGCGCGCCCGAGCCAATTCACACCCGCAAGTTTCCGGCGCAGGGCGCGCCCTGGATCGCGGCGGTGAGCCGCTCGCACGGCGATCCGAGGAGCGAGGCGTTCATCGATGCCAGACCCAATGCCGTTCGAAAGACAGTCGGCTCGGCCGTGAAATTCGGCCGGATCGCGGAAGGCAGCGCCGACATCTATCCCCGCTTCGGACCGACCTCGGAATGGGACGTCGGGGCCGGCGCGGCGGTGGTAACCGCGGCCGGCGGCAGGGTGACCGACGGCAAGGGCGGCGAGCTCCGCTTCGGCCAGCGCAGCGACAGCGGCTTCATCATCCCGGAGTTCATTGCCTGGGGCGACCCGCAGGCGGTAGATCGCTCCTGACCCCTTGTTACTGGCCAAGCTCATCTTGGAGGGCGGGCCAGCGCTTGCCGACCTCATAGAGAAAGCGCTCCGGGTTGGTGACGAAGGCGTCGCGATTGGCTTCCCGGCTGAACAGATAGAGCCGCTGCGCCACGATCGCGAAGAAGCGGGGATTGCCGGCGACGACGACGCCGCGGGCGATATCGGCCGGATCATAGCCGCCGAATTGTGGTCCGTAGATTTCGGGATGGGACAGGAAGGAGGCCCGGTTGCCCTCGTTTCGAAAGCGCCAGACCGCGCCCCAGAGGTTCGCCTCGAACTGCGCCGTCCCTCGCACAGCCGCGCCATCGACGAAATAGGCGACGGGATCGAAGCCCTCGACGGCGACGCCGCTGAAGCGGTTGACGACGATCCGCTCGGTGGTGGCTGCCTCTGCGGGCAACCTCGGGCAGATGATCCAAATGCCCGCCAGCAGGCAGACGAGGCAAACGCGGCGGCCGATCAAGGCAATTCCGGGGCGCAAAGGGCTATCTTCCTGCCGTTGTGCCGTCATAGTTGCTGCGGATAACATCCGAGTCGAGGGGACATCCGGCGTAACCTAGAGCCGTGCCTGTTGGCGTCAGGTTAAGGAAGCGATCGGTTTCGATACCAGGGGTTCTTTTATGACTTTCGCATCACGCCTTGCTGCGCTCGCGCTCGCCGCGATGATCGGCTGGATCGTGCCGGCCTCCGCCCAGCAGGCGCCCCCGCCCAACCTGCCGCCGCCGCAGCGCGCCCCGACGCCCAACACCTATGGGCCGGACGAGCTCGTGACTGCGGGCCACCGCTTCTTCGGCAACGTCTCGCGCGGGCTCGCCTCGATCATCGAGAAAGCGGTCAGCCAATGGGGTCTGCCGAACGGCTACATTCTGGGTGAGGAAGGTTCCGGCGCTTTCGTCGCCGGCCTGCGCTACGGCGAAGGCACGCTCTACACCAAGAACGCCGGCGATCTGCGCGTCTATTGGCAGGGCCCCTCGCTCGGCTTCGATTGGGGCGGCGACGGCGCCCGCACCATGACGCTCGTCTATAACCTGCCCGCCACCAACGCGATCTACCAGCGCTTCGCCGGCCTCGACGGCTCGGCCTATATCATCGGCGGCTTCGGCATGACGGCGCTCACCGCCAACAACATCGTGCTGGTGCCGATCCGGTCCGGCCTCGGCCTGCGGCTCGGAGCCAATATCGGCTATCTCAAATTCACGCCGAATGCGACCTGGAACCCGTTCTAGGTCTCTTCTCCCAACTGGGTACGGATCAAGGTTAACGACAGAGCGGGGCTGGCTTTTTGCCGGCGCGCCATGCCATTGTCGTTGGTAAATTTTTCCTTAGCTCTGGGAGTTCTGGCCCATGGTCGAACCGATCATGTACCTGGCGATCGGTTTCCTGCTCTCGATGCTGTGCGGGCTTGCCATCGTGCCGCTGGTGCACAACCGCGCGGTGCGCCTGACCACGCGCCGGCTCGAGGCCGCCACCCCGCTCTCGATGGCCGAGATCCAGGCCGACAAGGACCAGCTCCGCGCCGAATTCGCCATGTCGGCGCGGCGGCTCGAGATGAGCGTCGAGCAGCTCAAGAACAAGACCACGAGCCAGCTCGCCGAACTCGGCAAGAAGAGCGACGCCATCAACCGCATGAAGATCGAGTTAGGGGAGAAGAACGCCACGATCTTCGCGCTGGAGGCGCGCGAGAGGGCGGTGAAGGAGCAGCTTCGCGCCACTGAGGAGGAGTTCAACGCCAAGACCGAGGCGCTGCGCGCCGCCGGGATTGCGCTGGCTGACAAGCAGGCCGAGCTTGCAAAGATCAACTCTGAATTGTCGGACCGCTCGATGATGGCGGAGAGCCGCCAGGTCGAGCTGGTCGCCGTGCGCGCGCAGATCGAGGAATTGAAGAACCGCGTCGGCGATGCCGAAAAGGAGTTTGCCGCGACGCAAGTGCGCCTGGCGCAGGAGCGGACCGAATCCGAGACCGCCTCGCGCGAACTCGCGGATGCCCGGGGCCGCGTCGAGAATCTGAGCCAGCGTGTCACCGAGCTCGATCGCCAGCTCATCGTGCAGGTCAAGGAGGCCGAGATGCTGTCGAGCCGCGTCGCCGACCTCGAGGGGCGCCTTGCCACCCAAGGCAAGCTGCTCGCCGAGCGCGACTATGAGAACAACCAGCTGCGCCAGGCCAACGAGAGCAATGAGCGCATCATCAAGGAGCTGCGCGTCGAGATCGCCGCCTTGAGCGGCGGCAAGTCGTCGGCCCCGTTCGAAGCGCTGCGCGCGGAAAAGACCGCGCTGGAGGAGCAGCTCCGCAGCGCGCGTGACGAGCGCGCCAGACTCCAGCGCGACATCAACGCGATCCAGCAGCAGGCGGAAAGCTCCTGGGCGACCGAGCGGATGGAGAACGCGCTGCTGCGCGAGCGCATCAACGACATCGCCGCCGAGGTCGCCAAGCTGGCGATGCAGCTCGAAGGCCCGAACTCGCCGATCGAGGCGCTGCTCGCGGCCGACGCCAGCCAGCCGGCCAAGCCGGCACCGCGCCCGGCCAACGATGCTGTGACCAACGGCGCGGCCACGGCCACCCTGCCCGAGGGCGGTGGAACGCTCGCCGAGCGCATCCGCGCCCTCCAGGCCCACGCCTCCCGCGCCCGCCAGCAGGGCGCCTAACCGGGCCGAAACCCGGCCTACCAGCGAATGGCATGGCTTGCGATAGGTTTTCCGGCCCTACGGCGCCTTGAAACTTGACACCTTCGGCCCGCACTTCTAAATCGCGGGCTCCAATGTGCCGGCCGGCCGCAAGTCCGGCCGCCTGCATGATGGTCCCGGGCGCATAGCTCAGCGGGAGAGCGTTCCCTTCACACGGGAGAGGTCCAAGGTTCGATCCCTTGTGCGCCCACCATTAATGCCTTGGAATCAGCCACTTAGCGACGCGGTTCTCCGAGTATGTGCCCCAAAAAAGCTGGGGCACAACAAGGGCACGAAGCGAGCAATGATGGCGCGACGGCCTCGGAGCGGCTCGGCTGCTCATCGTGCGACCGTCCGATGTTCTCGCCACCCAACCGATGTAGGCGACCTCGTTTGTCTCGATGCGCTCTTGTCTGCGACGTTCCTGCACTGTTTCTCTCTGCCTTTAGTGCTTCTCAGGCGGTGAGCGATCACTCTGCCGAGCAGCAGGACTTCGGCTGCGCGCCTAAAGAAAATCCCGCCAGCCACATAGGGCTGACGGGTTCTCGTTTGCCAGTGCGTATCCGCGGTACTCGTCACCCATCCGCGATGGCGCATCGTGCAGCCATAACGGTTGACGTTGGATTACCGCTCACGATCTTAGCGGCTTCGGTCGACGTCGTCCGTAAGACCGATGGCGACGGCAGACAAGTTGAAAGTATACACTTTCCGCCCCTCAAAAACCTCACCGAGCGGCGACGCAGGCCGCCGCGTAGTAGCTCGAAGCTCTTCAGAATCATGGACAGTCTCTGATTTGCGTTTGGGTTCTGCGAGCGCACGCAGCTGGCTGACCTCATCGGCCCGGATCTTCACTCGGGGGTCCCGGTGCCAGACATCTCGAATGCGGTTTTCGGACCAACTATCGAGCCTGCGGCTTAATCTGCGAAGCACAGCCTTCAGCGACTCGCCGGCATCGCTCGCCGGCCAACTTTCGCAGAAGGTCTGCGGCCTCGAGCAGAAGATGAAGCCAAGCCGGGCGCGACTGGCCCAGCTGATCGCTCGCCGCAGAAATGTCCGGGCCATAAAGGTCCTCGTCGAGGCGGACTGCACTGGCGGAGGTGCTCAATGCCGACGCGACCAGGCACGAAACACCATGTGCCCATTTCGATTTTAAAAATGTGATCCTCAACAGAGCGAGGACGTGGTGGCGAGCTTCAGGCGGATCGGCAGTCCGTCTGGATGGGGAAGCGTGTGGGCGCTCGACTGGATGAGGATTGTCTCCAATTGGAGACAAAATTACCGAGGGGATCGTCAGCCATACCGCGATCACCGGCATCCTAAGTACCTCGCAGATTATCGATTCCTAGTAGCTCGGTCGGAGAGCAAGCTACTGCGTGTCGTGGGCATGGAAACGAAGAACCCGATTCGCTGCGGGGCGTTTTTGCCCGCCCGCCTCCGATGTGCACGCCACCGGGATTTTACTCAACTATCTAATAACTATGAAGAATCCCGCCCGTCTTTGACCGCGAGTGTTGCAAGCCGGCTACAGCAACGTAGAGGCGAACGACGTACTCTTAATCGGGCACGGAGCCAAACGCATCCGATTCATTGAACTCGTATTTCTGGGGAGACACTCGCATGAAAAGGCTTTTAGCGGCTGCAGCCGGAACACTAACTCTGGGGCTGGTCGCTCCCGCCAGTGCGGCGGATCTGGCCGCGCGGCCATATACGAAGGCGCCTCCGATGATTGCTGCTGTTTACGACTGGAGCGGCTTTTACATCGGCATCAACGGCGGCGGCGGTTCAAGCCACAAGTGCTGGGATTTTGTGGATGCAGCCGGCATTTTCGGTGTCCCAGGCGCTCTGGTCGGCGAGGGTTGCCACAATGCTGTCGGGGGCACGGTCGGTGGTCAGATTGGCTATCGCTGGCAGTCGGCAAATTGGGTGTTCGGTTTCGAAGGCCAAGGCAACTGGGCTGACTTCAGAGGCGACAACACGAGCTTGGCGTTTGGCACTGATCGCAATCGCTCTCGCATCGACTCTTTTGGTCTGATTACCGGGCAGGTCGGTTACGCATGGAACAATGTTTTGTTCTACGTCAAGGGCGGCGCCGCGGTCGTCGGCGACAAGTATGATGTGTTTGATATTCCGACTGGCGCGCTCTTGTCGTCGGCGCGTGAAACCCGTTGGGGTGGCACCGTTGGCGCGGGCCTCGAGTATGGCTTTGCTCCGAACTGGTCGGTTGGCATCGAGTACAACCACATCTTCCTGGGCGATCGCACGATCGACTTCACCACGCCGGCTGGAGCCTTCGCAGGTAGCGACCGCATCCGCCAAGACGTTGACATGGGCTTGGTCCGCCTGAACTACAAGTTCGGCGGTCCGACGATCGCGAGGTACTGAGCAGCTTCATAAAAGAACAGGGGCCGGCTCTTAGAGCCGGCCATCTTCTTTGGAAGGCTCGAATGACAAAGACCTTCAGGCCAAACGTCCCTTCGCAGCTCGCCGTTGAGCTCAACGAGGCACTCGCTTCGGGTGAACCTCACACAATTTGCGGAGTATCGGGCAGGCACTCAGACAATTCAACATTTCAGAACTCTCAAAAAAAAACTGGACTGCAGCGTACAAGCATCTATCGCGCGTTCGGCGACCAACGGCTTCCGAATTTTTCAACAATTCTCAGTGTGCTCACCGCCATGGGCTTGCAGATCAAACTAGTTCCACGCACTGGCGGCAAGGGAGCGTCTAGGACATGATCAGGGCTCTCCAAAACAAGTTCAATCTCGACTGACGCGAGCCCGTTTCGGGAGAGCAAAAGCCCCGCCGGTTCGCGCTAGCGGGCCTGTGTGCTAGCAACTTGGCGTGCCGCGCGGATCGTGCGGAACGTCGCGGCACCGGCCGCAGGAGCTGTCATAAGGTAGCACCTGCGGCCTACATATCCGCGGGGGCTCGGACGCCGCCGCACCTGATGGAAGCCCGTTGTTCTCGTTTTGCGGAATGTTCTCATGCTGCCTCGGGTACTGGCCTGTTTCCGAGCACGGTGGCCTAGTTTGAAAATCACAGTGGCCTGATTTGAGGAACCGGCCCGGAACTTTCGCGTTTGAATTGCCGGTTACGTCATGGAGGAAGGCCATGGGAGCGCGCCGCCGATTTAGCCAGTCTTCGCCCTTGGAAGAACGACTTGCCGAAGAAGCGAAAAGCCTACGCGAGCAAGCCAAGAAGCTCCCGCATGGACCGCAGCGGGAAGCCTTACTGCGTAGAGCCCGACAAAACGAGGTTGGCGCTCACATGACCGAATGGCTTATGTCGCCCGGCTTGCAGCCGCCGGAGTAAAGCGTAAGATTCAGGTGATTTGCGAAACCAAATGGGGGGCAGCGTGACGGCGCCAGACCTCGTTTTCATAATCACCATGGTTGGATTGGGCGCTCTATCCACGGTCCTCGCGTATATGCTGGTGCTGAGCCTCTAAGGCGCCCGTAAATCTCCGAAATGGACAGAGAGTAACGCCGCCTCAGTTGGCGGGCCTGTTCTGCGGGTGCAGGTTCGCGCTGGCGGGCCTATCACCTCGTGCTCAAAGGTGACGCCCTCGGGATCGTTCTCATCGAGCCATGCCTGCGCAACCTCTTCGGTCGCGAAGACCTTCAGAACCTCGCCCTGATCGTAAATCCAAACGGTCATAATTCGCGCTCCGGGACGTCCGCTCTTGGTCTTGGATGCACGCGCGCGTCAACCAGGACCTCCGTGATGGCGTCGCGGAGGCTGTCCCGATCAAGGATCTGGATTTCAATGGTGGTTGCCGCGTCGCGCTCGCGCGTGAGATAGTCGGCCAGCGCCTTCATGGTGTCGTCGTAGCTCTGCTCGATCTGCTCGGCGGGGTGAGGCGAGCCATCTTCACGATCCTCCCGCGCTGGACTTCTTCTCCTCTTGCCGCTTCCATTTTTGGAGATAGCCCATGCGCGATCTGGCACTGAACCGAAGAAGGCACTTCTCAGGGTTTGAGAATCGGCGATAGCGCCTATCGCGGAGATCTCGCAGGAAATCGCAAAGGCTGGCTCGCGCGAAGCACGACGGAAGTCGGCAGTGACGGCTCCGGAATAGGGGACGTGGAAAAGGTTTGCGACCGGATCGTGAACTGACAGAAACCGCTGAGTCTGACGGGACGATTTAAGCCGCTTTATGATCCGCTCGCGTCGCGGGGTCGGCGGGTGAGAATTCTCAGCGCGGTGGTTGAGAGCTTTGTGGTGGCGATGGTCGATCGGTGTGAAAGCCCATCTCGCCCTTGGGTTGGTACGTGATCATGACGCGCGGCGGCGTGGCGCCGAATTTCAAGGCCTTCTTGAATAAGCCGCTGCGCAGCGCGCGAGTCTCTTCGGCGCTGGATTAAGACCTCGAGAACGAGCCCTTTCTGGTCAACAGCGCGCCAGAGCCAATGTTGTTCGGCCGCGTCGAGATAGCGATTTCGTTCAGATGCCATTTGTCGCCGCGCGCGGAGCGCGCTGGCGGATCCAAAAGGAGAACGCCTTGCCGAATTGGTTCCCCGCTGGCGCACGGTTTAATAGGTCACGACAATGCCGCGCGCCGCCAGCATTTCCTCGACAATGCGCGAGCTTAAGGAAACGGGAAATACATCCAAACGGCATAGCAGATCACTTCCGGTGGGAAACCATGACGGCGAGAAAGAACCCCGGGAGGTTGGCATGCCGCTCGTCTGCCCGCTCGGCCGCTCCAATTCGTTAATTTGACCGTGCCTTCTGCCCTCAACCCTCGGCTGCTCCGTCCTGTCAACGCCATGCAGCTGAAGCACTACACTCTTCACGTATTCAAACCGATGCGAACAATTGTTTTCGCGGCGTCTCCTTTCTTTGAGGTCAGCGACGACTCCTCATCTTGCCCCCGGAGTAGCGGAAAGGGCCGTCCACCCCAGCACGAGAGCCCGGTGCGGCTGGCCCGCACGCGTTTGGCCCTTTACACCGCATTTTGGTGCTCCGGGCCGGGAAGCCCAATCGTTGTGGGGCGCTAAGCACGGCGCCGCAGACACTTACCGAAGCGATCGGCGATGGGATCTCGAACACAAATGCGCAAAACTGCTTCATTCACGATCTGAAGCATAGCCGGGTCTTAGGCTATTCGGACCCGGCCATCGCAAGCGCGGCGACAAGCGCCGCGATGCTGTTTTTCAAGCGAAAGGAAGTCGGGGTCTCCACGCTCGCGATCGAATTTCAGTCGGACCCCGTTGTCGATCTGTTCGAGGAGCCCGCGCCGGCTTCGAGTTCATCGAGGATTTCCTCTCGGTGGCGGTCTGCTTGATGGTGTCACCACAGCGACGCTCTGGCGCGAGACACTCAGGTAACTACATCCTGAGGCGCGCGAACTGCATCGACGCGTGCTCCGCCTCGGGAAGGGAGTAGCCTGAGGCGATGCTCAACAACGACTTACAGAACGCAGGCGTGAGCTTGCCGCGGTGGATCACGACGTTCTCGTGCCCCGTGGCGGCTTGAGCGCTCTGCCATTGCCGATTGTAGCCGCGCTGTTCATGGGACTTCACGTGGCAAGCGGCGAAGTCGGCGACGCCCAGCGTGGCCAACTGCGAGGCACGTACCGGCAGCTTGGTATGGATGTGCACCCACATCGGATTTGGCGTCCTACCACTGCGCAGCGCCTTGGGCTGCAGCTTGATCTCGAACAGCGTCGCTGGCTCGATCTTCAAGGCTTGGGGTGAATACACAGACGCAAGTTCTTCGGCCGCCCGCAACTGTTCAAGGTACTTCTGCGACGGAAACGCATAGGTCTTCATGCAATCGATCGTGATCCCCGCCTTTTGCGCGTTCACTGAGTTTGCCTGTCCCTGAACCTCGGACAACATCGCCTTAAGCCGGACTATTTTGTTGTGCACTTCGGTCAATTGCGCAGGCTTGAGTAGGCCACGTCGGCGGGGCTCCTCCAGCGCGGCTACACAGGTCTTAATCTCGGTGGCCTGCGTCTGCAGGCGCTTAAGGACGAGATCCACGACGTGGTCGGCGTCCTCGGGCTTCATCTGGCGCGCTTGCGAGACGGCGCTTTGCTGAGCCGGCAGATCGAACTGCAGCAGCTCGTCCAATCGCTTGAGTAATCCCGTCAGTGCGTTCCTGGAGGGCGGAGCCTGCCACATCGCCAGGTGCCCGGTCGCCGATGATGACGCCCTCGCGCGTGCCTCCTCCGCACTCGCGAGTTTCTTCGTACCCAGATCCGAGAGTACGATAACCGTGGCAGCGTCGGGCCTGGCGAGCTGCGGCTCGCGCAGCCCGGCCGTCGAACTCCCCTCGCCTGCGGCCGGTGCGCGCTTGCCTTTCCCCTTCCTACGCGCCGCGTGGCTCTCAGCCGCTAAGTCGGTCTTTTCCGATATCGCAGTCTGGGCAGGCGGCTCCACTTGCGTCTTTGGCTGCACTGCCAATAGTCGCGTGACTTGATGCGCGGTGACCCATGCACCTTCCATGATCTGGTCCAACTGTTCCAATAGAAGGCCGGCATCCGTTCCAGCATCCCTTAGCGTGGCACCGATGCGTTCCACCCCTGAGGCCAATTCCGAATGCCGTTCCATGACTCCTTCCAGAACGGTGCAGTGCTCTGCGTCGAGTGGCTCTCCGTGCTCGTTCAGAACGGCTTTGTACGTCGAGTTGAATGCCGGAAAAGCATCCTGGATATAGGTCCCGAGCAGACGCACCCGCCCGTTCTCATCCATGAGGGCGTCCCTCACGGTTGGTTCAAACGTGCTCGCCTGAGACTCAATCAGAAGCTTCGCGAGCTTAATCCGCGCTTCCAGATACAAGCACCCATCATAAAGTGCCGAGCCGGTATGCAGGCGTAGTGCGGCCTCGATGGGCTTCCGCATCTCGGGCGTCGTGCTTGGCAACTTGGCAGTGGTCTCGCAGACGGACACCATCCGTTCCGAGCGTAACAGCTTCTTTCCCCACCACTCGATGACAGGCACATGGTCCTTCACCATACTGGAAGCCACTCGGCTCAACTGGTCGGGGGTAGCGTTGGATTTGATCCGCTGGAACAGGTCTGCCGAATTCTTTCTGCGCTCTTGCAAGTCGGAGATAATCGCTCTGCCCACAATCTTGCCTTGACGCCCCGCATCGAGCACGGCAGAGCAGCATTGACGGGCCTCAGCGTCGGACAGAATGATCGGCGCGACGGCCGGGCGCAGGCTCGCGTAGTACTCCAGAACTGCCGAGCCTGCTTTGACGAACCGATCGGCCAGCTCTAGCGCCTCCTCCGAGTTCTGGGCTTGCATGCCCGCATTACCGCAAGCGGCAAGTTCCTCACGCAGGCGGTCCATGTGTCGCCTTGCTGCGTTGATTTCTTCCTCTGACGAGGAAATGGAGACTGCCACACCGGAAGTTGGCTGGCTGGCGACCGGCGCCGTGTCTCCACCCTCCGACACTGAGGTAAAGCCGCGCCGCCGCGCAGTGACTGCACGTGGCGCAGCGGCTGCACGTGCCGCAGCGCCTAGGATTCGATCTGGGCCAACGGAGGGACCGGAAGACCTGTCGCCGAGGGCATCGTCGGCACCGCGCGCCGTGCTAGCGGAGGGCGTCCCTCTATCTTGGGGCCCAGAGCGCATCCGCTCCACAACGGAATCGAACGATTGACTGCCTTCCCCAGGGGCTAGACTTGAGTGCGAGCGTGAACTGCTCGATCCGGCTCCAGCATCTCCAGTGCGCGATCTTCCAGATCGGCCAATGCCCGTCATATTCCATCTCCAATCAAGTCGAGAATGCGCAGCCTGTCTGGATAGACAGGCTGGCTGACGAGTAGCTGACGAAGGGCGTTTTTCCGGTTGCACAGGAAACCCACACCGCCGTGGATCGTGGTCGAGTAGCTCGGCCATTTGGCGTTGCCCTCACACATCCGGGCAGACGGCTTTGGCGAGTAGGCCGGCGGACTCTCACCGCCGGCCTCTCAAGGATCCCAGCGTGAGACTCTCGCGTCACTAGGCTCCCATCAGGCGAACGAGCCGCGTATGCCGATCTTCCATTGTGCGAACAACCCGGGACGTTCGCGAGATAGTCGTTCGAGAACGCGGCCGGTCTTGGCCTTGCGACCCCATAAAGCGTTTGAACTTCCGCATCATCCAAGCCTCGATTGTCTGATTGACGTATCGAAGGATTGACCCAGAGGCGCCCGCCTAAATCGACCGTAATACACAATCCCCCGCAGGAGGGGGTTGAGCTGCCGAGCGATGTCAGCCATTGACACATGGGTCCGTTTTCGGAGGTTAAATCCCGGATTGCCGCCCGCATAAACTTCAGCGCCGAAGCGCTGAGCCGAGGCAGAAAACTGCAAAACACCGAGGCGTTTTGAGAGCTCTTTGCCTGTCGCGGCCGGAAGCAGTAGCCGAGGAAGTCAAACTTGACGTTCGAAACCGGGCATATGTCACGCGCGAGGAGCACGATCCGGCGCGAGCGCTTCCTTCAAGTTCACTTCTGAACCGGCCCCTGCAATAGCGAAATACCAGTCGGTCCCAGCCCGCTCTTATCATTCGAATCGTCTTGTCCCACAGGCAATCTTCGAACAGCGCGCTCCAGGTAATACGACGGATCATCGTCAGACGAATCCGTCTCGCAGCTCTCTTGACTATCGCTATCCTCGACTTTGGAAAGATACTTTGTAGGCCTGTCTACTCGGTGCCACTGGTCGTTCTCGTTCTTCGTCCACACTTTTGGATGCTGTTGAGGATCAAGCACCCAGTTATTGCGACCCACGAACAAAACCCATTTCCGCTAGATGGGGTTCCATACCTCCTACGCCAGGACGTGATAAGACCAGCGGATGATCGCCGTCCATTCGCAGTTCATGCTCCAGCAGGATATCGCCCGCGTTCTCGGCGAGCGGATAAGTAACGCGTAGGTCTACCACGGACGTGATATCGTTACGCCCGAACTGTTGGCGAAAATGGTCTCCCCCTGATCCTGACCGAGCCTCCGGCTCCTAAAAGCCCTATAGTTTCGTCACCCAACCTGATATCTGAAAAATCGCGCGTGCTTACCCGGATCATCGTAAGTACTGGAATAGCCTCCACCCACCGACAGTTGCAGCCCGCTCGGCTTTCTCCGAACAAAATCCGAGTACTCCTGCGGGTTACTGGCGATGTGCATGATTTCACTGGACAAGAATCTCTTCACTTTGCGCATGAAAGATTCTCAGTCGACGATCTTGATAATGGGCGGATTGGAACGCAGGGAGTATGGCGTCGCGCCCGCCGACGACGACCCACCTCGCTCCAGGCCGGCAACCGCTTCCGCAAAACGGAGCCACCGATTCTGCCATACATCAGATCGCTCCCGATCGGCAAAATGCACGCGATTGAGTCGTGCCGCGACAAGCTTTGCCGAGGAGGATATACAACCTAGCTGACCACAACCTGACCAAAGCATCTGTCCGCACTCCGATGCGACTGCCAAGCACTCTGCGGAAGACTTATTGGCCGTCAAGCTCTCTAGGATCGGGGCGCTTCGGCTCAGACGGAACAACTTGCTGACGCGCGGTCGTGCACCATGCGAATTCCGGAGCAAGTCGCCCACCGATTCCGAGATGATGCACCATTCTGATCAGACGTAGAATGACAACAACATTTTTTCCCGCGTCCGGATGGAGCAGAACCGACATTGCTTGGCGAGTGACCATCACGTGGGTTTGCTAGCCCAGAAGAGTCGGTGCCCAATGTGAGCCTTGCAGGAAGACGCCGCCATGCAAATCACCAAAATTATCGCTCGCCCCACCAGAATTGCCAGCGACAGATTGCGTTCGGTCATCAGGGCATCAGGTGCGACTAGGAGACTGAGACACAGACCTCAGACGTGTTGTCACTATCCAGGATGCGAATGCAATCCATCCAAAGAATTGATTTCACACTTCATGTGCTGCCGGGTAGGGAAAGCGCCGTGCATCACGCAACATGGTAGGTTTGCTGTCGGTAAAGCTGCGATGAGTACGTGATCATGGACGCCGCGATCGGATTGTAGGCACGGTTTTGCCCGGTGCGGCCAACTTCATGTCACCCCCCGTCTTTGGATTGTGCGGCCGTTGAGCAGTTCATTCCACAGCGTCTCGGTGATTTTATAAAAGTTAGAAAAAGGAAGGCGCGGCAGGACGGCCTCGTTATGGCGTTCTCCAGCTGAGCGTAGCCGCGCTTGGCCATCACTGTCGCTCCAGTGATCGGAGCACGAAGGAGACTCACCTTCCAGGCCGAATGAGGAAGTTCGTTGCTCAAGCACGGAACGTCTGCGGGCGTGTGAGGCTTTGCAAATTGAGGGCCGCGATGCAAATTGCCTATCATCGCTGCTCCCCATCAAACCTGCGGCCGTGCGGCTGCGCTCGCCATCGGGAGCATCGATCGTGATGAGGAGATTTAGATCCAGACCATGGAACGGCATTGTCACTGCTCCGCCATGTGAATGCATCGGTCCAAACCATCGATTTCACCAATCAATGTGTTCTCGGCAATCATCTCGAACTCAGGATGTCGGCGACAACTACCGGGATTGTTCCGGCGCTGAGCGGGGTGCTGCCCGCCTATCGATGCATTTGATTGATTGCCGCCTATGTCCCGGTGGCGAGAGCACATTCGACGTCACCAAGATGCATGCGCGCCACGTGAGACAGTGAACAACGCCAGTCGAGCTTACAATGGAATCCCGATCCAGTATGCGATTCGCCAGCACCGCTGCTCTTCGTCTATTCCGGATTCCAACGCTTACGCGGAGGCCGGACTGTTCAATTCCGCGCATGCTCGAACCTGACGTGGTGGGTGTCTTGGCGTGACTTAATAGGAGGTCGCGGAATGCGAACGCTACTCGTTGATCATGAGACAGACCCAGCGCGCGTTGTACAAGAAGCACTCTCCGATTGCGGTTTTGCCGTTGACGTAGCGTGCACCCTGGACGAGGCGGCCGCCGCTTTTTGTTGCGCCAGCTATGACATTCTCTTGCTCGAGTTGGTTCTACCGGATGGGGACGGCTTGGATTGGCTGAAGCAGTTGAGACGTGACGGACATTCGATGCCTGCCGTGATGATGAGTAACTTCAACGAGCTCGGTAGGCGCATAGCGCTATTTAATGGCGGTGCGGACGACTTCCTGCCCAAGCCCGTATCTACTGATGAACTCATCGCACGGATGCGCGCTACTCTGCGCCGATCAACGCAAATGACGGCCCCCATCGTTACCTTTGGCAATCTGCGATTCGATTCGATCGGTCGGCAAGCGTCGGTCAATGGTCGACCGCTGAAGATTGCCCGCCGCGAGGTGTGCATTCTCGAACATCTGCTCAGCCGCGCCGGCCGCACCGTGGCTCGCGCGTCATTGCAGGATAGCCTCTATGCATTTGACGACGAGGTCTCCACCAATGCGCTTGAGGTCGGAATCTATCGTTTGCGCGGTCATTTGAGTCAGTCCGGTGCGTCGCTACGGATCAAAACCGCGCGCGGGATCGGCTACGTCCTTGAATTGAAATGCGCGGCATCGACCGCGCAGCCAATCGAACTTGAAAGAAAAGACCATCTTGAGCATCATTCTTGACAAGCATGCCGGCGTCACTCGAAGATCGATCGCCGCCAACGGCCTTTCGTCCACCTTTCTTCCTTGTCTTTCGCAGCTTTTGTGCGTAATCGTCCTGCTATTCCCGGCTGCTGCCGTAGCTCAGATCAAGCGGGATGATGGAGGTGGGCCGCAGCGTACGGCTGCCGACGGCATTAGCGGAACGCTGACCCTTTCCTCTTCGCTGGGTAAGACGATTCATCTGCCAGCGCCAGCTGCGAGCATCTTTATCGCAGATCCTACGGTCGCGGACTATCAGGCACCTTCGAACAAGACCATCTTCGTTTTCGGCAAAAAATCCGGGCGGACCACCTTGTTCGCACTGAACGAGGGCGGGGAGGCCCTCGCTGAACTGCGTGTTGTCGTCACGCAGCCGATCGAGGATCTGCGCGCCACGCTGAAAGCCCAGGTCGGCGACTATCCCATCCAGGTAAGCTACACCCCGCGCGGGGCCATCCTTAGCGGTACGGCGCCCAATGCGGAGATCGTCGACATAGCGATGAAAGTGACCGAGCAGTTTCTTGGGTCTGGTGCGCTCGTCGTCAACAAGATTCAGGTGGCGGGGTCATTGCAGGTGAATCTGAGCGTGCGGGTGGCGGAGGTCTCCCGGAGCGCTATGAAGGAGCTCGGCGTCAACCTCTCCGCTTCCGGTCAAGCTGGCCCTTTCACTCTCGGCTTGGTCAGTGGCAGTGGTGGTGGATACGGCGCGCCGCAGGGCGGCGGTACGGCGAAGATAGGAGTCAACACTGGCCATGTGAACGTCAGCGCTATGCTCGATGCACTGGCTCACGAGCGCCTCGCTTCCGTACTTGCTGAACCGAACCTCACCGCAATGTCAGGCGAATCCGCCAGCTTCCTCGCCGGCGGCGAATTTCCCATTCCGGTGTTGCAGGACAATCGGCAGGTCTCTGTCGAGTTCCGTCACTTCGGCGTCAGCCTGGAGTTTGTACCGACCGTTCTCAGTAACAATCAGATCAATATCCGCGTGAAGCCTGAAGTCAGCGAACTATCGTCACAAGGTGCTGTCAACATCAACGGCATCTCCGTGCCGGCTCTCTCCACCCGGCGTGCGAACACGGTTGTCGAGCTCGCCAGCGGCCAAAGCTTTGCAATTGGTGGGCTTATCCGGCGCAACTTCAGCACTGAGATCACGACTTTCCCCTGGCTCGGCGACGTTCCGATACTTGGTGCGCTATTTCGCTCATCGTCATTTCAACAGGATGAGACGGAACTCGTGATCATCGTCACGCCTTACGTCGTGCGGCCAAGATCGAACTCGAAGCAGATGAGTGCGCCCACCGACCGCATCGCTCCGCCCTCAGACCTCGCGCGCAGTCTGACGAACACATTGGCAACGCGCTCGCCTGTTCGCAGTGCTCCCCCGATAAGCGTACCAGGCGCGACAAGGGGCACCGGCCACATCATCGAATGAGGATCGACCAATGAGATTACGATTCGTGCGCCCCCTCATCGGTCTGACGGCCAGTCTAGGTGGCTGCGCTAGCACCGCGCCGACTTACCTCGAGCCGACCGCGCAAGCGATCCTGGTTGAACAGGAGAAGAACGTCTTACTGTTACAGACCCTTGGAGGGCCCGAACGGCAGCGTCTGCGTTATTTCATAGCAAGTACCGGTCGCGGTCGGTATGACGCGCTGCATCTTGATATCGTCGGCTCACGTCGGCTCGGGGCGCAGATAGCAGCTGAGGCCCGCGCAATGGGCGTCGACGCTCTCAACATCCGCCTGTACAGTCCATTCATCGATAGGCGTGATGGCTCTGCCGCCCGAATCGAGGCGATTACGTACGAGGCGCGCCCTCCCGTTTGTCCGTCGATTGCGATCGTCGGCCCTTCAGTGAACGACAATTCTTTCGATCCGACGCTTGGCTGCTCGATCCGCAACAACTTGGCCGGCATGGTCAACGATCCGCGCGACTTGATTGACAATCAGGCCGTTGTGCCGAGTGATGGCAATCGTGCGGCCATTCCCGTTGCCACATACAAAACCTTCGCGACCGGCAATAACAGCAATTTGGGTATAGCTAACAACAAGCTGCCATCAGATCCCACGTCTGCCGGCACCCAGACCGTGCAGCCGTCTCGATAGCGAGAACATCAGTCGTTCGATGCGACCTCATTCACAACACGAACTAGACTTGGCCGGCGGCAAAGAGTGCTTTTGCGACAGCCTCGAAATACTGGACAGGAATGGAATTGCCAAGGCTAGCGTTGCAGATTAGCTCACGGACCAGGACGTGATCATCGACGATACTGAGACGAAGGCGCCTCGCTTCATCAAAGAGCCGTGAAGCCGCCTCCCCATCGCCGCGGCAAACCAGGACCGGGACGCCCGTTTCGCCACGGATGTAGCGTACCCCGACCAGCAGCTCGCGCCCAGTCAAGATCAATGTCGCGCGACGCACGCCGAGTGGAGACTCGCTCGCCTGCTCCCGCCGAAGGCGTCGGTGTTCGCGTTTCACCTCCGGACTGCCTTGCTGCTCCTTGTCCTCGCGCTTCATATCGCTCTTAGTCATGCGCATGCCGCGCAAAAACAACCAGCGTTGGACGAGGAGGTCGACCAATCCGCCGATCAGAAATGCACCACTTGCAATCCCGATCAACAGTTTCACCTGAAT
The DNA here is from genome assembly GCF_023074095.1 of Bradyrhizobium sp. 137. Lineage (NCBI taxonomy): Bacteria > Pseudomonadati > Pseudomonadota > Alphaproteobacteria > Hyphomicrobiales > Nitrobacteraceae > Bradyrhizobium > Bradyrhizobium sp. 137. The sequence goes on from NZ_JADPKU010000094.1 coordinate 18,900, forward strand.
GAACACGAACTCGAAGCAGCCCGTGCCGCAAACCGGCAGATAGACCAGTGTCTTCCACGCGCCGGCAACGACGAGGAGAAAGATCGCGCCGAGGCCGAAGACCTTGAACAAGGTCTTGCCAAGCTCGATGAGGGAACGCAAAGAGGCGATGCGCTTCAGTCCGTTGATGGGATCAATGTTCTCGAATTTCGGCGTCATCGGCTCCGAGGAGAACACTAATCCACCATTGGCCAGGACCGTCGTCAGAATTGCGCAGGTGACCATACTCCCAAGAAGCGGGCCAACAATTCTCAGTGCAAGTTCGGGCAAGACGCCGAGCGCAAGATCGACCGCAATATTGAACGGCTTATCAAGCAGCTTGTCAGTCAGCATGAGCGCTTCACGACCTTTGTCGTAGATGGAACTCGCTTCTATCCAGAGATAGCCGAGACCGGCGCAAGCGCTGAGGGCCCTGACTAGATCCGTGCTATGCGGAACCATGCCTTTCTTGCGCGAATCGCTTAGCTTCTTTTCAGTGGGGGCGAGCGTTTTCTCTTCGCTCGTGTCGCTCACTTCAGTTTCCTTTCAAGCCTCTCCAGCGCTCGGCTCGACTGTATGATTTCGGATTGCATGTATTCGATGAGATAGATCGTATAAGTGACCATGACGATCGCAAAGCCTATATTCTTGATCGTCAACGATAGGTCCCGCGGGTTGAATTGCGGCGCAAAGCGCCCGAGCAGGAGCGCGGATATGTCGGCCAGCAAGAGGAACGCTACCACAGGTCCAGAGACCAGGACGGCGGTACGTATGATGCTGTCGAGCACGCCCCACAACTCCAGTGTCCCTTGCATGCTCAGCGTGGGTCCAAGCTGATAAGCCGGCCAAACCAGATAGCTGCCGTAAAGCCCGCTGATCATGGTTTGCAGCCCCCCCGTGACGACGAAGATCGTGATCGCGGTGGTACCGATAAGCAGTCCCGTCGCCGAAGCCTGACTGCGTGTCGCGGGATCGGCGGGAGTGACTACGCTGCTGATGCCCCGTTGCGTGTCGATGAACTCGCCGACGGCCTGAAGACTCCAGAGGGGAATACTGAGCAGGGCGCCGATCAGCAGGCCGACACACGTCTCCTTAAGACCGAGTAGCGGGATCTTGAGCAGACGGGTGTCCGGATCTAGCTCCTTCAGGCCATCGGCGATGTGCGCCAAGTATGGTAGTTCGAGTGCAACGGCCAGGCAACCGCGGATCAGGCCGCCGATCTGCGGACGCGTGAATACCGGAAGCACCAGCATAATGCCCACGGGGCGGGCCGCACCAAGGCTGGCAGCAACGACGAGTTCGATGGTTGCCTGGATCAGGCTTTGCGTGTTGGTGGTTGACAGATCATACATGACGGGCGGCTGCTAGTAGCCCGTCGTGAGCGCGGGAAAATCAGTGAAGATCTGCTTGGCTTGTTCGATGAGCGGGGCGCTCAGCACCGGAGCAAACAAACCTATAATCCCAACAATAACCAAAAGCTTCACAGTCAGTGGCAATGTCTGATCCTGGATCTGCGTTGCCGCCTGGATGATGCCGATGACGGTTTCGGCGACCGCCGCTGCAATGAGCGGCGGCAGAACCCAGGTCATGAAAAGCACCAGTGATCGGCTCATATAAGGGAGAATAGTGGCCTCATCCATGCTCACCCTCCAGGTGTTGTATAGCTCAGCACTAGCCCGTGCATAAGCCGCGACCAGCCGTCAATCGCCACGAATAGGAACAGCTTGAAAGGAACTGAGATCACTGTCGGAGACACCATTGACATGCCCATGGCCATCAGAATGGTCGTTACGATCAGATCGATAGTGATAAACGGAAGGTATAGCAAAAACCCGATTTCGAAGGCACGCTTGAGTTCTGAGATTAGAAAAGATGGGACGAGAATGACAAAATCATCGGCTGTGGCTCTGCCGCGCATCTCTTCCGGCCAGACACGTTCGGTCGAGGACAGGAAGAAGTCTCGCTGTTCTTCATTGGTGAAGTTCTTGAGATAGGCTCGCAGCGGCTCCTGCCCCTCTTTCGCAGCGGCTACCCAATCCTCGAGCGTTTGATAGCGGAGCTGCAGATCGGCGACTCGATTGTAGCTCTGCTCAAAGACGGGGGCGCTCGTGAAAGCGGTGAGCATCAATGCCGCGCCGTATAGAACGATGTTCGGTGGAATCGACTGGGTCCCAAGCGCATTGCGAACGAGGAAGAGAACGACAGATACCTTTACGAACGCCGTGGTCGTGACGACAGCGAAGACCAACAAGCCGAGCGCGGCCGTGACCGCAAGAAGCGGCAGTATTGCTGGTTCAATGTTAGTCATTGCCCGCTAACCCGCCACGCAGTCTAACGCCGAGCTCGTCCCCAATACGTACTATGTCGCCACTCCCGATACGTACGCCGTTTGCAAGGATATCGACCGGGCCATCGACCGGCCGGCCAAGTTCGAATACATATCCTTTGCTGATGCTTCTCAAGGCTCCCAGCGTGATGGGCCAGCGGCCGCATTCAAAGACAAGCGAAATCTCAATATCGTCGAGATCGGCTTCCGAAGGCGGCTGCTGTGAACCGGGTAGTGTCGTCATATGCGCATACTCCAGAGGGCGCGGCCGCAAGCGAAACGGTCCGTGCAGGATCAGGTGGTTGCCAGTGACATCTGCCGCGGTCCATAACCGGCCCGCAGTGAGGATGATCTGACCGCGGGCGAATGGCATTACATCCGGCAACAAAGCGTCGCCCTTACGCGTTTTGCGAAGAAGCGAGGCTGACGCCCGGAGGGAGCCGACCTCTCCTGCAACTGTAACGGGTAACTGTGCGGGGACCTCACACAACTGTCGCGGCAATTGGCCGAGCAGCTTGCCTAAGGCGCGGAACGCCGGCGGTATCGGTCCGTCAAGACGCGAGAAAAGAAATAGGCGACCTTTGCCCCTGACCGGACCGTAGATGATGTCGAGTTCGATATAAGGCCCGTTCTTCTCGGCCTTTCCAACATGAAGGAGTCGCAGTTGCTGCTCTGTCTCAGTCTCCACGTGCGCGAGCAACGGTTCAAGTGCAAGTTCGAGAACCAGCGAACGACTTGGCTCGGAAAGTAAAGCTAGGCCACTCTGTACTGTCGAGATCAAGGCCTCGGCAAGCGCATGCGGTATCGACAACACGAGCTCATCATCGCCGAGGCCCCAAACGCAATCGAGCATCGACAGAGCCGGAGGTTCCTCCTGCCACACAAGTCGTTCCAGTCGCACCGACAGCGGCTTGTCGCAAAGGTTACTCCGCAAAGAGGCGGAGGGCCGCACGTTTCTGTTGAGCCACGTTACGAGACTCTGCGTTAAACGCTGGGTTGGCTCGTACTTCGCGTATGCGTCCGCGCGAGTTGCAGGAGGCGGCTGTACAGGGCAGCGCATTTGCTTCCCAACTGGACTAGCTGTCATCAAATTGAACCGCCCGCCACCGGCATGGGCAAACCCCTCCCATGGCGAAGCAAGACTTCATCATCGGCCTCTAACTCGGCTGTTACTTCCGAATGGGTATCGGCCGCACGCCGGACGTCGGTCTCGATTTGTCGCCATTTATGAGTCGCTGCGGAACGCTTCGCCCAGTGCGCACGCCTCTCGGATGCGGCTGTCTCGGCCTGCTTTTGAGCGATACACGCCTCCTCAAGTGTGCGGCGTTTCGAGGTGATCTCGATCGCGAGCCTCTCAAGGGTGAGCTGGCAATGATCGAGTTCAACGACGGACAAGGTACCGGCCGACATCAACTGTTGGTAAACCTCCGCCTGGGCCTCTGTATGATGCTTTTCAGCAATTGCAAGTTCCTGCCATGCGTGCTCCGCGGCCGAGGTCGCGATATGAAGCTTGGCTTGCATATTGGACAACTCACTACGAGCACTACGCTCGCGCATATCCTTTACTTGCCGCAAGCTCGAAACGTGTATGCAACTCATGCGGTCAGATGGCACATCCATGTGACGGTTTCCTCAAAAGTGGACGCATCGTTTTCACCTTGGCGTAAAAACTCGCGCAGATCATCGATCGAAGCGACAGCTCGGTCCGTCAGCGGATCGCTGCCTTGCTTGTATTCACCAACCTTGATCAAAAATTCGGCCTCTGCATGACGGGAGATAAGATCACGGAAGAGGGATGCTGCCTTGCGATGCGGTGCAGATACGACGGCATCCATGACGCGGCTGCGGCTCGACAGTACATCGATGGCGGGGAAATGCGCCCGCGCCGCGAGAGAGCGTGAAAGAACGATATGACCATCGAGAATGCCACGCGTTTCCTCGGCGATTGGATCGCCCGTGCCGTCACCTTCCACAAGCACGGTATAGAAGGCCGTGATTGAGCCACGCTCACTCATACCAGCGCGCTCCAGCAAACCTGGCAACATTGCAAAGACAGAGGGAGGAAAGCCCCGGCGGGTCGGTGGCTCACCGGCAGCAAGCCCGATCTCGCGCATAGCGCGGCTAAATCGCGTCAATGAATCCATCATCAGAACGACGCGCAGGCCTTGATCGCGAAAATATTCGGCGAGCGCGGTTGCCGTATAAGCACATTGCGCCCGCTCCGTCGCTGAGCGATCGGAGGTCTCAACGACGACGACCGTGCGGCGGAGGGCAGTCTCCCCAAGATGCCGCTCGATGAATTCACGCACTTCGCGTCCACGCTCGCCTATCAGCGCAACCACGGTCACGTCAGCGACCGCGCCTTTTACGATCTGCGACAGTAACGTCGACTTGCCGCCACCAGGCTCTCCATAAATGCCGATGCGCTGGCCCTCGCCGCATGTCAGAAGACCATCCAAGGCGCGAACACCAAGTGGCAGAGGGCGAGCGATGATGCACCTCGTCATTGGATTTGGCGCTTTGCCGCGCAGCGGGCGCGTCTCCATGGCTTTGACTGGGCCCTTGCCATCGAGTGGACGGCCGAAGCTGTCGATCACCCGGCCAAGCAAATTGGGGCCGACCGGCACTTCGTGCATTCGGCCAGTGGCAACGACTTCTGCGCGGCCGGACATGCCTTGCAGGTCACCGATCGGCGTCAGCAACACGCCGTCCTGCAACAGACCGATCACCTCGGCCTCAAGCGACCATCCGGTGCGCGGATCCTTGAGCACACAAACTTCTCCAATACGAGCATCCGGCAAAACTGCATGGATTAACGTGCCGAGCGCCCGCGTGATCCGCCCGCGTACGGCACGCGTGTCCACATGGCTTGCCGTAGTTCGCAGACGCGCCAGCGCCGCGTGCAGAGTCCCGTCTCCATCAGGACAGCTATGGTCTGGTCTCGGCGCCGTCACTATTCGTCTGCCTCATGATCTAAACCAAAGCCCAAACGCAGTGCGCGGAGCTGCGCGTCAAGTCCGAGATGGATATTGCCAAATTCGCTCCACAGCACGCATTCGTTCGCTGACAGCGCCGGGTCCGGAATAATTCGGACCGCCGGCCGGTCCTCCCGTCCGTCACAGGCAGCAAATTCGCGCGTAAGCGCATCAGCATCCATGGGGGACGCATGAAGGGACAGTTTCGCCCCGCCATATCTGTGCGAAATCGTGTGACGAACCGTCCTCACCAACATCTCGCCGGGATCGAAATCGCCCAGTAGATCAGTTACGATGTCCATCACGAGCGCTGACAGTTCCTCCTCCAAAACGGCCTTTCGTCGTGCCACTTCCGAGGCAGCCTGCGCCACCAGCTGTGCCATTTCCTCGGCGCCGGCCCTCACCCCCTCGGCATGGCCGCGCGCACGCTCCTTCTGAAAAGCTCTGCGCGTCCAGCCGCGAACGCGCTTCAGATTTCGCTCGGCCACGGCACGCGCCTCGAGGGCGCTCTGCCAAATCTCGAGATCCCTCGCCTCTATGAGTGGCCCAAGCGGGCGGATGTGCGGAGCGACGGGCGGCGCAGTTTCGTCGGCTGTCATCCCGCTGGGGCCTCCCTCGTCAAATGGGCCAACACCGGTGAAAACAATTGGCCCGCGGCATCGCGGTGTTCAGTCCCCGGATTGTCGGCGGCCGTTCCGACAGCTAGGCGTAGAAGCACGCGGCGGCAATCAAGCGTTGACGCTTCATCGAGCCAAGCGCCGAGGCAGGCATGTCCATCGTCTTCAATCCCTATCGCGAGTTGTTGAGGATCAGCAATTAATCTGGTCGAAACCGCATGCGCTGCATGTCGGATCCCGAAAGCCTGCACCTCGGTGCCGACGTGCTCGACCAGAACGGCGACATCATGCTTTGAAATCAGCCTTGTCAGCGAACGGGCATGCCAAATGCCGCCGGCGAGCAGGGCAGCCCTGCTCGGATCATGCCCGAGGAGAAGGTCTGGCCCGAAGTCACTTCCGTTCGAGCCCATTTCATCTTCAAGCAGCAACGCTTGCAGTCTTACCTGCAGCCTAGGACTCTTCTGCAGTCGCACCAAAGTCGCGGCCGAGAGGTTCGCGTCAAGCCGCGCGGCAAGGCGGGTCGGATGAATCGTGGCAGCAAGCTTACGAATACCTACAGAGGCTAGTTTCAGCGGATCATGCCGCTCGGCAGACGGATTCGGTCTCGTCATGTCGGATACCACACTACGCCGCATTAGGCTTAATCGCTTTGCGAATCATCTCCATAGCAGAGACAGCCGAGCGCCCACCAACAGCGCTAACTTTCTGAGATGATTGCCTGCGCTGGCGCCCACGAGCGCTCAGCAAGACGCAGGACAGCACGCCGAATACAGACCCGCCGAGACCCATGCCAACCGCAACCAATGGCGTCGAAATGACTCCAGATGCTTGGGCGAAACCAGCCGCAGCCGCCGGTCGCGGCTCTAGTGCGGGCCGCTCGACTGAGACGAAAACAACAGCCACCTTGTCATAGGATAAGCCCTCGATGCTGTTGGCGACGAGCATTTTAATCTGCGGCAGCAAGATTGAGAGATTTGCCCTCGAGTCATGCCGGATGAAAACCGACGCCGAAGATGGCGTGGTGTCACGTCGCAACAGGTCGTTCTTTGGCAGAACAACGTGGACGCGCGCCGAGAGGACACCATCGATATCACTGATCGTGCGAGATAATTCCTCGCTCAGCGCATAGACGTAACGGGCGCGCTCCTCGATCGGCGAAGCAATCAGACCCGCCGCGCTGAACACTTCGCCTAGACTCTTGAAAGCGTGGCGCGGCAACCCTTCGCCATTCAGCAGGTCGATTGCGGAAGCAATCTGAGTCTGCTCGACCTGGATCGTGATAGTCCCGTCCTTAGCAGCAACGCGGAGCGCATCGACCCCGTTCTTGAGGAGGACCGCAAGCATTTCATTGGCCTCACGCTCCTGAACTTTCGTGTAGAGATCGGCTTTGCAACCAACCAGGGCAAGCAGGAACGGCAGCAGAGCCAGAAGTTGAAGCCGCTTGCGGAATGGGCGCGCCTGACCGCTTTCGCGATCGATTAAACCAATCATTCGCCCCACTCAGCCCGCCGATATCAGCTTATTCAGAGATGAACCGAGGCTACCGATGCCATTTGAAATGAGTGTTACCTGGATGACGCTGTCAGAAACATCCTTCAGATTCGCCAACATCGCCTCGAAGTCACCTGCGCCACTGGGGGCGCCCGGCACACCCGCTCCCGCTTTGCCCGGCTGCAGCAATAGGGGCTCCGACGTCGACCCGGTCTCCGCACCTTTTGGAACTGCATTGACCGGATACATCGCAGAAAGGTTCTGGAGGATGCGATCGCCCAGCGGGCTCGCCTGTGTTGTTGCACGCGATACCTCGGATATCGGCGGAACGGGCGCCGCTCCCGTTACTGGAGGCGCAAGGTCTGGAACCGAAGTCGCTTGCAAGAGGCTCTGCTGAAACTGGACCTGCTCGTCGACCGCTGTTGCCGAACAGGCCTTGGACAGGCCTTCTAGATTGTGAGAGATCGGCGCAGCGCCTGACATCATCATGGAAAGACTCGCTCTCATCGAGATGTGATACGACCAGCCGTTCAAGCCGATTAGCGGCTCAATGTCCTAGACAGGCCAGCTGACGACAAGCTGACGAGTTCGCCCGCACATCGCCATCTAAAGATCACGTTTCGCGTTCACGTACCGAACGTACTCCTGTTAGTTTAAGTCAACGAGAACCATGAATGCTCATCCGATCCATAATCCCGCACGTTTTGAACGGAGTTCTGTGTGTCGCCGTTTTCGTTTCCGGCGGAACACAGATCGCGCGCGGCGCTCCCCTGTCGCTGCCCTTGACCCCTTATCGGTATACGGTTCTGGATCAGGAGCTTTCTGCCGCGCTGCAGGAATTCGGCAACAACCTCAATATTAAAGTCACCATCAGCGCCGAGGTGAAGGGTCGGATTCGCGGGCACATGCCGGACCTGCCACCGCGCGAGTTCCTTGACCATCTGACTCAACTCTACAATCTTCAATGGTATTACGATGGGCTCGTGCTTTACGTCTCTACCGCAAAGGAAGCGCAAACTCGTCTGCTTGTCCTAACTTCAATCAGCTGCGACGCGCTCAAGGCAACCCTCGATGCGCTCGCCATTTCCGACGAACGCTACATCATGAGATCGGCTCCGGGAAATGGCCTAGTCCTTGCGTCCGGTCCACCACGCTTCATCGCACTCGTGGATCAGACGCTCAATGGTCTTGTGGCGGAGACGCAGGCGCGACCTCGCTCCGTCGAGATGCCGTCCCGGGAATCTGTGCTGATGTTATATCGCGGCGCCTCCGCGACGATCGTTCGGGATGGGCGAACTGAAGGCCCGTACTCTTCAGACATGCCGCGCCAGGAGGGTGCCTTGCCTGCGCAAGGGCCGGGCCCAAGATGATACAGCTCAATCAGCCGTTACGCGGGTTGTGCAAGGAGCCTGGACCGATCGTCCGGTCAGACGCCGCACAAGCACGGCGAGACGTGCGTGCCGTAAATCGGCTCCAGAACACGAGAATTGCCGCTGCGCCACCTTGTCCACCAGTATCCGGATGTCCGGTGGTAGTGTGCGGGAGGTTCTGCAAAACCTGAGCGGCTGAAGCGGTCACAGTAAATCCGGTATTTGCGAAGATCACCGCCCATAGCGGAGCAAGGACCATCACGACCGTGACCAAGATTAGGACGGATGGCTCTGCCGTCAAACAGCTTATTGCGTCGGACAGGGATCCTGAAACCCCTGATCCAGGGTGCGGTGCAGGAAGCTATCGAAGCCGCGATGGCGGAGGCGCTGGGCGCGGCGAGGCGCGGCTGGGCTATCGCTCCGGCTACTATACCCGCTCGCTGATCACCCGGGGTGAAGGTGCCGCAGGACCGTCAGGGGCGGTTCTCGACCGAGCTTCAACGCTATCAGCGCTCGGAGAAGGCACTGGTAGCGGCGCTGGCGTTCGGACATCAGTCTTGAATGCTCGCGGTTTTGCGACTGCACCACATTTTGCGGCTTGGACGGGGTTAACACCGAGGGCACAGTCGAGCGGCGGGAAAGAAAGGTTCGGGGCGGTATCAAAGCGTGGAAATCGGCAACTACGGACGCTCTTGATCCTTGGTGCGACCTCAATCATCAAGCTTGGCAAGCGAGGCTTGAAAGTCCCGCTCTGGATTCGGATCATGCTGCAAAGACGGCCGTCAAGCTCATAGCGGTGGCGTTCGCCAATAACTTGCGCGCACCATCTGGGCCTTGCTGTCAGAGGCGGCATCTATCATGCGCCGCCTGCAATGCTGAAAACCTAATCTTAAGAACTCTCCGGCGGAAGAAGAAAGCTGCCAAGGAGGCAAGGTGCAAATCTGGATGGACCGCGAATGACGACATTCCCGGTAGCAATCAGACCGCCTGACTCACTGCGCTTCGAGCGCGAGAAATTGATTGGGCGATTGCTTCCGCGGATATCATCGTGGCCAGCGGCCAGGCGCCGCGTTTACAGGTCGAACATATGACCGCACCGTCGTCCCTTGTTCAACCAGAGAAAGATCTTGCAGCCCGGGCCGTTCCACATATGAGTCAGAGCCCCTTTTGGATGCCGATCGGGAGTCCCAGTCCAATGCCGATCGAGACCCGTGTCAGCCACGACGGGCTCGTGTGGATCAGTGGGAACTATTACAGCATACCCGACCATACGCGGCGCATTGTCGAGGTGCAGCAATTGCCTGATGTAATCCCATTCTCGATCAAGGCGCAATCGTTGCCGTCCTTCCCGTTCTGGAGAAGGCCGCCGGCGACCTCGCGTCGCGCCCGAGCATCGACAGGCGGCCAACCGGTCCAGGTCGCGACCTGGCGTATCCGAAGCCCTCGTCGATCGGGCCGGCGATCACATGCCAAGCCGGTCGCTGGGGTTTTACCAAGGTGTTGCAAACGGCTCCCCCAATCGGAAGGCCGGCCATCACCATGCACGCGCAGCCGGCAGCGACCGACAACGTCAGGAAAGGCCTAGTCGCACTCAAGATGCCACGTGCGCTCAGAATGCTGGACACCACCTGCGGCGAATTGAAAGACGGTGAGGTCACCTGGATTGAGGCGCTCGATCACGCTTATCGAGGAGCTGACGGTGCGCGACAGTCGCCGTGTCAGCACCGCGCTGAGAATGTCTCGCCTGACCACCGTCAAAACCCTCGCTGGCTTCGACTTCGCGTTCCAGCCCTCGCTCGATCGCAATCGCATTCTGGAGCTTGCCGAATTGAATTCATCTGCTTGCGACATCGGCAAGAGCCATCTCGCGACGGCACTCGCGGTCGAGGCCGTGAAGGCGGGAAAGAGCGTCGCGTTCGCCACGCTCGCGGACATCGTCATCACCACTTTGCGCGAGCACCTGCGGTTCCTCGCCCGCGCCTCCCTCCTTGTCGTCGACGAGATCGGTTACCTCCAGGTCGTACCTGGCGGCGGCAATCTGTCTTCCAGTTGGTGAACGCCCGCTATGACAAGGGCGCGGTGATCCTCACTTCGAACCGGCCACAGCAATTGCTTGATCGACTGCTTCACCACACAATTGTTATCAAAATCGAGGGATCGAGCTATCGGCTCCGCCAGCACGCCGCTCTCGGCCCGGAAAACGTCCGCTCGCCAACCCGCCGCAGCCCAAGCGCCGCGGCCGCCCGCCTGGAAGGACCAACGACGATTCCGATAGCGGCTGATCCCGGAACCACAATCGCCGTCACCCAGGGAAATCTGGACATTCTCACGGAAAGTTCGCTGCCGTTGACAGATGTCCATGATCTCCGCCAGGTACAGCAGCCATCTGCAATCGAACGTAAGTGATGTCGGCGAGCCAGATCCGGTTCGCTGCTGCGGCCCTAAAGTTACGATCGATGAGGTTTGGCGCGATCGGCAGGCCATGACGGCTGTCGGCAACGCGGTGCGGCCGGGCCATGATGGCGCCGATGCCGTGCCGATGCATTAGGCATTCGATCCGGCCACGGCTGGCGCCAAGTCCCTGTGCCCGCAGCGCGGCATGGACCCGTGGGTTGCCGTCCCCGCGCGCCGCTGTCCTGATGAACTCGAATGTCAGTAAAGAGCGCAGCATTGGTGGTCGTGCGTGCTCTGTCCGGACGCTCGCGCCAGGCGTCATAGCCGGCCCGCGAGACCTCGACCGCGGCGCACATCAGCCGCCGGGCAGGTATCGCGATGGTCCTCGATGAAGCGGAAGCTCGTGTCCGCGTTCCGGCAAAGATCGCGATCGACTTTTAGAATGTCCGCTCGATGGGCATCCGCTCGTTCTCCTCGGCAAACGGGCGATCTCGGGAGCCTGGTCCGCCGACATCGGCGCCGTCTGCGTGCTGTGGCGCCGCGTCGCCGATGCCGGCTCCTGCCGGAGCTTCTCAACGCAGCGCCGCAACACCGAACCGCGCAGACCGAGTTCCTTGCCAACGGTTCTGATCGATCGGCCACTCGACACCAGAAGCTTAGCCGCCTGTCGCTTGTACTCCTCGGTAAACAATCGACGTTGACGTACTTCCATTCGACGCGTCCTGGCTCTCTGAGCCTACTACAGGTGTCCACTCATTCGGAGGAGGTTCGCGTAGCTGCGCACCGTCAGCTTCTCGAAAGCTAAGTCTCCTAGGCAGAAGGTGTCGATCTGGGCCCGGCGTTAGCTGTTGGATCTGCCAAAGGAGAATCCGATGGATCCGTTCCACAATCTCGGCCAATTCGAGCCTCCGGATTTCGCCCGGACGGACTACGACGAGCTGCAACAGCTCCCAGTTGACCAAGCGGGGTTTCAGCAGCACCTAAACGAGTTGCACCTGCGCGAGCGCCCGCCCCGCAATGCAAATCGTCGCGGCGACCCTTATAATGTGTCGAACAGGGATGCGGACTGGTTGGACCACGGGGAAGGCATCTCGCGGTCGACGTGGAATCCGCCCACCGAATCTGAACAGGGGAGCAATCAGCATGTGCTTTTTGCGGCCGCAAGTCGCGGTGGCCAGTTGCCAGCCGGCAGTTTCAGTCCGACGGACGTTTGGCACGGCCTGGATTCAGCGGTCCACTTGCCGACGCATAGTGTCGACCAGCAGGAGTATTCGTGGGCGAACGCCGATGATGATTGGCCAACGACCTCCACTGTTCCTTGGGAGCAACATCACGGGGGATCCTTCCTCGACCCGCGGCCATGGCTCGGCGATGGCAATACTTCAGAAGAAGGGCACTGGTTAGCCCCGGCAGAGGCGCAGTGGGTCCAAGCATTGCGCGACGGGCGGGTCTCCCCCGCCGCTGGCGGTCCGACGAACGTTGAAGGCCCCGTCCTCCAGCAATCGCAGCTTGATGAAATCCTGAACAGTTGGGCTGGCGAGGAGGAGCAGACAGAAGACGAGGACCGGCAAGAGGCGGTAAGACGAATCAAAGCCTGGGGAGAGGCCGGCGACGTCTATGCACGGCTGGAGCTACCATACCTGTGCCTAACGACCTTGCCCCCCGCCTTTCCGCCCGATCTCCGGACGCTCGACGTCAGCGAAAACGAGTTGATGCACCTACCCGACAACCTACCGGCCGAACTCCGGACGCTCGACGCCCGCGGCAATCGCATGACAAGCCTGCCTGAGACCTTGCCGGCGGCACTTCAGTTACTCGCCATCGGCAGCAATGAGCTAACCAGCCTGCCCGTAACACTTCCGGATGGCCTTCAGACACTCGCCGTCGCCAGCAACCGGTTGGCCAGCCTGCCTGAAACCCTGCCGGCCGAGCTCCAGCAGCTCGATGTTCGCAGTAACCGGCTGACCAGCCTGCCGGAGACCCTTCCGACCGGACTTCAGTTACTTGAGGTCGGCGGCAACAGGCTGACCAGCCTGCCCGACACTCTACCGCCCGAACTCCAAGAGCTCGAAGCCGACGGCAACTGGCTGACCCGCCTGCCCGACAGCCTCCCCGCCGAGCTCCAGTTGCTCTTCGTCCGTGACAACCGACTGACTAGCCTGCCCGAGACGCTCCCGCCTGAGCTCCAGAGGCTTCATGCCGGCGGCAACAGGCTGACCAGCTTGCCCGAGACCCTCCCGGCCGAGCTTCAGGTGCTCGAGGTGCGAGACAACCGGTTAGCCAGCCTGCCGGAGACCCTGCTAACGCAGCTAGATTCTGGGTGTATGGTTTATCTGGAGGATAATCCGCTGCCCGAGCGGGTGCAGACGAATCTGGCGACGGCCCTGAATGCGCGAGGCTATACCGGCCCTCGGGTCTTCTTCTCAATGGGCCGGGAACCGGCGGTGAATCATGAGCGGCCGCTGGCGCAAGCTGTGGCCGACTGGGTCGAGGGGGAGCCGGAGTTTCTGGCCGCCTGGCAGAACTTCGCTGACGAGGCGGGTGCGCCGGAATACGCGCGCTTCCTCGACAGGCTGCGGGACACCGTAAATTCTGGCAATCCCCAGTTCCGGCAGGCCGTGATTGAGGATCTGCGGCAGGCGGCGACCAGGCCGCAATTGCGCCAGCAGTACTTTCAGCTGGCTTTCGAAGCGAGCGAGAGCTGCGAGGATCGCATCACTTTAACCTGGAACGGCATGCAGACCGCACGCTTGAACGCTGAAGTCGAGGATGGCGCCTATGACAATCGGCTTGACGATCTCGTTCAGCAGGGCCGCGTCCTGTTCCGCCTGGACGCGCTCGAGCAGATCGCCAGGGAGAAGGTCAACTCGCTCCGCTTTGTCGATGAGATCGAAGTCTATCTGGCCTATCAGGTCAAGCTGCGCGAGCGGCTTGAGTTACGGCACATCGCCCCGGACATGCGCTTCTTCGGCGTGTCCTGGGTCACTGAGTATGACCTCAGCACGGCTGAGATGCGGGTGGGCGACGAGGAGGAGACGGGGTTGGCCGACTATCTGGCAACTCGGTGGCAACCCTGGGAGACGGTGCTGAGCCGGATCGCACCCGAACCCCATGCACAGATGCAGCATCGGCTGCTCGAGGCGATGGGGGAGGAGTTCGACAGCCGACTCCAGCAACGGCTCGCCGGTCATGAGCTAATCGGGAACAGCGATGCCGAGCGGCAGTTCGGAGCGCAGATCCGCGATGAGATCGTCCGCGAGATCAAGGGCGCGCTGACGCGTCAGGTGCTCGCGGACCATGCGCTTGAGCTGTGAAGCGGCCATCGCGTTGCAAGGAGCTGTCAATCCTGTTTTCACTCAGGCGTCGGCGCGTCATGGTCGGCTCCAGACGCCCGCGCGGAGGCGCGGAGGGACCATCTGTGAAAATGTAGTGCTCGGCCGGCACGATCTAACCGCACGGCGGCGCTCGATCTTTTTTCGAACGATTGCCGCGGCGGGCGCGCCCGGCACCGGCGCAGGTGCTTCATCACCTTTCGCAACATCGACCGACTGCCGCCATCGTTTACGTAATCTGCCGCCAGGCAATCAGGCTATTCCATCCGGGGTGAGACGAGGACTGGTTGACTGGCTCATCGCATAGGTGTTCGGAATTTCCTTTGTACCTCCTGACGAGCCCAGCGGGTGCCGAGTCGCTCGGCGGCATAACGATGCGGCAAATCCCTGCATCACACCTGGTATCGGCCATGGCGTATGCAGGAAAACCCCAATCAGCCGATCAATTGGAGTTCACGCTGAGTGCTATGCCGGATAAAGCGTGACGTGAGACTTCCTGCCCACGAGCAAGCCAGGAGACGAACACAGGGATCTTACGAGCGGGCTTCGACACCCCTTTTCCAAGCACCACGCTTGCCGCACGCAACGGGGCTAGCGCAAGAGAGGCGCGTCGCAAATCAAACTGTATCACATTTCTCTTATGCCCCAGCAGTTCCCTGCCGCACTTAGCACCCACGGGGGGTTCCCAAAAAGGCCCTGCTCACCTAGTTGGTAATCGAGACAACAGAACCAATACGTCCGCTACTATTAGCTATGCCGGGTCACTTCTGTAGGGCGGCACGCCAGCGCAGCGGGCGGGTGCTTGCATTGCGCGATATCGTGCACCGATCGTTGCGGACAACGTGATTTGGTCCGCGCAATCGGAATACGCTGCGCTGTCGCCATTGCTTGTATTGCAGTTGTGGCTCATCAAGCGTCCCACGTTGTCGAGTTAACGCATTTAGTCTTGAGCGCATATAAATCGCAGGTCCAGGCAGACGTTGGCGAGCACTCAATGCGAGGCACTTTCGCATCGACACGCAACACCGATCCGCTGCATTGATCTTCCGAGCATTTTTGCTTCAACGCGTCGCGCAAAGCTCCTGGTCAGGAGTCCGGCCGATCGCGCACTCAATGCGTTCGCGCATAGCTGGATCGATATCTTTGGCGCCGAGCAACTTTGGCGCCGGCGGCTCTTGCATTTGAAGAGCTGGTCTATCCCAGCTAGCGCAACTGCAGAGCCCCAGAGTAGCGAAGAGAGCCGAGCACGAAAGCAAACAAAATGAACCCAAGCGCCACCGCACTGCCTTACGAGGTGAATTCATGCGGTCCTTCTTGGATTGACTGCTGCGCCTGTGAATCGGCTGCAAGGAACGTGTTGCTGAGTTCCTCGGACGGCGCGTGGTCGTCCTTTGCAGCTGCGAGTGTAATGGATCCAACAGGCTGGATTGTGAAGTCCGAGGCAAGGTCCTGATAGGATAGAACAGCAAGATCGATCCCATTACGGGTGAGAAAGCCGCGGACAAAGCGTCGTATATCCATCGAAGCAAGGATAACGGGCCGGATCTGCCCCCGAACTACGTTCGAATGGATCTGACGCATTTTTGAGAGCAGCGCCTCGCTTTGCCCGTCGCTCAAAACCAGGTAGGGTCCTTTGGCAGTCTCTCGAACCGCGCTGCGCACGATATCCTCGGTTTGACGTTCGATGATAAAGACCGGAACGACGCGGTGTGCGTTGGCATACCGGTGGCAGATTTGCCGTCTCAGACCGGAGCGAACATGTTCCGTGAGCAAGACGACGTTTTGTTCACGTCCGCTCCATTCGGCTAATGCTTCCAAGACCAGCCGTGTGTTCCGGATCGGAATACCCTCCTCCAGGAGGCGCCGCAAGACGTCGGCTACTTTAGGGATCGGCGTCGTACGCAACACCTCCTTGACCAGATCGGAATATTCCGTCTCCATGCGAGCCAGCAACTGGCGCGTCTCCTGGATACCCACCAAGCACTGTGCATAGCGGGTCAACGCCGAATGGACGCGCAAGGCCAGGATTTCAATGGGACGGTGGTGCCCGATGCCGGCTGCTTTGAGAGCCGGTGCATTGCTCTGTTCAATCCAGATTTGATCCGTCTCCCGGTCATGCCGAAACGGGATGCCACTCAATTCAATGTTGGCCGGATCGTCGCGGAGTGCGAGCTGCGTTGGATCAATTAACTCCTGCTCGACGGGCACGCCCTCGACATCCACCCTGTACTGCAAGTCTGGCAAGCGCTCGTCGACCTCGATGGGGATGCGCGGAATTGTGATGCCGAGATCAGACGAGATCAGTCCCGAAACGCGTGCAATGTGCTGTTGCAATTCTTCTTTGTCGATCGCCCGTGTCAGACTTGACGCAAGGAACAATGCGATGGGAAGCGCCTCCGCAGGCACGGTTTCCTTGTTAGACTGTGTGGGAGCCGGGCGAGAGATATCAGCGCTTTTCTTGCCGCTTTGGGTCCCACCGTCGGCAAAGCTCGCTGCCGCAAAGACTGCAGCCAAGACGAGAAAGACAGGGAGCGGAAAACCCGGAATAGCCCCCATTACAACGAGGACGCCGGCAGACAGCCGCAATGCGTGCGAGTTTGCTGTGAGCTGGTTAACGATGTCGGTCCCAAGATTGAGCCTTACAACCCCATTTACTCGAGTGATGATTGTCGCAGCTGTAATCGAGAGCAGCAGCGAGGGAATTTGTGAGATTAACGCATCACCTATGGTCAGCAGGGTGTATTGATGCAGCGCCGCCTGGAAAGACATTCCCTTGGAGAGCAGGCCGATGGTGATCCCGCCCAGCATGTTGACGCAGATAACCACCAATCCTGCGATGGCGTCGCCCTTCACGAATTTCATGGCGCCATCCATAGCCCCGTAAAGCTGACTTTCTTTCTCCAATGTAGCGCGCCGGCTGCGGGCTTCATTCTGATCGATATGGCCATTGCGCAATTCCGCATCGATTCCCATCTGCTTGCCTGGCAGAGCATCGAGCGTGAACCGCGCCGCCACCTCGGCCACGCGTTCAGCCCCCTTTGCCACGACGATGAACTGCACCATGGTCACGACTAAAAATATGACAATGCCGACGACGATATTTCCCGATATGACGAAATCACCGAACGTGCGAATGATGCTGCCCGCATCCCCCTCAGCCAAGATCAGCCGCGTCGTTGAGACGGTGAGCGCCAGACGGAATACCGTGGAAATCAGAATGACGCCTGGCAAGGACGAGAACTCAAGTGGAGTGCTAATATAGAGAGCGACCATCAGCAGCAATATGGCGAAGCCCAGATTGAAGCCGACGAGCGTATCAATCGCCACTATCGGGATCGGCATGATCATCATGCCGACCGTCAGAAGCAGCATCAACGCGACCATCAAATCGGAGCTGGCCGACGCGCGCGCAATGATCTTACGCAGGACGCTGGTCATGGGGACCTTCCGATCGTTGATTGATCAGGCCAGTGCTCTCACGCAACGAGACATAGCGTTGGAAAGCGGCGAGCGCCTCGTCTATGAGGCCGGCCCGCCGCAGGGCGTGGCTACGCAACAGCATCAAAGAGATACGCGCCGAGGGTTCGTCATCAAGTGCGTTCAGTCTATCTAGGACCTGCAACGCCTCACCTCCGAGGCCTTCCAAGATGAGGGCATAGGCGAGAATCCGTAATAGATCGACATCTCGCGAGTCGTTGCCGACGATGAGTCGCAAGAGAGCCACGCATTCTGCGCTCTGCCCACATGCAAGGTGAAGATAGGAAAGTGTACAGAGCAAATCGCGCTCCTGTCCGGAACTCAGTGAGACGTTATCGGATTCGGAAACGTTGGTCGTCCGTTGCGCTCCATCGGAGTTGAACATTGTTAGGCTTCGATTAAGCTATTCCGATTCTGGCGGAGCAGCGCTAGCCAGTGCAGTCCCTGCCGTAGGACGACGATACCGTCCCCCGCCATCGAATCCGCAGGCGCGGCCGCCAGTTTATGGACGAGACGTTCCAGAACAATGCTATACCGCTCTGCCCGCAGCATGTCCGGATGACGTAGGCTTGGAGTGACGAAGGAGAGTAGATCGTGCGCGATATCGCGGCCGTAGAGCGATGCCACCCCAGCGGGCTGCTCGATCTCATAAATGCGAGTGCGCATCTCGTTGAGACTGACACGCCAGACTGCATCAATATCTTTGGCCTCCGATGCGGCTTCGATCGCTACATCCAGCGACATAGAAGGCGTGTTCAGCTCGCCCCAGATCGACGCACGCTCCTTCTCGCCATTTGCACGAGCACCGTCCGCCTCACCTTTATTGGGTTGGATGGTCGGCCCTATCACTGGTTCATGATGGTCCTCGCTGAGTGTCTGCGAAGCAGCGCCAGGCCCGACATCGTAGCGGGAAACCTTTGACATGACGATCTCCTTATCCTTCCTTCGGGCCAGGAAAGCCTAATACGGAACGGCAACAACGCGGCCATTGCGGCTTAGCAGCACACGCCCATCCTCGATTCGAGTGACCGCCCATCCCTCGGCCAAGAGAGCGCCGACGAAATACTTCTGCCCACCGACAAGCAGATAGGGCTGGGATCCGCGCGAAACAGCTTCGATCGCGATTGAGGATGGCTGCTTTTCCTCCTTGACGATCACTCCGTTCACCAGTGTGACCGCACCGTATGTACGACCATCGAACCATTGCTGGAGCTCCTGCCATTTCGCAACGGTTGCAGGCGTGACTTTTCCCTCAGCGCTAACAAAACCCGGCCCCGAACCAACCCTGATATCGAGCAGGCCCGCCTTATCAATTTCCTGTTTCAGCACTTCGGCTGCAGCCTGAGCTCGCCGATCGTCAGGCCGGTTCGTGCCCAGCTTGGGTACAAGCTCTGCGGCAGGCGGCGCAATGCCGGTCGGTGCACTTCCGGTGGCTTTGAAGAAAATGGTCGAGAGACCGCCTACACCAAGAAAGCTGAGGAGCACGAGGGCGAGAGCTGAGATCCAAACGCGCGAGAGGCTGATCGACCGAGCCTCAACTGCATTCTGCATCGACCAGCGAATAGACATGGCGCCCGCACGAATGACGGCGGGAAGAAAAAGAACAACACGTTCACCTGCGGCAATATCCCCTTCGCCCTCTGGGGTGCTTACGGCTGCAAGAGCCTCAAGCTCGATTGAATTGCCAACGAGGGTGATACGTAGGTGATGCGGCTCAAGCCCTTGTTCGACGAAAACCATATCCGCGTCGAGGCCGCTACCGATAAGGCTCGTTCCGGCAGCCGCCTTCCCGCTTAGCCCGACATAAGGTCCCGACAGTACCTCGAAATGTAAGGAGGCGGCCTCATTCACGGACAATTCTCCGAACCATGACGAGCACGGCAGGGCGATTGGTCGCACGACTCATTCCTAGGCCGCACCACTCACATCACCCGATGACGGGAAAGGCGGAGCGACGATTCGCCCCGCCTTTGACCGTTATCCGTTGACGCGCTCGCTGGCCGCCTTCCTCTCACTCGAGAGCTCGGTCGTCAGTGCACGCAACCGTATGTCCTGCACCATGGCCTGCTGGTTAACCGCCTTCAATTCGTCGATCAGTTTCTCGAAAGTACCCGTCCCACCAACGTTATCGGCCGCCGAGCTACCGGAACTCGCGGACTTGCTATCAGTCTTGCTATCAGTCTTGCTATTTGCCTTGCTGTCATGGGTGTCGTGGGTACCACCAGTAGAAGAGCTAGTAGAACTTGTTTTGGTCATATCGCTTCACCTTCCGTTTTTTTGCCGCCATCAATGGCAACACTCCACTGACGTCGAAGAACCGGCGTCAGGTATCCTCTTCTGTTTCAGCTATAGCTTCGCGAAGATTTGACATGTTTCGCTCCATCGCCTGCATCGCGACGCTGGCAAGAACCGAACCGAAAGCCGATTCGAACTTCTGACGATCAGTTACCGACTGCGAGCTGCCACTGTCAGAATTGGTATGGATCACGCCTTCGATTGCCCCGGCCATCTGGTGCCTCTCACTTCAATTCCGCCAAAACGGTGGCATCACCACCGAGCGATTCACATTGCTTACGCTACTGGGACTAGCTGTCGAGAAGCTGACGAGAATGAGAACAACCTCACTATCGTCAACGTCAACCCAGCTGAGAGCGCGCATTCGCAGGTACATGCCGCGACTGCCACCGCGCGAATTTCTCGGCTCCACTTTCAATCTCTACATTATGCCGACGAGCGCCAGATCGCGGCGCCTGCCCGACGCACCTCATCACATTGCTCGATCAGCAATGGTGTGATGGCAAGTCAGAGGCAAAACCGCGCGCAGTTGGAAATGCTACCGCGGGAATCGGTGGTGATGTTGTTTCGTGGCTCCACAGCGATCGTCATTCGGGACTGACGACCGCAGGCGCCTGCTTTGCGAAAGCGTCAGAGCAGCTTTGTGCCTGCACATGCTCTGAGCCGGAGATGAGTTTCATGAGCACGATGACGCCTCTCCGGGATGTTAAGACGACCGACATTGGCTCGTCCTGCTCCGTCTAAAAGTCGTCAGCTTCTCGAAAGCTCGCCCCCTTAACATGAAAGCTCGATCTTACGACGCCGACGCCAAGTATTTACCGCAATGGAATGGAATGAACCTAATGCAGCTCAACAGCGTTTCGCTGCCCGCCAGTGCAGATCCAGCTCAGTTCGGGCTTGTTCCGGGGGCTTCGTCGGCCTTGGGATCATCCGCGCAGACCCCCGGCCAGATTCGGCAAGGCGAACCTTCGATGTTCGAGGCAATCGTGTCCATCTGCTCGCGGGAAGAGAAATCCGACGTTCCCTCCACGCCGCCGGATGTGCTGCAATCAGAGCTACAGATACCGCAGGATTCGCTGGACCAGTTGTCAGCGCACGCGAAGGCGGCGATCGAGGCGGTGATGAAGGATCCGTTTCTTTCTTCCTCGGTCGATTCTTCCTCGGTCGATTCCTCGTCGGTCGACTCCCCTAGTGCAGACGCATCGGCGACAGCTGCTCCATCGCCTGACGTTCCGAGCACTCCGGTGCCAAGCTCTAGGATCACGTGGGACGGCGGCACGCTGACCAATGCCGAGTTGCAGATCGTGGCAGTGTTGAACCGGCACAAAGACCAATGCCCACTCAGCTGGGACTCGCTGGCAGCCAAGGCCAGCGATCCCTCGACGCCCCCGGATCTGAAGGAGGCGATCGACGGACTGCGACGCGATCCAGAGCTCTTCTATGCGATTGGCTCCCAGGGGGACGGCCGCTGCGGCGGCAAGATCAAGGCCAAGGATCTGTCAGAGTTTTCCGCCAGCCATTCGCAGGTTGCTACATTCCAGGAGCAGCAAGCGCATAGCTACGAGCAGAACTATATTCCATCCGACGGCACCTCGAATGGACAAGCGTCGGTCATGACCTTGAATGATGCATTGCGCGAGTTTTACAAGTATTCTGACTACCTGCCCAAGAGTTTGAGCCTTGACGATTTCAAGCGGATCGTCGACGGCAACGCCGACATCGGTAAGTGTCCGCCTCAGCTGATCGCGGCGGCTCAACACTTCCTCGATCACCCGGACGCCTGGAAGCAGTTGTGCGGTGGTGCGACTGATAAAATCCACAAGGAAGACTTCTTGCAAGTCGCCTCGTCGTCGATGAATTCCACGCAAAGCGAGCTGAACACGCTCGACACGATCAACAAGAATCAGAATGCCTTCTTCGGGGACGGCGACCTGACACGACACAAGTTGGCGAGTATGGTGGATGACAAGACTCTCGACCCGAAGATACGAGAAGCGGCATCGCAACTGCTCTCGGACCCGCTCTTGTTCCGTTTGCTAAACAATTCGATTACGGGCTACAAAACCCATCAGGAGTTCTTCGACTTAGGCGGCGGGCATACGGTCGACTCTGGTAATATCAGCAACAACGACTTCAGGCACTTCTATAGCAACATGTCACCTGCGAACCATACCGTTCAGCAGATCAAGACCCATGTCCCCAAGACCGCCGCTGAACAAAATGCAGTCACAGATATGGTGATGGGGGTATCCGACCAACCCGATGTCGCGTCTCCGAAGAAGAATGGCGGGGTCCTCATGCATGCGGTCGATGACGTAGCCAAGGTGGGCTCGAAGGTGCTCGACTGGGAGGCCACGGCAGTAGGCCTGCTCGGCGTCATTCCGGGACTGGGCGAGTTGGCCGATGGCGTATCGATGGTGCTCGAGCTCGAGTCGCAAGCATTGAGCCTTCTGCATACGGGCATTAGCGGGGGTGATATGAAACAGGCCCTGAAAGAGGCTGGCCTTAATCTTGCGGGGCAGGCCATTAGCTTTGTCGCTGGGCCCGAGGTCAAATTCGCGCTGCGCGAGGGCCTCGCAAAGGAGATGCTCGAACAGACCGCGCAGTTCGGCCTCGATACGGCGATCTCGAAAGTGCAATCCTATGCCGAGGACCATTTGGACGACCTGAAGGCACGCCTTACCGAGCCCATGCAAGCCGCAGGCGTTCCGAGTCAGGTCGCTACGCCGCCGTCGTCTCAGACGGTGGCCTGAAAGGCCAGTTTTGCGGGTAAGGTGCGGATTCGTATCTACCTTTTCAGGGACGGAGGCTTGCACCTTCTGCACCGCTCGACAGCACGGCGTCGAGAAACTCGGTATGTGCCAGGTCGTCAGGGCGAAGCCGCCACTTGGCAAACGGCGGCGGAAGAACGCGCGCTGCACTCGAGGCGCACCCCAAGCACCTGGCGCCACTCTTCTGAGAAGCCGGGTCCGCAATTTGAACAGGTCGATAATTGGAGTTTCTGCCTGAAAGCGGCGATGATCGCCGCGAACAGGAGAGACCAAGAACAGACGAACCGCGCAGGAATCACAGCCCGGCTTTCAAGGCGAAGGTGGCGCTTGCCGCCGTCAACCGACCGGACGACAGGCCAATTGGCCGAGCACTTCGACGTCTACCCCCTCAGGTGACGGCCCGGAAAGCTCAGCTTGAGGGGGCTTCTGACGTGTTCGGCGCGGGGCCTCCGCGACGGTAGCGGCCGCGGTCGACGTAAAGTCACTGCACGCGAAGATCGGCGAGCTGACGCTGGAGAACGATTCCTAAGAATAGGCAGCACCTACTTTGGGCTCCAACGGCTGGGGAACAAAGCCGAATGCCTTGGCATGCCGATGCAAATTATTGACCACTCGCGTCCGGTAACGCGTCTAGTAAGACGAGGCCCGGGATAGACATAGTCCATTCCATCGCATAGCGTTGTAGAACAGAACTGCGATCTTGCGGGCCGTGGCGGTCACGGCCTTGGCCTTGCCGATGCGCGCTGAGAGCCGCCAAAGGCGCCGAGCGCGGTGTCTGTACGGCCCACGGTCACGGCAGCAAGGCGCAGAAGTGCCGCCGCCCTACCGCCGGATCCGCGCCTTCGGGACGAGAGCATTCTGCCGCCGAAGACCCTGTTCTTCGGCGCCAGTCCCAGCCAGGAGGTAAAATGCTTTGCACTTGGCCAAGGGACATGTCGTCGCCGCATTCAGCGATCAGCTTCAGCGAGAGGTAAGGACCGACGCCGTCGATCGTGGTGATGCTCTTCCCGAACAACGCGAACAGCGCCACGCGGACGTTCGTAAGCTAGGGCGTTCGCCTGATCGGTTCGATTCCGACGCGCCTTCAACACGGCTTCGATCCGGGGCGTCGCAGACAGATGCTTTCTCGCGGTAGGCGTCCTAAAGCGCAAGTGCCTGCTCGAGCGCAAACAGACGCTCGGCGCGATAGCTTCCGGTGAGCGCCTTCACGATCGTCTCCGCACTAGCGTGGCAACTGTAAATGGCGCAAGCACGCCAGCGCCTCAGGATCGCGCTCGCCGGCAAGGATCGCGCGGATCAGGCGCAGCCGGTGGCGCCGGTGATGTCGGCGAGACGTGGTGGAGTTGAAGCCAACTCCGTCAAGGCCTTGTGCATATGCTTGACGTGGGAGGCCGCGTACCCAATCAGACGCTCGCGCTGGCGCACGTAGGATCGCAGCTCCGCAATCAGTCCTTTGGGCCGAAAGCCGGCTCGCGACCGTCCAAACGAATGGAGCCGCTGCGGCCACTGCGCATCGGTGATATCGGGCTGCCTCGAGCATTGGCACCACTTCTGACTCAAAACACATCGGCCAACCGGTCCGGCCGGCGACGGCCGCGCCCACCTTTCTTCTGCGATGGTAGGCGGGGTTGTTCTCGGTCCGATACGCGGTTGACGGACTAAACGACGCCTTGGCGGCGGCCACTGGCGGGCTGACGGTACTTCGTGTAGAGCCTTCTGTCGTTGCCGCCTGTGATGCAAGAAGTTTCTGACCCGTTCGGCGTGTGGACGATGCGGTCTTCTGTCAGGCCTTCCTTTACGGCGTCCTCAGAAGCCGCTGGCCGGTATGGTGATCCGCGGATCAAGTCCAATTCTCATCTCCGAGCACCTCGGCGCTTCGGCTCTAACTGGTTTTCCTGATCCAGATCTGTTCGATCGTTCCGCCCATTAGGGTCGTCGCCTGCTCGCACCCTTCACCAACATCAGGCTCTTTCGTGCCGCATTCGTCATGATGCCGTCACTGCCTGCGCTGGGTTCCCGATAATCCACCTTCCGATTGGCCTGGCCCAAATCGTCCGAGCCATCTTGGTCGCGAAGGCGATCGCCACGAGCATGCGCGGCTTCCGCGAGAGCGCTTCGGCGAGCACAAGAGCTGCGTTTGCGCTCAGGCAATCTACCACTTCGCCGGCGGCCAGACCGTCGTCCGCCAATAATCCCAGCAGAGCTGGCTCGAGACCGGAAGACGAGCCGCGGGCATGTAGTCGATGGCTCAGCTCCGGCTGCCTGTCTTTCCGACTCGGCTTCGGAAGGCGGAGCTTCCATGAGTTCGGGCGCGGCGCGCCCCTTCCTACGCCAACCGCCGATCAGGCGCTCGTCGAACGGCAGTGCCACGTAGCAGGTGACGTCATCCGGAGTCACTCTCGCGATCGCGTTGCGCGCCACGCGCCCACCCGAATATCCGGTCGACACTGCGTGCAGTTCGCTGCCTCGGACTGGGAGTGCCACCAGGTCGAGCAAGCCATCCAGCGCACGAGACGCTCGGGCGGTGGAAGTCGCTTTCCTCGCGGCGCGCTCGACGCCTCGGCGGGTCCGAGTGTCCCGCATCGTGTTCCCCTTGCGACGCGCCGCTTGCACCAGTCCGGCACCTCCGCGCCTCGTTCTGGGTGGATAACGTGGAAGCCTGCATCGCGCAACGCCTCGACGATACGCGGTCGAGCTGCCCAAAGGGGTGGCGGGATTTTTCCTTTATGCGCTGGCGTCAGCTCACGGACAGCTAAGCTGTCTATCAAGCGGGTAAGGTCTAACGACCTGAAACAATGCAAGATGTATGATCCAGGTGCAGTCGTCATGTACGGTCGAGTTAACAATTGGCCCGATATTCCGGCCGAAGAAAGATATCATCGGGCAGCCAACGCTGAGGAAGCGGGTGCCGAAAGCCAGGGCTTCGCCGATGCGTTCGCTAGAACGCGATTGCAGGAGTCTGCTGGCAGCTCACCTTCGCAACCGAGTTATTCCCTCGTTCGGAAACCTCCTGTGGTCGAGATCGACAGAGCTACGTTCAGGACTGAAGTGAGGACCTTTCATGGCGACGCAATCAACCGCATCGCCAACAATCCACACGAGTACTCGGAATTTGTATCCGCAAGAGCTAAGCGCACAGCAGAGGTCGCTAAGGAATACGGTATCAGAAGAGATTCAGAAGACGCCCGATATTACAGCTACCAATTAGGAAATGTGAGCGTCGGCCTCCAAAGAACGGAGGCCGGATTCAACATGACTGAGTTCGAAAGCGATAAATGGCGAGAACAGTTCCCTGGACGAAGTGAAGTCACCTCAATTGTGGATTTTCAGGTTGCTCATCCGCTTGTCGCAAACGCCGGCGATATTCTGCTCGAACATCAACTTCGGCAAGACGGCGAACGACCATTGGTGAACTGGCGTCCTGCTAATGCAGAAGCGAAGGCCCGCGCAAAGACAATGGGCTTCGTTGAAGTGGATGAGGACGACATGGTACTTGACCCCACTCAGTCCGCCCAGTGGACAAAAAACAGCCTTGGTGAATGGCAGCGCGCAACTAAATCTCAGCTTTATCTCTCCAAGGTCGACAGTGATACTGAGGTTGCAGCAGATTCCGAAGAGGATGGTGACTTCATGTAATGCCCAGATCCGCTGGCATTCATGTGTTTGGGCAGGCGGCGGAGCAAGGAGCGAAGGCAAACGGACAGCTGCGGCAAAGGTCAAGCCTCAGCCGAGCGAAACCGACAATTCGACTGGATCCGCGAGGTGCTTTGTAACAAGGCACCAATGTTCACCATCAGGCCGGTCCGAAGTGACTTCGCCGTTTGATGCGCCAATCTGAGGGAGATAAGGTGTCTCGGCCAAGTCGAAGACACCAAATCAGGAGAGATGTCGAGCGAATTGAGCCACAGCAGCCATGCGCTCTGATCCTGGCGCTAAGCTCTGCGCCGCTGCCGCCGACCTTAAGGACGGACGTGTTGACCGGCGCGATGTGGCCCGTCCTGAACCAGCTTAATGCCAGATGCGATCTCGACAAGCTTGTGTGCGGCGGCTTCGGAGCCGAGATAGCTTGATCGGCGGTAATCTCATCAGGCTCGGACTGACTCGCTGCCGCCAAGCATCGTGGAATCGTCGCCGCTAAGAAGGCGGTTTGAGCGCCTGCGACCGGACACCTGCTTGCCAGAGGATGATCAGGATTGATGTCAGCAAATCCCTCGGCCAGGCGATCACGCGGCCGAGGTTGTGGCCGACGGCGGTGAGGATGACGTTGCTGGCGTCGCTCTCACGCCCCTTGCGATGGCAGCGGCCGAGGTGGCCGTCGCTCTTCATGTGGCCAATAATGGGCTCGACGCGGCGCCGGAGCTCGCGCTCGATGAGGCCGAAGACGCCCCGTTTCTGCCCGGAGATGAAGACGCGGCGCGGTATATCGGTGTTGTGGCCGCGACAGCCCTTGTCGACATAGGCGCGCTCGATCGCGCAGCCGGTTAGCGTTTCCGTCGCCTCGATGATGGTGCCGAGCGAGTGTACGTCATAGTGATTGCAGGCAGTGCGCGAGCGTGCAGCACGAACTGGCCGCCCGGCGCGCGGCCGTTGGTGGTGGCGACAGAGGCCTTGATGCCGAACTCGTAAGGCGCTGCCGCCTTGCCTTTGCGGATGTACTCGACCTCGGGCGCATGGAAGGAATAGAGTTTCCTGCGCTGCCGCTGCAGTTGCGATCCGCGGGCGACCGGGTCCAAGCTGAAGCAGATTTCCTGCGGTCGGGCCAGAACCGCATCGGACATATGTGGTCAGCTGCCAGCCGCTGATGCGGCGTCGTCGGTGCACTATAAGATTTACGGACGCGTGCGCCATCGCGGTATCAGCTTGAACGACGGCTGCAAGAAGTTCACGAACAGGCGCACTGAGCGATAGAGTTCTGCGAGCAACGCAGCCGCCTCAAGTCCTTCAACCGCCGATAGCCGACGATGCGTCGGACCACGGCCCCGTTCTTCTGTTCGACAAACGTCTGGTCGTTCTTGCGGTAGGTCGGCAACGCGTGAACTCGATGTTCGTCTGCTCACATGCCCTGCAGCGAGAGCGGCAGCTGTCGGCGAACTCTGTCATCACGGTGCACAGGAGCGTTTGCTCGCGCACCAGCAACGGCGCACGCTCCGTCCAACAGGTCGCAATATCCGTGAGCACCAGCGTCTGTATAAAAACTGGCGCGCGCCGAGGGGCCCACTGTGAGCGACTAGATCGGCTTCGATAAGCCGGGCGCCGGATCCTTCCAGCCGGCGGACGTCCGTACCGGGATTCCGTCGCAATGCGCTCGCCACCGGGCGGTGCCGCTGGCGTCCACCTTCCTCTCGGATCTTGCTCAGCGCCCCATCGATCATCGACGCGCTCCCCGCCAGCAGCTTCGCACGGATTTCAGGCGCCAGGCCCATGTGACCGTTCCGTTCCATCGACTCGATCAGGAGCGGCAGCAGCGCTTTCAGCCTCTTGCCGCAGATCCGGCCGCATGGCACACAGGCGGTGCCAGACTTCCTGCTCGATGTACTGGACAATAAAATGCTGCTGCCGAGTCCGCAAATGGCTCCCCAGCCGGTCTCTATCAACGGTGAGACCTACTCCATTGCGTTGCGACGCGACCGATGGTGAAGACGGAATGAACTTTGTTGACGTGCATGGCTACGCCGCCTGAGCGGAGGACCGTCGACGCGAAGAGACGTCCAATTCCACGGCTAGCCGACGCCTTCGCGTGCATGGCGGAGAGCCACAGAGCTGCCTACACGAGTTGCTTGCCTATCATTACGACTCCTTCAAGCCATACGTAGCCACGCTTTCGGATCGATGTTGTGGAGACACGCCGCCATGATGAGCGTCATCCGGCGGGAAGTTCCGATCCGGACGTTTAATGACTGAGACAGCCCGCCGCCGGGCTTCTGCGAGGTCGACATGGTCGTCCCTGGCGTGGTGGGATCGTTCATCCAGACCATGACGATGGCCGATTCGCGACGGGCTGGACGAGTGCCTGCCGTTGCTGGAGCCATTTGCGCCGGCGCTTCGTCAAATTGGCCCGCAACACGCCGATCGCCGAGGCAGCCGATGGGGGCCTCGAACTATACCTACGCCGAGGCCTGCCCAAGCGTAAGCGCGAAGCCGATACCCTGGCTTCAGAGTTAGAATGAATGTGCGAAGAAGCCTCCGACTTGGAACGGAGGTTTGTGATGGGATTGGACGGCAAAAAAGACGCCCATTTGGACGGCTCAACAGTTGGGTCTGGAGCAGTCAGCCGGCTTGAAATGCTTAGCCGCAGCGAAGTTCGCGAAGGCCCTCGGCAAGACGGTGACGGCCGGCGAGCCGCGTGCCACGCAACGCCGCGGCCGTCGGCCTTATAAGACCCGGGTTCGCACGCCGTCCAAGCTCGACCCGCATTTTGCTACGATCGAGGGCTGGCTCATCGAGGAGCCGCAATTAACTGCGGTCGCAATTGCCTGCCGGCTGAGCGAGAAATATCCCAACGAGTTTGGGACGAGACAGCATTCGATCGTGCAGCGTCTGCTGAGGGCGCTCAGACCGAAGGCTGCCGAACAGCTCATCGCTCAGGAGCCGCTCGACGACGCGATGACAGGTGCCCCATCGCCCCGGGTTGTGGACGGCTCGGGCTATGTAGGGCCCGACCCGCCCACAGCCCCTCCTACGGAGCCAACTTGGAAAGCCACCTGGCGCGGCCAATCACTCAACATCGGGTCGACCGCTGCAAGGTCGCCATCAGGCTAACGTTTGCAGATGAGGCACTACGCGGGGTGAAATTTGCAAACGACGACGTAATTGCGGTCAGCGCCCGGCGCACGAAAGCTCCGTTATCGTCGAGCTCTCGCAATCAGGCGATTTGGAGGAGCTGTCATGAGGCGATACGTCGGCCTGGATGATCGCAAAGAGAGACTTCGCTTTGCTGGTCAACGAGACCGGTCAAGCGATTCTTGAAGGAAAGGCCAAGGGTGATCCCGGTGATCTATCTAAGCTACTTCGTAAACACGCGCCATTGGCGGAGCGCATCGGCTTTGAGACGGGGCGATTGCAAGGTGGCTTTGGCACGAGCTTCGTAGAGTTGAGCTCCCCGTGGTTTGCATCGATGCTAGGCATGCACACGCAGCACTATTGGTCCGCATGAACAAAGAGCGATCGGAATGATGCTCGGGGCCTTGCCGAACTGGTGCGGGTCGGGTGGTATCGAGAAGTGAAAGTTAAAAGCGAGGAGAATCCGCGCGATACGCGTCGCGCGATCCCGGCTGGTATCCATGCGCCGGTAACATCGAGAACCAGGTCCGCAGTTTGATCAAGGAATGTGGGTTGCTATTCCCTCGCGCCATTGCCCGACTGTCCGCAATCAGATAAGCGAGCTATTGGGCGAGGATCATCAGCTTCTCAGCGTGATTGCGCCGCTCTTGTCGATTCATGAGCATATCTGCCAGCAGCAGAGTAAATTCGACGACGAGGTCCGCCGATTGGCGAAGTCTGACGAGACGACGCGCCGCCTGATGCGGTTCCTGGTGTCGGAGTGGTGACCGCCTTGACGTTCCGCCATACGATCGACGACCCGTCCCGCTTCCGATCGGCCTCGACAGTCGGCGCCTATCTCGGCCTCATACCTCGGCGTAACCAGTCTGGTACTGGTGGCAAGATATCCAGATGGGGCGACAGACTTCTCCGAACTTACTTGTTCGAGGCAGCGACCGTCCTTCTCTATCGGACCAAAAAATGGTCCTCCCTCAAGGCCTGGGGAATGAAGCTCGGGCGGATCGGTATGAAAAAGGCAAAGGTCGCCATTGCCCCCAAGATCGCAGTGATCCTCCACTGCATTTGGGTCGATGGCACGTCGTTCGACTGCGGCCACGCGCCGGCCTTACATTATTTTGCAAGTTCCTGGCCCGGTCCGCCGGGCCGGCGATGTCCCGCCGGGACGGTGGTCGTGGTGACCTCGGTCGATCGGCTGGTGGCGGCTCGTCCGCACGCCGGTGCAAACGAGAGGCACCCCGATCCGGACATCATCATGAGGCGCTTGCGACCTCAGAAAGGATCATGACAACAGCGACGGGCAGCTGATCGCATTGAGATTTAGGTGACGGCTAATCGACCGATACTACCGAGCTGGTTATCGATCTACCAGCCGCGCTCGCCCCGTCCCGCAACCCTACCCGCTCCGACGCGCCGAGCGCTGCCGTCTTGCCGAATGGCTTCAAAAGGAGAATTGACATCAATCCGCAATTAAAGGGCCGATTGACAGACAAGCGTCAATGGCTGTTCCCGCTGGGTACCAGGTGGTGAAAAAGGCAAGGTCATTATCGGCGATGCGACGACGGATCAGTAGACCGCGTATCCACAAACCGTCATCTGGCAGAAATTCTGCATAGACGCGAAGAGAGAGTGCGATTCGAATGCAATAGCGATTCTAGACTCGCACCACCGATCGGAGGAGGATCGTCTGTTGTCGGTGGGCGAAACGGGCTACAGGTGAGCACATCTAGACGCTGCGCCTACATGCTTCGCTCTGCTGCCTATCAATGGTGACCAGGCCCCTCTTTCACTCACCGCTGACGTTTCATCGCCTGCGCCGCGCGATCTCGTCAGCGACTGCGCTCGCGGCGCGCACTAGCCGTTCATGCAGGGTCTCGAACATGTCGAGGATCTCATCATTGGGTTCATCCCTGCCCTCTTCGAGAGCCTCGGCAGCCAGAGCGCTTGTTACCGACGCCTTGCGCGGGCGGTTTCAAGTGGTGCTGGCGGAGGCGACGGATCGTCTCTCACGTGATCAGGAACACATCGCTAGCGTGTTCAAGCGCATGGCCTATGCCAACGTAAACATCGTCACTTTGGCCGGATAAGCTGCTGCAAAAGCTGCAGCGCCGCATCAAATCCTGACGCAGCGAGCAGGCAAGCGCGATACTGATTGGATCGGCAGATCATGCGGAGCGGTTCAACGAGGCAGCGGTTGTGCCGTGACAGCGCCCGCTTCCGGTACAGGGGAAGCCTGTCGTTGCGCAACCCCGGCCAGCTCCACGACCGGCCTCCCCCGTACCGACCGTCCGTCTTCTCGGGAGCAAAATAGATGAGGCAACGATCGCGTCTTCGGGAACACTCCTTTATGAGGCAATACGCGCTCTCATCCTGATTCTCGTGCCATAATGTTGCCCCGAACGGACCGGGCCGCGTACCAACTCTGAAAACCAAAGGGTGCAGGCGCTTCGTGATAAATGCGGGGAGCGTCGGTGGTCGAAATTGATCTCAAACCCGACAATCGTCGCCGCCAATGTCCGGCAGTACCTCGTCACGGTCTAGGCTCGACTAGTGGCCAGACACACGTCCGCCTTGCGAGGAGCGGTTCATCTGCAGGGTTTGCAATAAGCGCGGCACCATTCTAAGGGAACGAAGTGACCCAACCATGCCCATGAGAAAGCGTACGGACTAAGAACTGCAACTCATCTCCACATCGTGTACGCGTCTGTAGCGCATCACTGCGCGCTCAGTAGCTAACCTGGTTCTGGCCATCATTGAGCTTTCCATCGGGTGCTGACTTCGAGACTCTTCCAAGCGATATCGCTACTAAGGCCGATCTCGTGGTTTCTCATCTGTCGCAGACGTTATCGAGCACCGCCCGCACCGACGGCGTTGTCTCGGCTTCGAACGTCGGGCGAGTCCCGAGAAAGAATGGATGTCAAATCGACTAGGCTTGCAGAATTCGAAAGGTTAAGGCCACCGCACAAACCTGTCCATGGGCTGCGAGATACCAGACACCGGTGTTTCCAAGTCCCTTAGGCATCAACGTCTGCTCGGCGAACATCCGCTTTGCGCAATCGGGTTGAAAACTCGAGCTTGCGAACAGCCGAAAGCGCGCATTCACTCAGGTATAGAAGCCTGGGATGAAGCAATGATTGGGCGAACAGCAAGCGCATCAAGCGACCCATCGTAGGCATGAAGGCAGATCTCTGGAAGAGCGCGGACCACCAATCGCCGGGCCTGAATCACTTCCGGAGAAGCGCACCGCTTTGGGACCAGCAAAAAGTAGCCGATCATCGGCGCCAGGCAGATATCAGCTAGCCAACTCATTGCCGTCTGCTCGATCAGAGACAAGCCGCGATCGAAGCTTCTCTTGCGCACCAGGTGCCGCTCTGTCACTTTTCAAACGCATTCACCGTGTGTTCGCCGTCACGATGGGCGCCAAGAGCACGACGAGGCACATGAGCCCGGCTAGGACCCCAAATGCGGCCGGCAGTCCCACGTACTTGGCCAGTAACCCCATACCAGCCGGTCCAATGAGAATTCCGGCATAGCCAACCGTCATGATCGCGGCAATCGCCGGACCAACGGGCATCGCCTCCTGCGTGCCGGCGCGCCGGAACAGAATCGGGGCGACATTCGATAGGCCAAGACCAATGAGCAGCAAGCCGGCCATCGCGATGACGGCTACCGGTGCGGCCAGCAGAGCTCCGAAACCGGCCAAGGCCAGTAGACTTCCGAACATAAGTGTCGCGCGGTCCCCCGCGCGTTCGACGACGGCGTCGCCAGCAAGGCGTCCCACCGTCATGGCTATGGAGAACAGTACATACGCTAAGCCGCTCTGCGTCTTTGGAGCAAGACCAGCGCCGACGACCAACAACGCAGCCCAATCGAGCATCGCGCCTTCGATAAGGAAGGCGATCGCCGCAATCGCGGCTAGAAGGAGCACGATGGAACGCGGCAGAACGAACGACGGTCCCTGGTCCGCCTGCGCCGTTGGCACCAATCGCGGCCACGCCAGCATGATCGCTATCACTATCAATCCCGAGCAGACCACAGTCGAAACAAATGCATCAATCTGCAGCGAGAGAAAAGCGGTCATGGCTGCAGACCCCACAAGTCCCCCGATGCTGAATTGAGCGTGGAAGCTGGACATCAGCGGGCACTCCGCCGTGCGCTCCACCTCGATCGCATGAATGTTCGCGGCCACGCTAATCGAGCCTATCGAGGCGCCTAAGGCGAATAGCGCGACGCCGAGCGCCAACTTGCTAGCTATCGTGAGGCACGGCAGGACGATCGCCAGACTAAGCCCACCCACAAGAATGATCAGCCTGACGCCGTAGCGGGCGCTCAAAACACCGGTCAGAAGCATCGCGATGATGGATCCAGCACCCAGGCAGAGCAGTAGTAGGCCAAGCACGCCGTCATCGACCGCCAGCCGGTCTTTTGCAAATGGTACGAGCGGGGCCCAGACCCCGAAGCCGACCCCGGGAACGAAGAATGCAAGACACGTTGCTAACCGAGAGGATGGTTGACCAGCAGACGCCATGACAGGGACCTTATTGATAGACGACCCGCGGGCGCTGTACCAGCGGCGGACTCCCGAGCGACAGAGAGTGCGCAGGTTCGGCGGTCGAGAGGACATCGTTTGTTGGCGCAATCCGCCATGCCGGACGTTCAGCGCGTGATATCGGATCGCGTCGATCGTCACTCTTCTAGTTCGATCCGCGACGACATCTTTGATAGCAAATACGATGCCACCGCGAAAACGCACGTGACGTCTCGATCCGAACTCGATACGATCGGGCAACTGTGCCGGCTAGGCATGGAGCGTTGGGGGCTCTCAACAAGCTTGTTACTTGCTGATTGATGAGCGCGGTCGCGCACTGAAGGAGCACGAACCACCCGAGTGCGCCTCGAGACTGCGCCGTGGCGCCCTTCAACGCGGCCTCGCCTCCCGTAGTCATATCCGCGACAAATCAATATGGCTCAGTCGCAAAGCTGACAACAAGATGAAATTCCATCTGCCGATCGCAATCGGTCTCAATGCGAGGCGATGGGTTTGCAACCCGGTTACTCTGGGCTTGCGTAGCCTGCCAAAACGTTGTGGCAACCGACAGCGCGGTGTAGACGCCGACATAAACACTTTGATCATGGAAGGCACGCAGCTTATGTGCCTGGTAGACTCACGGCTCGCCATTGACGACTCCAACAAAGAAGCCCACGGCGTCGCGTATCTTCGGCCGGCGCTCCACCAATCATCAAATGCCGAATCATGGTCGCCCATAGAGTCAGAACCACCCCGAAAATTGCGACTGTAGTGCTAGACACGGTCGCCAAATGCATCGAACTCCGTCCGGATCGCCTGTCCCGTGTTCGGTTACGCGCCTATTCCCTCCTTCAAGAAGCAGCAGTGCAAGATCGGCGAATACGCCCTGCCCCAGAAGTCGTGCGTCATTTTCAGTCGGAATTGATTGCGGAAGCCCTGGTCGACGCGGGCTACGTGCGCATTAGTTTCGACCACTTCGCCCTACCCCGCCGACAAATCTTGCCGCGGCGAAGCGCGAGGGGCGGCTGCGTCGGAACTCCCAGGCACCGACGACGCGGGCGAAACGGATAAAAAGAAAACAGTTTATCGATTTGGTTCTGAATTGCGCTACAGAGTTGGCAACGCGAGCAGTACGTTGTCGATCAGCCGGGTCGAACCGACGTAGGCTGCGGCACAGAGCGCCGCCGGAAGCCGCAGCGGACTCGCGGCGCGCTTGAGCGTATCACCATCGACAAGTTCAAGGTATTGCAGCCGATCAACTGTCTCAAGATGCCGCTCGGCGATCGCAATCAGCTTGTCCACCTCGCGCACTCCTGAGCGGAACTCATCCGCCGCGGCGAACAGCCCACGACTGATGGCAACGGCTCGTCGACGTTCTTCCTCGCTGAGATACCGATTGCGACTGCTCATCGCGAGCCCGTCCGGTTCCCGAACGGTTGGCACGGTGACGATCTCGATGGGAAGATTGAGATCAGTTGCCATGCGACGCACGACCGCGCATTGCTGAAAATCCTTTTGCCCGAAAAACACGACGTCCGGATGCACCATGTTGAACAGCTTGCATACGACGGTTGCGACGCCGCGAAAATGCCCAGGCCTGAAAGCCCCGCATAGTGGCTTAGCCAATTCGCCCGGTTCGACGAAGGTCTCGAATTGAGCCGGGTAGACTTCCTGTGCACCCGGCGCGAAGACAATCGCAACACCGGCATCGCGGCACAGTTTTTCATCGCGCAGGAAATCGCGAGGATAGCTGCTGAGATCCTCGTTTGGTCCGAACTGAGTCGGATTGACGAAGATGCTAACGACGGTGACGTCGCATTGCGCTCGGCTCGCCTTGACCAGGGCCAGATGGCCATCGTGCAAATAGCCCATTGTCGGCACGAGCCCGACGCGTTTGCCCGCGCTGCAAGCCTTCGCGAGCTCACGACGAAGCTCAGCGACCGTCGTAATCGTCTGCATCGTAGCACCTTACATCAGGTTGGGTTGGGAGGAGCCCAGTTTGCGATGATGTTACCCAGGCTTTCAGGAAGCCGATAGGACTCTTGCGGCGCCGGGAACGCTCCACTGCGGACATCGGTAGCCCAGCGCGACAGCGCGTCCTGCAACAGCTGAAAACCATCTGCATAGGCGCGAACAAATTTGGGCCGATGACCTTCGGTCAGCCCCAGCACGTCATGGAATACGAGCACTTGGCCCGAGCACCCGGGACCCGCGCCGATTCCAATAGTTGGTATCGACAGCGATTCGGTCGCTCGCTGGGCTAGCTCGGCCGGAATGCCTTCAAGCACCAACGCGAAGCATCCGGCCTCCTGCAGAC
Source organism: Bradyrhizobium sp. 137 (assembly GCF_023074095.1). Taxonomy (NCBI): domain Bacteria; kingdom Pseudomonadati; phylum Pseudomonadota; class Alphaproteobacteria; order Hyphomicrobiales; family Nitrobacteraceae; genus Bradyrhizobium; species Bradyrhizobium sp. 137. The sequence goes on from NZ_JADPKU010000094.1 coordinate 55,588, forward strand.
GGTGAGCGTCATCAAGCAGCCGCAAAGCGTCATCGGCTTTCCGGCCCTGCACCTTGAATCCCCCCATGATATTGACGCTCTGCGGGGTGAGGCCGAGATGGCCCATGACGGGAATTTCGCAATCGACCAGGGCACGCACGATTTCCACGCGCTTGGCTCCGCCCTCGAGTTTCACTGCATCTGCGCCCCGCTGCAGGAATCCTCCGGCGTTGCGTATCGTCTCCTCCGGACTGAGGTGAAAGCTAAGAAACGGCATATCGGCCACGAGCAGGGCACGGGGCCTTGTGCGCGCAACAGCTTCGAGATGATGGTTCATCATCGCCATGCTGACTGGCAACGTGTTGTCGAAACCGAGGCAGACATTGCCAACACTGTCGCCGACAAGAATGATGTCGACGATGGGGTCAGCGATGCCTGCCGTAACCGCATCGTAGGCGGTGGTCATGGCGACACGCCGCCGCTCCTGCTTCCATCGCTGCAGGATTGGAATCGTGATCCGCTCAACTGACACTTCCGAAGCGTGGCTCATTTTCGATCCGTTCCGTCAGATGGCCTCAGGTCGATTTCGCAGCTCGAAGCGATACTGATTTGATCTCACCTGTGTCGCCTACGATTTTGAAGCCACAGCCCTCACGAAGTCCCCGCGTCACCGAATATGCTAGCCGAACGGTAATCAGATTCTTGCGACCGAAGCCGTTGAGCCCGCGTGACCACCCTTTTTCTATGGCGGACGAATGAAAACTGTCAACCGTGAAACGGAAACATACGTCTCCAAAGTAGCAGGCGCGTGCATAAAAAATCCAATGGTCGCGCGACCATCAAGCAAGAACTCCCCAGATTGAAATTGTCATTTGGAAGCGCCTTGCGTCACGCTGGGCCTCAGGACGCGCCGAGCGCGTTGGGCTTTCACGCGCACGCAAGCGACGCGGTTCAAGTGAAGGCAGTCTAAGAGTGCTCGATCAGAACCGCGACACCTAGGGCGGCCATTTTGCCAAAACTTCGGCGAAGGCGGAGCAGCATTTCAGCGACTTTCCGGAAGGGAGCGCAGCCTTCCGGTGCGATGCAGCTGCGCGCTGAAAGCGCCTCCAGGCAAGATGTGCACGAGGTACTACCTTTCTTCGTTGCTTCGCGACGAGCAGCGCCGAAACGATAAGCTCCTCCCAGGCGCCATGTATGGCTGAGACTGTCGCCACGTTCCGCGATGAAAGAGTTTCACGATCGATCTCTCTGCGGTGATCAGCCGAACAGCGGATTCAACCTTGAAGTCACGCGACGATGTCAACCCAGGGGCTGGCGGCGGCCTTCCCCCTTCTGTTTTATGACCCAGTCTGTATTCAACGAAAGAGCGCATTTTGCTGCAGTTCTTATGCGGCGATCCTGCAAGTGAGACCGTTTCATGCACGAGATCCGCGCGAAGCTAATGACCGGAAGCATCTACTGAAAGTTGTCCTAGCGACTGATGATCAGGCGGTTCCTTACTTCGATGCAGAAATTCGTCTCAGAGATTGTCTACCTTGCGTAATAGCGGAGGAAGAATCGAGCTAAACACCCGCCAGAGCGATCGCGCAGGGAGCTGCCGTGCAGTGGCATCTGAGCGGCTGCCCGAGCCTTGCAGACTTTGCGATGAGGCTTCTGTCGCTTTGGGCGAAGTCAAACCGCAATGTTCGCGATTATCGACGGTCATCTATGATTCGACACATCGTATTCTTCACTGCAAAAGATAAGGCGCATGTCGACAAAATAGTCGACGGCCTTTCCGTTCTCGCCAAGATCCCGCACGCACGCCGGCTTGAGGTCGCTCGCAACCGCAAGAGTGACCGGCTTGGCAACGAAATTGACGTGGTCGTCTACGGTGAATTCGACGACGAAGTCGAACTCGAAGCCTATAAAGCGCACGAGCTTTATCAGGAGTCGATCCGGCAGGTCAGACCGCTCCGAGAGCTACGTCTCGCGGCCGATTACAGCATGTCAACAGATGCGGAGCCATTTGGCAGGCCCTACCCGCGGGCGTAATTAACCTGGCAGGCACGTAGGGGTTTTTGGGTGCCGTGAGGCTCGCCTTCCCCGGGCGGGATTACAATCAGCCATGTATCGCTGAGCGACAGACTAATGCATGTATTGGAACTGCAGTGGATTGAGCCCGTCACAGCCATGCGACGCCTCTCGCATCGGAGGCACCTCACGTTCCTGGATAGCGCATCGAGACACGCGGTGCTCGGGCAGTACTCGTATGTGACGTGCGATCCCTTCAGCACTTATATAATCGCGGACGGGAGAGGTATTTGCAACGGAGAGTCCATTGTGGGCGATCCGTGGGCGGCACTTCGCGCTATGCTAGCCAACTATCCGCAAACGCATCGCGCCGATCTCCCGGCATTCCAGGGCGGCGCCGCCGGCTTTTTTGGATACGAGCTGAACAGGACGCTGGAGCGATTGCCGGTGCCGAGCATCGGGGGGCATCGCTTGCCTCAGGCCCTCCTACATCTTTACGACGTCGTGATAAGCTTCGATCACCGCCATGACAGATGCTGGGTCCTTTCTACCGGGTGGCCGGAGCAGGATCCGGTTCGCCGGCGTGAGAGAGCTCGTCGAAGAGCCGAAGAGTTTGTTGCGCTGATTACAGTCTCAGCCCCCCCTCCTGATTTTACACCAGGCCAGGCCGGCTCATGGCATTCAAACTTCAGTCGCCAGGGATACATCGCGGCGGTACAACGCGTGATTGATCTCATTCTGTCGGGTGACGCCTTCCAGGTCAACATTGCGCAGCGCTTCAGCGCTCGCCTGGCGAACTCGTTCGATCCGATAGCCTTCTATTGTCAGCTGCGGAAAATGAATCCGGCTCCCTTTGCCGCCCTTCTTCGGTATGGCAAGCTCACCATTGCATCGAGCTCGCCCGAGCGTTTCCTAAAGCTTGACGGGCGACAGGTCGAAACGCGACCTATCAAGGGGACGGTGGCGCGTTCTGCTGATTGCGAAGAAGACCGGCGTCGCGCTGAGACGCTGGTAGATTCGGAGAAAGACCGCGCCGAGAACACCATGATCGTCGACCTCCTGCGCAATGATCTCTCGCGCGTTTGCACGCCTGAATCAGTCCACGTCCCGTCCTTATGCAATCTCGAGTCCTATGCCTCGGTGCACCATCTCGTGTCCGTCGTTACGGGTGAGCTAACACACGGAGAGGATGCCGTGGGCCTACTTAGGGCCTGCTTTCCCGGCGGCTCAGTTACCGGAGCTCCCAAGGTACGCTCGATGGAAATTATCCTGGATATCGAGCGTGTGGCGCGAGAGGTGTATTGCGGGGCCATAGGCTACATTGGTTTCAATGGACATATGGATGTAAATATTGCCATTCGCACCGTAACGATCGACGACGGCCAGGCCGTCTTCCATGCAGGTGCCGGGATAACGGCAATGTCCGATCCGGCCGCCGAATATGAGGAGAGCCTTGCAAAAGCAGAGCGCATTTTTCGCGCATTCATTGCTGAAGACTCCGGTGCATCTTGATTGTCATTGTCGACAACTACGACTCTTTCGTCTTCAACATTGCGCGATATTTCCGCAAGCTTGGTGCAGCAACATGTGTCGTCCGGAACGACGCGATGGATGTGAGCGAACTTGCTGACCTCAGGCCCCGCGCGGTTGTCATCTCCCCCGGTCCGTGCACTCCAATTGAGGCTGGAATATCGACAGCCGTCGTTCGTGAACTTTCGGGTCAGGTGCCAATTCTCGGCATTTGTCTTGGACACCAGTGCATTGGGACCGTGTTCGGCGCACGCGTAACGCGCGCACGTCGTCCTATGCACGGTCGGCCCTCGTATGTCACACATGAAGGCGGCGGGCTGTTCAAAGAACTACCGTCTCCACTTTGTGTGGGGCGCTACCATTCGCTTATCGTCGAATTGGATCCGTCATCGGCCCGTCACCTCACGGTGACAGCACTCTCGGATGATGGGGAGCTCATGGCCCTCGCCCATCGCGATCAACCAACATATGGCGTGCAGTTCCATCCGGAGTCGATACTCACCCCACAAGGGGACGTGCTGTTCGCAAACTTCCTACGGCTTGCAGAGCTTTCTTAAGGCGGCCGTAGAGGACTGGTGCAGCCATAGCGTGGCGGCCGCCGTCAGGATCCGGCCCGATGGGCCTCGATTTGTTCTTGTTGCGTTCCAGGCGCGACCATGGTTCACCACCCCCGGGCGCGACCGTCGAAGACCAGCGGGGCCTCCTGGGACGGGAAAGTCACTCACCGCCGACATCCCGGGCGCGGCGTATCCTGCTCCTGAAGGGCATTACCGAGCAGCCGCTCGCCGTCCGGCTGGCTGCTCTCCTGTCGAACCACGGTCACGTTCCGCAATCCAAACACGGCGACTGCCTGCGTGACCTGCGGGAGGTCGTCCGTGAAAGGATCAAAGGCGCGCACGACGGACGCTGGAGCAAGGCCGACCTGCTCGCCGAGCTCATTCGGCATGGCGGCTCGCTGGCGCGCTGGCGCCGCACCGCGACATTTACGTCCGGCCGAGATCTTTCGACGCGATAAGCAACAGCTCGAAAAAAAAGACCATGCCGTCGTCATCGCCATCCCTGCGAATTCGTCATGTGAGGGCAGCCCATCCGCCGAGGCTATTTGCAGCTCTAGCGGCAGTTTTGATCGTCTATGGCAGCCTCATTCCGATCGGCATAGTTCGGGGCGGCTGGTCCAAACGCGCCAAAGGGTAGACAGTCGCAGAAATAGAAGAGGTGTCGTACGAAGTGGCACTAACTGCCCAGGCGCATAGCCCGCAAAGAGCGTCGCCCAGCCGGCATCGGCTCTTGAACGCCAATGCCAAGGCCGTTGGAGTGTTGAGCGTCGAAGCCTTGAATTTGCAACCGCGGCGTGCACACATAGCAATGTTAAAAGATTGCGAGGACCTCCTTTGGGCGCTCTTTCGACCACGTCAAGCGCGTATATCGTTGCCGGGACCCATAGCGGCGTCGGCAAGACGACGGTCACTCTTACTCTTCTTCGCGCGCTTGCAGCCAAAGGGCTCTCGGTTCAGCCGTTCAAGCTAGGCCCGGACTTCATCGACACGGCTTATCATGGCGAAATCACCGGTCGGCCATCGATCAATCTCGATCTTTGGATGATGGGAACCGACAACGTAAAGAACTCCTTTGAGCGCTTCTCAGACACGAGCGACGCGGCCCTCATCGAGGCAATGGGAGCGCTCTACGACGGCGAGGACGGGACCGAACGGGGGAGCGCCGCCTTTATCGCCAAGCTCCTGGATATACCCGTCATCCTCGTCATCGACATCTGGGGAATGACACGGAGCGCAGTTCCTTTGCTTCAGGGTTTCCGGTCCTTTGACGCCAATCTCAGATTTGCTGGTTTCGTGATGAATCGCGCGGGAAGCGCGCGCCACGCCAAGATGGTGCAAGATTCACTTCCAGAGCATCTACAAGCGATGTGCCTTGGATACATCCTTCATAGCGACGAGCTCTCCATTCCTGAACGGCATTTGGGACTGGTTACACCGGATGAGAATGTCGTCGGCGCTAACGCTAGGCTTGCGGCCTTAGATTCCGGGCGCGCTGGATTGACGATCGACCACTTGCTTCCGGTACAAGGCGGCAAGCCTCGAAGTTCACAGAGGCCATCGACTGCAGCCGCTGACAAGGTGCGTATCGCAATTGCGCGCGACCAAGCTTTCAGTTTCTATTATTTTGAGAATCTGGCGCTTCTCGAGGAGGCCGGTGCGGAATTGTGCCCCTTCAGCCCGGTCTCAGACCGCTTCTTGCCTGCCGATGTGTCGGGCGTTTACATAGGCGGCGGTTATCCAGAGAGCTTCGCAGCCAAGCTAGCGTCAAACCTTCCCCTCATCAAACAGCTGAGGCAGCTCACCGATCAAGCACTGCCAGTCTACGCAGAATGCGGAGGCTTCATGTATCTGGGGCGGTCTCTGACGCTTTTCGACGGAACGACAAAGCCGATGGTCGGCGTGTTTCCCATCGATATCGTCATGGATCCGAAGCACCTCGCCATCCGATATGTCAGCGTTCGGACGACCGTCGCCTCCGCGTTGGGACCGGCTGGCACACTTGCCAGGGGTCAGGAGTTTCACCAATCGCGCATTGCGCACGGCTCGGCCAGCGCCGGCCTCTACGACGTTACGACATCGAGCGGCGAGCAGTTCGAGCACGGAATGCTTTGTGGCGGCGTCGCGGGGAGTTACGTCCACCTGCACTTTGCGTCCAACCCCGCAATACCTCAAAATTTCGTTCGCAGTTGTCTTACTTGGTCGAGGGGATTTTCATGAAGCTCTTTAAGATAGCGATTGCGTTTCTTGTATTGACAACGATCGCCCATGCCGCCGAACCGACCGTGAAGGTTGCGGCCGTACACTTCGAACCGATCGAAGGAGATGTAAAGACCAATGTGAGCAAGATCGTTGAGCTGACGCGAGAGGCAGCTCGAAACGGCGCCAAGCTCGTCGTTCACACGGAAATGGCGACTGCCGGTTACTCCTTCTTCAGCCGCGAACAGCTTAGCAAGGTCGCAGAGCCGATTCCCGGCCCCTCAACGCGCGCCATCGGCGCTGTCGCGCGCGAGTACGGGATCTACGTTGCGTTCGGATTGCCGGAGTACGATCCGTCGACCAACCTATATTATAACGCGGTTGCCTTTATCGGCCCTCGCGGCCAAGTGGTCGGGACTTACCGCAAGCGCAATAATCTGCTGGAAGCCTCCTACAATTCGGAGGTCTGGTCATCGATTCCGACCTACGATACCCCTTTTGGACGCGTCGCGATCGTGATCTGTGCCGACATGTTCTACAGCGCTTTTCCGCGCCTGGCGGCGCTGGCCGGCGCAAACATTCTCGTCGCACCGGCCAATGTCGGCATCACCGCCGACTTCATGAAAGTCCGAACATGGGAAAACGATTTCTCCATGATCGTTGCCAATCGCTTTGGCCATGGCGGCAAGGGATCCAAGCCGAGCTACTTTAACCAGGACTCGTTCTCGATCCCCTCACCCTTTGAATACGACTTCAGTGACAGCCGGACCGCCATCGTGTCCAACAAACAGGAGGTCTTGGCCGATGTTTCCGAGCCAAGGATCCGCATTGTCTATGCAAACCTGCCGATCCGAAAATCCCGTGTTCTTCCGGTCGTACGGCGTCCCGCGCTGTACTCGCTCCTTGCCCAGGACACCTTGGAGCCTTACACGTTCAGCAAATTCGGCTTGCCGCCGGCGACCGTGCTTGCCGCCGCGGCAGTCGATCCCGGCGCTCAATCGGACGTCTGGGCAGCCAGCCTAACCGCCGCGCGGAACGCCTTGGCTGAAGCCAAGGCCAAAGGCTCGTCGCTACGATTGATCGTCTTCCCATCGAATTACTTCAAAGCGCCCGACGACGTCGGTGTCTCTTCGTTGAGATCTTTTGCGAAAGAAAGCAACGTCGACGTCGTTATCCAGTACTCGGCGACCATTCCACCGCAAAGCGTTATGATCGCGTCCAATGGCGAGAGCTACGCCTACGCCCGCACCCACCGGCTTCGGTCCGAGCGAATTCCGGATGACAAACTCGCCTCGCATTTTTGGATGGTTGATCGAGACTATGGACGAGTAGCGTTGCTACAGGACGTCGATCTTATGGCCCCGGAGACTTCGCTCATGATGGAGAAGCTCGGCGTCGATATCGTGGCGTTGAGCGCGGACACCGAGCTTCCGATCGCTAGCGGCTTATGGACGAGCCGGACAGCAGACTATTACAACATTGTTGTTGCCAATCGGCACGGAAAAGAAGGCATCTATCTAGGTGGATATCCGCCCGGTCCGCAGCTCGTCGAGAGCGACGGGCTGGCACTGGCACAGATCGATACCAGCCATGTACGCTCCAAGAAGGCGCCTCGTTTTCTCGACTTCATGAGGCTTCTCACACCTTGCGGCGATAGCAATTGCTAAGCGCCTCCCACCCAGGGTCCGGCCGATTGTTGCGAGTCTTGGTCTTCGTGATCCCAGCCAGCACCTGGTGGCAGCGCAACGCGCGAGCAACCGAGCGGCCGAGGGTTGTCTCCCTCAACCTCTGCACTTGACCTGCTGCTCGTCGCTTGGTTGATCCAGATCAAATTCTCGGGCTCAGCCCCTTCGCGGGCGACGCAGCGTTCCTGGGACGCCGAGAAGAGCAAGCAGCTGGAGTTTCTCAAGGGCAAAGGCATTCCAGTGGTCGAATTTGACGTCCCCGCTGCGCAGATCACGAAGATGGGCGAGATCGTCGGACATCCAGATCGTGCTGAGACGGAGGTCTGGTTACTGAATGCAGCCATTTCGAAGGCATGGCGAGCTGCCTCCGGAAAATCTTACCGTGTAATGGCGCTCTCGCCGCGCGGATGGACCTCTGGGCGAGACAGTCTCATGGATTCTCTTCTAGCGAGGGTGGGACTACGAAACGCCGCCCAAGAGCTCGGCGTAGGGTCGGGTGGCTTCGCTACATCAACGATTTTACATCGCCAGCGGACGCAGAGAAAAACGTCGGCCCGGCTCTTTCTGCCGGTACGCCCTACATCATCCATCTCTGTGAAGGCACCGACATTGAGACGCGAGACTATTTCGATAACCTGAAGAAGGCCGACGGCTCCTCGCTGATTGGTCCGCCACTCGTCACGATTCACTGTGTCGCGCTCGACGGTCCTCAATTCCAGACGCTCGCAACCAATCGAGGAGCCGGCGTGGTCTGGTCCCCGCTCAGCAATTTTCTGCTTTACGGAGCAACCACCAAGGTCGCCTTGCCCCGCCAGGCCGGATTGCCCGTGGCAATCGGTTGCGACTGGGCGCCGAGTGGGACAAAGAACCTGCTAGGCGAGCTCAAGATCACAAAGTTGGTGAGCGATCATGAAGGCGGCCTTTTCACCGATCAAGAGCTCATCGATGCGGTTACCCACGTTCCTGCCTCGATGATCGGCTGGGATTCCTATGTCGGATCCATCGAACGCGACAAGGCGGCCGACCTTGTCGTCCGTGAAGAACCTCCAAGCGGTTGATCAAGAATCAGTTTTCGGGGCGAGAAGGTCTTTGGGATTGCAAACTTTCGGGCTTTGACGGCCCAAAAGCTTGCAGTTTCATTTTTGAGGATTCCGTCGAATCACGAGTCGTGATTCCGTCGTCGCATCGGAGGGAGCGATGCGACCAAAGGAACGACGCGGGACGGGACAAACCGATCTTCTGCGCTCGCGGCTGGACGCGATCATCGATATGGGGCACCCGCTGGTGAAGCTGGCGGGGACAATCGACTGGTCGTTCCTGGAGCAGCGGTTCGGGGCGGTCTACGAGGACAAGCCGGGCCGGCCGCCATTGCCGACGCGGCTGATGGCGGGGCTGGCGATCCTCAAGCACACCTACGACCTCTCCGACGAGGTCCTGTGCGAGCGCTGGGTGGAGAACCCCTATTACCAGTTCTTCTGCGGCGAGGAGTTCTTCCAGCACCGATTGGTGTTCGATCGCTCTTCGCTGACGCGCTGGCGCCAGCGGATGGGCGAGGAGAAGCTGCAGGCTTTGCTGCAGGAGAGCCTTTCGGTTGCCACCAAGACCGAG
>NZ_JADPKU010000051.1:0-62402 GCF_023074095.1 Bradyrhizobium sp. 137
CGAGCGCACCTTTGCATGGTTCGGAAGATGCCGGCGCCTCTCCAAAGACTTCGAACGCTCTGCCGCTACCGAGCTCGCTTGGCTGCTCGCCGCCCATCTCAGGCTCCTAATTCGCCGTCTAGCCAGACCTTGATAGCGTCCACGCGCTTTTTGAGTCAGGCTCTCAGGATGAGGTCTCGTTTCGCGGCGAGCTATCAGACCCTCATGGTGAGGAGCCCGCCAAAGCCGGCGTCTCGAACCATGCAGGCCGAACTCATCCGGCAGCCTCCAACTGTCATATGCGATAGCCTTCTCCGCAAGCCGCTCCGTCATTCCGGGGTGCGCCTCTTGGCGCGAGCCCGAGAATCCATTGCTCAACAATCACCGCGGTTCGATGCATGCTCAGATGCGCCATGGCGCATCATAGCTCGCGATGTCGTCGCGCCTCGCGATGACGACCGTAACTCCCCTCCTGCCACCGCTCAGTTGGCGGCGCGGCGCAGGAAGGCCGGGATGTCGAGAACGGCCTCGTCGGGTGCATTGCGCGCAGCGCTGCGGCCGTAAGGATCGAGCGGCCGGTCGGCCGGCTGGCGTGCATGTTCCAGGCTCGGCCTTGCCGGCGGCCCCACCGGGTGGTGCAGCGGCGGGCTTTCCACTTGCGCAAGGGGCACACTGCGCTCGATGCGATCGGCGATACGGCGGCCGTCGTTGCGCAGCCTGCCGGCGAGCTGCGTGAGGGCGGTCTCCACCGGCTGCGCCTGCTGCGCCGGGTCGAGATTATCGATTCCGGTCGCCACCACCGAGACGCGGACGATGCCTTCGAGGCTGTCATCAAACGACGCGCCGACGATGATGTTGGCGTCCGGGTCGGCCTCGTCGCGAATGCGGGTCGCGGCTTCGTCGACCTCGTAAAGCATGAGATCCTTGCCGCCGGTGATGGAGATGATGAGGCCACTGGCGCGCTTGATCGAGGGATTCTCGATCAATGGATTGGAGATCGCGGCGACGGCGGCGGCAAGCACGCGCTTCTCGCCGGAAGCCTCGCCCCGTCCCATCATGGCCTTGCCCTTCTCCTTCATGACGGAGAGGACGTCGGCAAAATCGAGGTTGATCAGGCCTTCCTTGACGATGAGGTCGCTGATGCAGGCGACGCCCGAATAAAGCACCTGGTCGGCAAGGGCGAAGGCATCGGCGAATGTGGTCTTCTCGCTGGCCACCCGGAACAGGTTCTGGTTCGGGATGATCAGGAGCGTGTCGACCGTCTTCAGCAGCTCCTCGATGCCGGCTTCGGCAAAGCGCATGCGGCGCTGGCCCTCGAAGTAGAATGGCTTGGTGACCACGCCGATCGTGAGAATGCCAAGCTCGCGTGCGATCCTGGCGACGATGGGGGCAGCCCCGGTGCCGGTGCCGCCGCCCATGCCGGCGGTCACGAACACCATGTGCGCGCCGGTCAATTGATCGCGGATCGTATCGATCGCCTCTTCGGCTGCGGCGCGGCCCAATTCCGGCTGCGAGCCGGCGCCAAGGCCTGCGGTCACCTGTGTGCCGAGCTGGATCAGGCGCCTCGCCTTCGACATCGCCAGCGCCTGCGCGTCGGTGTTGGCGACCACGAACTCGACCCCTTGCAGCCCGGCCGTGATCATGTTGTTGACCGCATTGCCGCCGGCGCCGCCGACGCCGAACACGACAATGCGGGCCTTCATTTCGTGGATATCGGTGGTGCCAGTCATACTTCCCTCGTGATTGCTCCGGCAAGCCGGGGATGGAGATGAGTCTCGAGTGCTACCTGCGAGCCGCCCGGTCTGCTTGCACGATCGCAGCGGCCAGATGTCCCAATCGAAGCGCGGCTTGTCCCGCGATCGTGCCGCCCGCCCGGCGACCGGCCTGGAGAACCGCCACTTCGTCTTCCAGTCGTGCCGCCCACGCATTGGCGGCGGTCGTCTCGGCGGCCGCCTGCGTCAGCTCGACAGCCAGGCGATCGGCACGTTCGCGCTCGCGCTCGAACACTGCCCTGTAGGCGGTTGCGACGGCCTCGAGCCGCGCCACCTCCGCCTTGAAGGCCTGGATCTTGATGGCCTCGATCTTCGCCAGGGAGGCATCGATCGGGTCTGCCCGGCGGACGCGCCGTAGGCGGGGCGTGTAGCGGAGCTCGGCGAAATCAACCCTCACCAGGGCCTTGCCGTCCTCCGACCGCGAGCGCGGCAAATGGCGGCGTCGCGCAAGCGAACGCGCGGCCTCTCGGGAGATATCGAGGCGGGCACTGAGATCGGCATACGTCAACAATGCAACGCACATCGGCGCTTCTCCTGGAGCGAACCGGGACGGCATTTCGAGCTAATGATGGCTGGACGATTACCGCAGGCTAGGCTGCGTTGGTTAATGCACGGTTAACGCGCGAGGGGTGCTGTTTACGAGTGCCGGACACCGTGCCGGACGCCGGGATTGTCGGGCAGCATCTGCCGCGGCTGCGTCCTGTCGGTCTCGCGCGCAGGCAGCGATAGAGCTTCAGGAGGTTGGCGAGTTCTCCGAGATCTCGTTGCCGGGCCGTCACAGCAGATGACGAGGTTTTTCCGAGGCGGGTTTGGGTGCGTGCTCCACGGGATGTGCTTCCGGGTGATGCTGCCGGGGCGAGATAGCGGAAAGTTCGATCCTAGCTCGTGCGCAAAAGACGATTCGAATCAATGGGTTACTAAGCACTTGAAACAACAACAAGAATCCATTATATGAGCGTTGGCAGGCAACGCCGGATCAACCCCGAGTCACGCTTTGCGTGACAGCCGCATGGATGTCTCACCACGTTGGTGAGTCTGCAACTCCAGCGGTGTCCTCAGGGGCCGGGGGCCTGCCTCACTGTTTGTAAAGTTCGAATATTTTGCGCTGCTGCAAACCTGCTCGCTGCAAGTAACCGCTGGGCATTAGCTTGAGCCCATAGTCGAATATCTGACCGTCCGGCCTACGCGCCATCCGCGGCTTTAGCGCGAGTGCATATGAGTAATCCGGAGCGGGGCCATTTACCGATTGATAGAATGCTGAGGCGATTGTATCGCTCAATTGCAAACCGGCGCGTTCGCTACTGTCGTAGGCGGCAACCTGATTGATCGGATCGATAACTGACCATTTGAGATCGCCACGTTGCAGGTAGAGCTCTCCAGCCTGGGACTGCATTCGTAACCAATAAAGATAAGCTCGTAAATGAGCGTATCTTAACCCTCTTCGCCTGGCGAACTCGAGTCTCACGGTCCGAGGCTCGCCATAGTCTCTCAGTGCGCGGCGCTCGCAGTAGTCGGTTACGCGCTCAAGCAGCAGCCTCGTTATCCACCAGTAAAACCAAGTTCTGCCCGCAATAGCCGAGGTAGCTTCAGCCTTCTTATTTCGATAGCCGTGCATATTGGTCTTGTTTGAAATCACCGCAAAACAGCGGACTGGCAAGGTCGCGATGTTGGCGCAAACCAAGGTGCGCCTCCAATCGTCAAGTGGTTGAAAATGTAGAGTTCGGCGCTGTTCGAGGCGAATCTGTTTTAAGATGTCGCGAACCCAGACGGTCTCTCGCTGTGCTTCTGCTCGTACGACTAGTGCAGACAAGACGAACCACTCGCTTGCTCCTGCTGGATCAATAGGACGAACGCTAGCGACCCCATCGTCTCCTGACTCATCGATGTAAGCGACGTAAGAAACCTTGGGCATCAATGTGACCCACATAAGCGGCGTGGCTATCGAATGTCTTTTGAAGCGGGGGCGTAATCCTCGATCACTGCGACTATGCGGTCCAAGAGCATTTCGAATTTTGAAAAGTCAATATCGGCTGCTTGTGGCCGGATCACTTTCTCTGCGAAGTGAGCCTTGCCATATTTCCCCTCCTCATTGTGCTTCTTGTCCGGATCGAAGCTCTTTCCGCCGAGTAGGGTGTTGCGCACGGATGAATCGAAGAGGTCCTCAATGCAGGTCTTTGGATTTTGATCGGCCCCTTCCGGAGTCTTGATCAAATAGAGATTTGCAAAAATACGGTAGAAGGCTGCCTTGGATGTCAGGGAGACGTCGGCAATCCCGAGTTGCTTGGCAACGCCAAAAATCTCTTTTGCGCCGTCGTCGTTATCGATCAGGAGTATCACTGGGTGAGCAAGCGGTGCATGTTTGAACTCCTTAAGCAACTGCTTGTATCGAAGCATTAGAAATTTGAAATCTCCCGTACCTCCTCCAAGCTGAAGAACGTCGTGGACGGTGCTTGTGAAGTTAAGGAAGCTGACGCTTAGTCGGGGCTTGCTGCCTCGATCGATTGTAAGCTTTCCATGAAATGACGAGAGGCTTCGTATTGCGCACCTCAAGTAAATCGAATCGGTTTTCCCTTCGGTGATTATGAGCGGCTTTTCGAGGGCAACGAAGTTCTTGTAAAATAAGAACTTGTGAAAAAGTTTTCGCGTGGCCGTCGAGTTCTTCTTCTTTTCAGCGCCTTCTCGTCGATCGACGGTATCGCGTACATGATAAATGTAGCCAAGTCGGCCCTCAAGAAGACTGAGGGAGTTTGCAACCTGTTTAACTGCTGCGTCAGCCGCGTTTCCTCCCGCCAGTGCGGCGGGCCTCATTTCGTAGTAAGTTCCTTCCTTGAACAGCGCCGCGCACATCGAGCGAGTAGTTCGATAATACTCTGGCCGAACATTGACCTTTTCGTTGACTAACAGGCCAGTGGTTAGCTGACGTGATCCGCGCACCTGCATTCTGGTCTTTCGGGCGTGCACACGAAAACCGGCTCGTTCTATCTCTGAGACAAGAGATTGGCTCAGATCCCAATCGCCGGATTCTTGGTGTACCGCAAGTTCTGATGGGAAGGCTGTGCGATTTGTTGAGAAGGTGATGTCGTCAACGTAGCGTGAGTAAGTGCATTTGTGCTGGCGAGCGAATCGGACCAAGCGAATATCCAACAAACGGCCGACAATGTTTGACAAAACCGGTGAACACGGACTGCCCTGAGGCAGGCTGTTTTCGTGACATGCTATCTGAGCCACAACAGTTGCGACCTTTGGATCAAGTTCAAATCGCTTATCTCGTATCAGCACGCCACGTACGCGTCCGAAATTTATGCTCGGAAAGAATTGTTCTAGGTCGAGGTTCAATACATAACGCCGTCCCTTGTGGGCCGAGGCATTGGTAATGATGGATAGAGAAGGAACAAAGCCGTGCGAAATCGGCCGACGTCGCTCCCCTGCATTCTCTATTTCAACTAGGCAGCTGTTGAGCAGGTTGGCTAATCTTCGCTGCAAAGTTTTCAGATGCGGAATGGGAGCCTTGATCTCGCGCAACCCTCCGCTGCGCTTGGCTATCGCGAAGGTCGTGTACTTCGCAGAGTCGGGAATTTTGTAAAGAATGTAGGTGAGCCCTTGCGGTTGGTACCCCAACAGGCTCGCGACGTCGTCCAATGATTTGGATGTTTTTAGCTTGAGCAGCAGTGACACTCGGCCCCCTGTTATGAAGGGGCTTACAGGCACTCCTATGCGATCACCGAGCATTCACTGATCAAACACTCGTCGCATTTCGATTGCTCAGGAAGCAATCGAGATCTGGCATTTTTGTCTTATATCGCGATGCGCGATAACAACTCTGCCCGTAAGCCCCTGCCACTCATCTTGAACATATCTCGTTCAATCAGCAATTGAACTTTCAGCGCAGCTATCGATTCTACAACAAAAACGGCCGGATCTTCCGATCCGGCCGCAACGCAACTGTACTCGGCTAAGCCTACGCCACGCGACGCAACCTAGCCCCCGCCCGAACTCTTAGCTCGCCTTCTTCGCCGGCGCGTCGCCGACCTTCTTCTGGATGGCGCGCTTCAGCTCGAGGGCGCGCGGCGACAGGACGTCGGCGCTGGCCTTGAGCAGGAAGGCATCCAAGCCGCCATTGTGGTCGACGCTCTTGACCGCGTTGGTGGAGACGCGCAGGCGCACGTTGCGCTCCAGGGCTTCCGAGATGAACGTCACGTTGACGAGGTTCGGCAGGAAGCGGCGCTTGGTCTTGATGTTGGAGTGGCTGACCTTGTGGCCGACGAGGGGGCCCTTGGCCGTCAGTTCGCAGCGGCGAGACATGGTAGAAATCCTCAGGTTCGAGCCCCCAACGATTTGCGGCCGCCATTCGGGGCGCCACGGGGGCAAATTCTTTCGTCCTTGCAGGGAGCGGGCGGACGTATAGGGGGGAAGGGGCGAGACGTCAAGGCGACGGGCCGTTTTTGGCCCGTCGTCCCGGGGCGCGGGGAGCGCGAACCCGGGATCTCGCGCGGCACCCGCGGTGCGCTCCCTCCCCCGCGCGCGGGGGAGGGTTGGGGAGAGGGCTGTCTCCGCGGAGGGCAAGTCGCGACAGTGCCCCAGAGGAGAGAGCTCTCACCCGCGCTTCGCGCGACCTCTCCCGCAAGCGGGAGAGGTGACCGCGCCCGCGACCACACCTTCCCCGATCACCAAAACGGCAATGATCGGAACGCCTTACCATCACATAAAGGGCGTATTCGCGGCCGAAGAGTCCTGGGGAGTTCCGCCGCTTTTGGCGCCCAGCACATTGTTTGCCGCTGTTTTTGGCTTAACTAACAAGGCCTGACGGCCCCATTGGATGGCTTCGTGAATATCCTGACCTCTCATCCGCCGCGGCGGCGCGCCGGCCAGTTGGCCCTGGCGGCGTTCTGCGGCCTCGCCTTGGCGTGGGGGGCGGCGCCGGCAGCGGCGCAAGGCAAGCTCGAGGCGCAATATGAGGCGACGCTATCGGGCATTCCCGTCGGCAAGGGCGCCTGGAACATCGACATCCAGGACGACGTGTTCGCCGCCGCGGCCTCCGGCGGCACCACGGGGCTTTTGAAGTCGTTCGCGGGCGGCTCGGGCACCGGGGCCTCGCAGGGCCGCGTCGTCAACGGCGCACTGGTTGCGACCGGCTACCAGGCCTCCACCACCACCTCGAAGAAGACCGAAGAGATCCGCATCACGCTCGACAAGGGCAATGTGAAGGATTTTGCGATCCTGCCGGAGCCGCCGGTCGACCCCGATCGCATCGTCGTCACCGAAGCGCATCGCCGCGGCGTCTGGGATCCGATGACGGCTTCGCTGCTGCGCGTGCCCGGCAATGGCGATCCGGTGTCGCCGGAAGCCTGCCATAACAGCGCGCCCGTGTTCGACGGCCGCATGCGCTACGACTTGAAACTCGATTTCAAGCGCATGGAGAGCGTGAAGGCCGAGAAGGGATACAAGGGCCCGGTCGTGGTCTGCGCGCTCTATTTCGTGCCCGTGGCCGGCTACATCCCCGATCGGCCCGTGATCAAATACCTCGCCGCCCAGCGCAACATCGAGATCGCCTTCGCGCCGGTGGCGGGAACGCGCATCCTGGTCCCGTTCTGGCTGAAAGTGCCGACGCCCTTGGGGCCTGCGATGCTGGAAGCGACGAGCTTCATCACCTCCCCCCAGCCGCCACGCGTCGCCAAGACGCAGTAGCGCTTTCACCCTCCCCTGGAGGGGGAGGGTCGGCGCACATGAGCGCAGCGAAATGTGCGACGGGGTGGGGTGATCTCTCCCTACGGGCGCTGTGCCGGGCGGAAAGATCACCCCACCCCCTCGCGCTGCGCGCGATCGACCACGGGCGAGCTACGCTCGTCCCGGACCCCTCGAGTGGAGGGTAAGAACATATAAAATATCAATGACTTACCTACTGTGCATGGGGTTGTTTTCGAAAACTTTTGTTTTGGCAGGTCGGGGAACCTGGAATCCATTTGACTCCCGCCCGATTCTGATTCGACTCCCCGCCGTCCCCAGCTTTAAGGAATCCGTCATCAAATCGTCGCTTGTACGGCAGCCGGAGCCTTCATCTAGTGCGCACCTGTGGCGAGGCCCGCGACATGTTGCGTGAACGGAACGGGACGCAATCGGGAGTCAGCGATTCGGCCGCGATTCGTTCTAGAGTCGTTCCGAAGCTTAAGGCGAACGGGAAAAGCGTCGCAAAGTGAGACAGTTGCGCGGTTGGGAGGACTTGCTCCGCGTTCGCTGTCATCGCCCGGCTTGACCGGGCGATCCAGTACGCCGAGGCGGTCGTGGTTGAGCCGATGAGCCGCGGCGTAGTGTCATGCCGCGGTCAAGCCGGGGCATGACAGCGGAGCGCGTGGTGGGGTTCGGAGACATCGCTGACACCTGATCGCCTCATCGCCTCAAACAGCACTGACATTCGCCCAAATCGGCACTACCTATCTCCGGAATGGCTTTTTCTTCCTCCCCCTTCGCTTCCGAGCGTGCCCCCGGCGCCGGCGTCACCGCGGTGCTCGGGCCGACCAACACCGGCAAGACCCATCTCGCCATCGAGCGGATGCTCGCGCATCCCTCCGGCATGATCGGGCTGCCGCTGCGCCTGCTTGCGCGCGAGGTCTATAACAAGATCGCCGATCGCGCGGGGCCAGAGAGCGTCGCGCTCGTGACCGGCGAGGAGAAGATCAAGCCGAAGAAGCCGCGCTATTGGGTCTCGACCGTCGAGGCGATGCCGCGCGATCTCGACGTCTCCTTCCTCGCCATCGACGAGGTCCAGATCGCCTCCGACCTCGAACGCGGCCACGTCTTCACCGACCGCATCCTCAATCGCCGCGGCCGCGACGAGACGCTGCTCTTGGGCGCTGCGACGATGCGCCCGATCATCGAGCGCCTCTTGCCGGGCGTGTCCATGATCACGCGGCCGCGCCTGTCGCAGCTCGAATTCGCCGGCGACCGCAAGATCACGCGCCAGCCGCGCCGCACCGCCATCGTCGCCTTCTCCGCCGACGAGGTCTACGCCATTGCCGAGCTGATCCGCCGCCAGCATGGCGGCGCCGCCGTGGTGCTGGGCTCGCTCAGCCCTCGCACCCGCAACGCGCAGGTGGCGATGTTCCAGAACGGCGATGTCGACTATCTCGTCGCCACCGACGCGGTCGGCATGGGGCTCAATCTCGACGTCGACCACGTTGCCTTTGCCTCCGATCGCAAGTTCGACGGCTACCAGTTCCGCCGCCTGACGCCCTCGGAATTTGCGCAGATCGCCGGCCGCGCCGGCCGCGCCACGCGCAACGGCACCTTCGGCACCACCGGCCGCTGCGCGCCGTTCGAGCCCGAGCTCGTCAACGCGCTCCAGAACCACACCTTCGACGCCGTGAAGATGCTGCAATGGCGCAACTCGAAGCTGGATTTCTCCTCGCTCGGCGCGCTCCAGGTGTCGCTGAACCTGGCGCCAGGGCACGAGGCGCTGACGCGCGCCCCGATCGCCGAGGACATGCGCGTGCTCGACCACGCCGCCCGCGACGTCGATGTGCGCGATATCGCGCATGGCAAGGCGGCCGTGGAGCGCCTCTGGGAGGCCTGCCAGGTCCCCGATTACCGAAAGCTGTCGCCGGCCGCCCATGCCGAGCTGGTGACGACGCTGTACGGCTTCCTGATGCAGAAGGGATGCATCCCCGATAGCTGGTTTGCTGCCCAGGTCGATCAGGCGGACCGCGTCGATGGCGACATCGACACGCTGTCGGCCCGGATCGCGCAGATTCGCACCTGGACCTTCGTCGCCAACCGCCCGGATTGGCTGAAAGACCCCGAACGCTGGCAGGGGATCGCGCGCGAGGTCGAAAATAAATTATCGGATGCGCTCCATGAACGCTTGACTGAGCGTTTCGTTGATCGCCGGACCAGTGTATTGATGCGCCGCCTGCGGGAGAACACGAGCTTGAATACTGAAATCGGCAAGACCGGCGAAGTCATCGTCGAAGGCCACGTCATCGGCCGCCTCGACGGCTTCACCTTTGCACCGGACGCTGCGGAAGCCGGCTCCGATGCGAAAGCCTTGCAGGCTGCAGCGCAAGCGGTGCTCGCCGGCGAGATCAACGCGCGCGCCGAAAAGCTGGGCAATGCACCGGACGAGCAGTTCGTGCTGACCTCCGAAGGCATCATCCGCTGGACCGGCGATGCCGTGGCGCGCCTGTCCGCCGCAGACGACGCGCTGCATCCGCGCATCCGCATCATCTCGGACGAGAGATTGACTGGGGCGCCCCGCGAGAAGGTGCAGGCCCGGCTCGAGCTCTGGCTCAAGACGCATATCGAAAAGCTGCTCGGGCCGATGTTCGAGCTGTCGAAGGCCGAGGATGTCACCGGCATCGCCCGCGGCATCGCCTATCAGTTGGTCGAGGCGCTCGGCGTGCTGGAGCGGCCGAAGATCGCCAGCGAGCTGAAGGATCTCGACCAGTCCTCGCGCGCGGTCTTGCGCAAATATGGCGTCCGCTTCGGGGCCTATCACATCTATTTCCCCGGTCTGCTCAAGCCCGCCGCGCGCGCGCTCGCAGCGCTGCTCTGGGCGTTGAAGCAGGACAATGTCGATCTCTCCGCGCTGTCTGGCGCTCAGCATCTGGCATCTTCGGGCCGCACCTCGTTCCCGGTCGACAAGCAGCTGCCGCGCGATGCCTATCGCGTGCTCGGCTACAAGCAGGCCGGCGAGCGCGCCGTGCGCGTCGATATTTTGGAGCGGCTTGCCGATCTGATCCGCCCGGCGCTGGCTTGGCGCGAGAACTCGCCCGGCGAAAAGCCGGCCGGCGCGTTCGACGGCCGCGGTTTTGTGGTGACGCAGGCGATGACCTCGCTCACGGGATCCGCCGGCGAGGACTTTGCGTCGGTGCTGCGCGCGCTCGGCTATCGCATGGAGAAGCGTCCGCCGTTGCCGCCAAAGCCTGTGGTGACCGAGACGGTCGCGGCAGAGACGCCGCCTGTCGAGGGCAGCGCGGAGACGTCGACCGAGACCGCAGCGGAGGCCGTAGCGGGTCTGCCCGCAGAAGCATCCGCCAAAGCCGCTCCTGAAGCCGTCGCCGTCGAAGACGCCCCCGGCATGGAGCAGCGCGACGAGGGCGCGCACGAGCCAGAGCCTGCGCCGGAAGCTCCGCCTGAGGCTGCCGTCACGCCCGAAGATGCCCGCGGCATCGCGCCACCGGCGGAAGAGATTGCTGCGCCGGCAGAGGCTGCCGCAGAGGCTGCCGGCCTCGAAGCCGCTGCCGCCGAGACCGCGGCAACGGAAGCTGCTGCATCGCCTGATGCTGCCGCGCCTGAAGCCGTCGCGCCTGAGGCTGCCGCGCCTGAGGCTGCGGCGACGCCGGCCGAGCCCGAGCTCGTCGAGGTCTGGCGTCCCGGCGGCCGTCACGAGGATCGCAAGCCGCGCCACGAGCGCCATCGCCATCAGCGTCACCATCAGCCGCGTCCGCAAGCGGGCGCGGAAAGCACGGCCGCGCCCGGCGAAGCAGCCGAAGGCGCGAAGTCGGGTGAGCGCCATCGTCATGGTGGTGGTCATCGCCGCGACGGGGCCAAGGATTTTCGCAAGGGCCGCGAAGGTGGTGGAGACGGTGCGCCGCGTCCCGAGGGGCGTGACGACAGGAATCGCCGTTTCGAGGGCAAGGACCGCGACAACAAGGATCGCGATCGCAACCGCGACAACAAAGGCAAGTTCGGCGGCGATCGCGACAAGGGCCGCGACAACCGTGGCCGCGACCGCGACAAGGGCCGCGACCGCCGCGACCGCGAGTCCGGTCCGTCGCTGCGTCCCTATGCCTCCAGCGCGAATCCGCGCGAACGCGATCGTCCTGTTGATCCGAACTCGCCCTTCGCAAAGCTCGCAGCGCTGAAAGAGCAACTGGCGGAGCGCAAGGAGTAATCCTACGACCGAGCGGCAGCGCATCGACAAATGGCTGTGGCACGCCCGGGTGGTGAAGGCGCGCACCTCCGCCGCTGAGCTGGTCGTCACCGGCCACGTTCGCGTCAACGGCGCACGCGAGACATCGCCGGGGCATGCGATCAAGGCCGGCGACGTGCTCACCATCGCGCTCGATCGCACCGTGCGCGTCTTGAGGGTCATCGCCTTCAACGAGCGTCGCGGCGATGCCGCCTCGGCCCGCGTGCTCTACGAAGAACTCGGCGAGCGCAATTAATTGCGCGGTGCATTCATTTCTTGGCTGATCAAACGCACACAAGTGTCATGATCGGCCGTTCCCGACCTTGCGGCGCCCGGCCATCCGCGCTACGCAAGCCGCGACTTTTGAAAGAGCTTTTCGGAGCGTTGGATGACTTACGTCGTCACTGAAAACTGCATCAAGTGCAAGTACACCGACTGCGTCGAGGTCTGCCCGGTCGACTGCTTCTACGAGGGCGACAACATGCTCGTCATCCATCCCGACGAGTGCATCGATTGCGGCGTGTGCGAGCCGGAATGCCCCGCCGACGCCATCAAGCCGGACACGGAACCGGGCTTGGAAAAGTGGCTCCAAGTCAACGCCGACTACGCCAAGAGCTGGCCCAACATCACCCAGAAGAAAGAATCACCCGCCGACGCCAAGGAATTCGACGGCATGGAAGGCAAGTTCGAGAAATATTTTTCTCCGAACCCGGGCTCGGGAGACTAATTAGGGCCCAAACTTAACCCTAATAGCTGCGTTACCGCCGAAAACCAGCCCTGAAGACTCCTAAATCATTGATTTTTGCGGGAAATGTGCTATATTGGGCACATTAAGCCGAACCCCGTCAGCCCCGTTGGCCCCTCTGGGTTCCCGTGAAACCAAATGTCGAACAGGGGCGTGGCAGTTTCCGCGCGCAGGCTGTGTCACAGAAAACGCGTAAAAAGAGTACTTCAGCGAGGGCTTCCCATAAGGAGGCCAAAAAAGTCGCCGCGGCCAGCCGTAGCGCATCCAAGGGTCGGACCGCGACGAAGGCGCCGGCTGCAAAGTCCTCGAAGAACAAAAGAAGCGCAATGCCTAACAAGACTGCCAAATCGGCCGCGAAAGCGACCGTTGCCAAGCCTGCTGCTGCCAAGGCTCACCCGGCGAAGGCTCACGCTGCCAAGCCCGCCGCGCCGAAGGCTCCCGTTGCTGCTGCTGCTCATGCCAAGGCTCCTGCCGCTGCCAAGCCGGCCGCCAAGCCCGCTGCTGCGCCGAAGGTCGAGGAAAAGAAGGTCGTCACCCAGCGTCAGGGCTTTAAGGCCAACGAATTCGTCGTTTATCCCGCTCACGGCGTCGGCCAGATCCTGGCCATCGAGGAGCAGGAGATCGCCGGGGCCAAGCTCGAGCTGTTCGTCATCAACTTCATCAAGGACAAGATGACGCTGCGCGTTCCCACCGCCAAGGTCGCCAATGTCGGCATGCGCAAGCTGTCCGATCCGGCGCTGGTCAAGAAGGCGCTGGAGACGCTCAAAGGCCGCGCCCGCGTCAAGCGCACCATGTGGTCGCGCCGCGCCCAGGAATACGAAGCGAAGATCAATTCGGGCGACATCGTTGCGATCGCGGAAGTCGTGCGCGACCTCTACCGCTCGGAGTCGCAGCCGGAGCAGTCCTACAGCGAACGCCAGCTCTACGAAGCGGCGCTCGACCGTCTGTCCCGCGAGATCGCGGTGGTGCAGCACTCGACCGAGACCGAGGCGGTCAAGGAGATCGAGGCCCAGCTCGCCAAGAGCCCCCGCCGCAACGCCAAGGCGGAAGCCGCCGAGGGCGAAGCAGATACCGATGCAGAGGGCGATACCGACGACACCGATGGCGACGACACCACCGTCGCCGACGAGGCTGCGTAAGCAACCCGTCGTATCGATCGCAGCAGATCAAAAGCCCGGCCGTTCAGCCGGGCTTTTGTTTTGGCGGACGCTTGTCCGGACGACACCTTATTTCACCGGCCGTTTCTCCAGCTTCCGTGCCAGCGTCCGCCGATGCATGCCGAGCCTTCGTGCCGCTTCCGAGATGTTGAAATCCGTCTCGATCAGGGTCTGGTGGATGCGCTCCCATTCCAGCGTCTTGATCGATGTCGGTCGTGCATCGAGCGCGACCTCGGCGTTGCCTTCGGCCTTGTTGAAGGCGGCCTCGATGTCGTCGGTGTTCGACGGTTTTGCCAGGTAGTGGCAGGCTCCCAGCTTGATGGCCTCGACGGCGGTCGAAATGCTGGCAAAGCCGGTCAGCACCACGATCAGCATGTCGGGATCATGCGTGTGCAAGAGCTCGACGCAGGCAAGCCCGGAGGCGCCGCCGAGCTTGAGGTCGACCACGGCGTGGCCGAACGAGCGCTCCTCCAGCACTTGGCGTACCTCTTCGATCGAGGCGGCGAGCACGACCTCGTAGCCACGGCGCTCGAACGAGCGTTTCAGTGTGCGGGCGAAGCCGGCATCGTCCTCGACGACGATGAGCGAGCGGTCAGGCGTCAAAATTCCCTCCGATCGCGAGCGTTGCGAGCGGCAGCGTGAGACGAACGGTGGCGCCGCGCTTCCTGTGGTTCTCGGCGGTCACGCTGCCTCCTAATTTGCGCACCACGTTCACCACCAGGAACAGGCCGAGCCCGCCGCCGGCGCGGCCCTTGCTGGACTGATAGGGCTTTCCGAGCTGCGCCAGCATCTCCTGCGCAAAGCCCGGGCCGCGGTCGCTGATCGACAGCACGAGATTGTCGCCCTCGCGCTCGGCGACGAGCTCGACCCAATCGCGCGAGACCTCATAGGCGTTGTCGAGCACGTTGAAGATCACCTGCTTCAGCGCGATGTCGGAGACGATCGCGACGTCCTCGCCGAAGGTGTTGACGAAGTAGAGCGTCCGCGCCGAGCGCGCGTCGCGCCATTCCTCCACCAGCGCGGTGACGAACGCCGTCACCGTCGTCGGTGAGGAGCCTTCGCCGCGTGCTTCCCCTGCCGACACCAGGATGCCGGTGACGATCGACTTGCAGCGTTGCAGCGAGGTCTCCATCTCCGCGAGATCCTCGGCGAGCTCCTGATCGGCGGCGAGATCTGGCATGCGGCGCCAGTCGCTGAGGATCACCGAAAGCGAGGCGAGCGGGGTGCCGAGCTCGTGGGCCGCGCCGGAGGCGAGCAGGCCCATGCGCACGATGTGATCCTGCTCGGCCGCGTGCTGGCGCAGCGCCGCCAGATGCGCGTCGCGCTCGCGCAAATTCCTGTTGATGCGGGTGACGAACACCACCAGCAGCACGGCGTTGAGGACGAAGCCCAACAGCATGCCTGCTACGGTGAGGCTGTAGGTCTCGCTGATGGGATTTGGCGGCAGGTCGAGCGGCCTGTAGGCGAGCGTCAGCCACACGAAACTCGCGCAGGTCAGCGCAACCAGCGACCAGGTCGAGCGGGCGTCGAGCAGCACCGCGCCCAGCGTGACCTGGAGCAGGAACAGCGAGGTGAAGGGATTGGTGGCGCCGCCAGAGAGGTAGAGCTGCGCGGTCAGCGCGGCGACGTCGAGCATCAGCGCGACCAAAAGCTCGTTGTTGGTGATCGCCGCGCGATGGCGCACCCAGACCAGACTGGAGACGTTGAGCAGCACCAGCGCGCCGATCACCGCACCCATCCGTTCCAAGGGCAGGGGGATGCCAAGTCCGAAATGCACGGCGCCGATGGTCACGATCTGGCCGACCACCGCGGTCCAGCGCAGCTGGATCAGCAGCGCCATGTTCTTGCGGTTGGTCTCGTGGTCGGTGGGAGCAGTGCCGATCAGCTCGCCGCGCGCGTCCTCCTGCGATTGCAGCGTCACGGCCAGCTCGCCGCCATGGGCAAGCGTCCGGGGGCTCGACTTTGCGTCGTCAGGTCGGCTCGACGATCGTTCCAGCATCTGATCCCGTCCTGCGGGCAGCGGCGTCGGAGCCGCCGGCCGGTTCGTGGACGAAGCGTTTGCGGCGCAATAGCCCGCCGCCGAATGTGACGAAAAGTCGACCGGCTAGCATGAAAGCCAGGGCAAACCACGTCAGTGCGTAGATCAGGTGGTTATTGGGAAAGCGGATCACGGTCAATCCGCCGATCGGACCGCCGGCAATTTGTGATCCGGCGTCGGCATCCACGAAAAAGGGCGCGACCTCGTGGAGGCCGCGTGCCGCCGCGATCGCGGCGACATCCCGCGAGTACCAGCGGTTGTGCTGAGGCACGTTGTTCCTGAGGAATCCGCCCTTGCGCTCCGTGATGCGCAACAGACCCGTGATCTCAACCTCGCCGTCGGGATTGCCGTCCCGGCGCGTCGAGGCGTCGCGCCGCTCGGAGGGCACGAAGCCGCGGTTGATCAGGACCTGCGTGCCGTCGCTGCGCAGAAGCGGCGTCAGCACCCAATAGCCGGGGCCTTCCTCGGTGACGGCCTGCACCAGCGTCTCGCGGTCATGCAGGAAACGGCCGGTGAGGGTGACGTGCCTGTACTCGTCGTTCGCGGTGGAGATCGTGGGCCACGCAGCGGGCGAGGGAACCGGCTGGGTCGGGGCACGAACGCGCTGCTCGACCCGGTCGATCAGCGCCAGCTTCCAGGCGCGGCGTTCGACCTGCCAGATGCCCAGCGCGATCAGAACGGCAATCGCCGTGAGCGAGAGGACCGTGAGCCACAGGGAGGGGGATCGCGCAGCCTTGCCGCGCGTCCCGCCTGCCTTGTTCGTCCCGGTCCAGATCTTGCTCACGTCAGAGGCTCGCTCACTTCATTCCGCTCATCTGATGAATCGGCATCATGTTGCTGTTGAGGTGGTTCATCACCCACAGCGAACCGGAAAGCGCGATCACCACCATGACGATGGTGAAGATCAGCGCCATCATGCTCCAGCCGTTCTCCGACGTCGTATTCATGTGCAGGAAGTAGATCATGTGCACGACGATCTGCACGACTGCGAAGGCCATGATGAGCAGCGCGGTGATCTGCTTGCTCGGCAGCGCGCCGCTCATCACCAGCCAGAACGGGATCGCGGTGAGCACGACCGAGAGTACGAAGCCGAGCATATAGGTCGAGAACGTGCCGTGGGCGTGGCCGTCGCCATGGTGATGATTGTCGGCGTGCGCGGCGTGGCTATCGGTGTTCATCGCAGAACTCCCAGGAGATAGACGAAGGTGAAGACGCCGATCCAGACTACGTCGAGGAAGTGCCAGAACATCGACAGGCACATCAGGCGGCGGCGGTTGGCTTCGATCAGGCCGAACTTCCAGACCTGCACCATCAGCGTTACCAGCCAGATCAGGCCGCAGGAGACGTGCAGGCCGTGGGTGCCGACCAGGGTGAAGAAGGCGGATAGGAAGGCGCTGCGCTGCGGCGTGGCGCCCTCGTGGATCATGTGGGCGAACTCGGTGAGTTCGATGCCGATGAAGGCGAGGCCAAACAGGCCGGTGATCGCCAGCCAGATCTGCGTCTGGCCGACCTTGTTCTGCTGCATCGTCAGCATGGCGAAGCCGTAGGTGATCGACGACAGCAGCAGCATCGAGGTGTTCACCGCGACCAGATTCAGGTCGAACAGGTCCTTCGGCGCGGGACCGGCGGCATAGTTGCCGCCGAGCACGCCGAAGGTGGCGAACAGGATCGCGAAGATGAGGCAGTCGCTCATCAGATAGATCCAGAAGCCCAGCGCGGTGCTCCAGCCTTCCGGATGCGGGTGCTCGTCGGCGAGGTAGAAGATCGGCTCGCCGGATTGGGTGGGATTGATCGCGACAGTCATTTACTTGGCTCCGGCGAGCAGTTTGGTGCGCGCGTCCTCGGTCCGGATGACGTCTTCAGCCGGAATGTCGAAGTCGCGGTGATAGTTGAAGGTGTGACCGATACCGACGGCCAGCATCGCGATGAAGCTCACGGCGGCCAGCCACCAGATGTACCAGATCAGGCCGAACCCCATCGCGGTGGCAAGACCGGCGAGGATGATGCCGGTGCCGGTGCTGCTGGGCATGTGGATCGGCTTGAACCCGGTGAGCGGACGCTGGTAGCCGCGCTTTTTCATGTCCCACCACGCGTCGTTGTCGTGCACGACGGGCGTGAAGGCGAAGTTATAGTCCGGCGGGGGTGAAGAGGTCGCCCATTCCAGCGTGCGTGCATCCCAGGGATCGCCGGTGACGTCCTTGAGCTGCTCGCGCTTGAGGAAGCTCACCGCGAACTGCACCAGCATGCAGATGATACCGAGCAAGACGAGCCCGGCGCCGATCGCGGCGATGACGAACCAGATCTGGAGCGAGGGATCGTCGAACACGCGCAGGCGGCGGGTCACGCCCATTAGGCCGAGCACATAGAGCGGCATGAAGGCAAGATAGAAGCCGGTGACCCAGAACCAGAACGACAGCTTGCCCCAGAACGGATCGAGCTTGAAGCCGAACGCCTTCGGGAACCAGTAGCTGATGCCTGCGAACGCGCCGAACACCACGCCGCCGATGATCACATTATGGAAGTGCGCGATCAGGAACAGGCTGTTGTGCAGGACGAAGTCGGCCGGCGGTACCGCGAGCAGAACGCCGGTCATGCCGCCGATCACGAAGGTCAGCATGAAGGCAATGGTCCACATCATCGGTAGCTCGTAGCGGATGCGGCCGCGATACATCGTGAACAGCCAGTTGAACATCTTCGCCCCCGTCGGGATCGAGATGATCATCGTGGTGATGCCGAAGAACGAGTTGACGCTGGCGCCCGAGCCCATCGTGAAGAAGTGATGCAGCCAGACCAGGTACGACAGGATGGTGATGACGACCGTGGCGTAGACCATCGAGGTGTAGCCGAACAGCCGCTTGCCGGAGAAGGTCGAGGTGACTTCCGAGAAGATGCCGAAGGCGGGGAGAACCAGGATGTAGACCTCGGGGTGGCCCCAGATCCAGATCAGGTTCACGTACATCATCGGGCTGCCGCCGAAATCGTTCGTGAAGAAGTTGGTGCCGACGTAGCGGTCGAGCGAGAGCAGCGCGAGCACGACGGTGAGGACGGGGAAGGAGGCGACGATCAGGACGTTGGTGCAGAGCGAGGTCCAGGTGAACACCGGCATCCGCATCATGGTCATGCCCGGAGCTCGCAGCTTGACGATAGTACAGATCAGATTGATGCCGGATAGCGTCGTGCCGACGCCGGCGACCTGAAGCGCCCAGATGTAATAGTCGACGCCGACGTCGGGACTGTAGCCGATGTTCGACAGCGGCGGATAGGCCAGCCAGCCGGTGCGGGCGAATTCGCCGATGAACAGCGAGGCCATCACCAGCACTGCGCCGCCGACCGTCATCCAGAAGCTGAAATTGTTCAGGAACGGGAACGACACGTCGCGCGCGCCGATCTGGAGCGGCACGACGTAGTTCATCAGGCCGGTGACCAGCGGCATCGCCACGAAGAAGATCATGATCACGCCGTGGGCGGTGAAGACCTGGTCGTAGTGATGGGCGTTGAGATAGCCTTCGGAGCCGCCAAAGGCGAGCATCTGCTGGCCGCGCATCATCAGCGCGTCGGCGAAGCCGCGCAGCAGCATCACGATACCGAGGATCATGTACATGATGCCGATGCGCTTGTGGTCCACGGTGGTGAACCACTCGCGCCACAGATAGCCCCAGAGACGGAAATAGGTGAGGGCGCCGAGCAGCGCGGCGCCGCCGAGCGCGACCACCACGAAGGTGCCGACGACGATCGGCTCGTGCAGCGGCAGCGATTCGAAGCCGAGCCGGCCAAAGATGAGCTTGAGAAGATCAGGAGACATGCGGGATCTCTTTAAGAATCTGACTTCGGACGCTGTCCGAGGAAGAAGGACGAGGACTTCAGCGGCGTGAACGACGGCCGCTTCAGGCCGGCGCCGAGCAGCGGCGCGGTGTCGGTCGGCGCCTTGATCGACGCGGTGGTCGCGGCACCTTGCGGCGCATCCGGGGTGCAGGTGCCGGCAACGAAGCTCGGCTCCGGCCCAAGCGCCGTGCCGCGGCGGGCGTATTTGTCGTAGGCGAGCGGCAGAGTGTTGTTCAGGCCCTGATGGCCGGCTCCGCCCTTGGCGTCGATCGCCATCATCTCGCTCTGGCACATCTTGCCGGTCTCGACGCACATATTGAGGATCAGGCGGTAGAGATCGGAATCGATCGTGCTGTAGCGCCGGACCGGTTCGTTCTGACTGGGCTTTTCGAGCTGGAGATATTCGGCGCGGCCGAGCGAGCCGCCGGCCGACTTGGCGCTGGCGATCCAGGCATCAAAGCCCTTGTCGTCGAGGCCCTGGAAGTTGAAGTGCATGCCGGAGAAGCCGGCGCCGCTGTAATTCGCCGAAAAACCCTTGTAGGTGCCGGCGTGGTTGACGACGGCGTGGAGCTTGGTCTCCATGCCCGGCATCGCGTAGATCTGGCCGGCGAGCGCCGGGATGTAGAACGAGTTCATCACCGAGGATGCGGTGATGCGGAAGGTGATCGGACGGTCGACCGGAGCTGCGAGCTCGTTGACGGTGGCAATGCCGTAGTCCGGGTAGATGAAGAGCCATTTCCAGTCGAGCGCGACGACGTCGACCTCGAGCGGGGCCTTGGATTGATCCACGGCGCGTTCGGCATGGATGCGGCCAAGCGTGCGATAAGGGTCGAGCAGATGCGTTCCCATCCAGGTCAGCGCGCCCAGGCAGACGATGATCAAGAGCGGCGCCGACCAGATCACCAGCTCGAGCTTGGTCGAGTGGTCCCAATCCGGCTCGTAGCGAGCCTCAGTGTTGGACTGGCGGTAGCGCCAGGCGAACAGCACCGTCAGCGCCATCACGGGGACGACAATCAGGAGCATCAGGACGGTGGAGATGATGACGAGGTCGCGCTGCTGGGCAGCGATATCGCCGGCGGGCGCCAGCACGATGTAGTTGCAGCCACTGAGCGCAGCCGCCAGGGGTAGCAGCGCCAGAATCTTGAGACGGGACACGGGCCGAGCCTTTGAGAATGAGTTTCCTTTGCGGGGCCAACGGGTAGCTGCGGCGCAACAATCCTGACATTGGACAATTTGTCCAATGTTGCAGTGCGGAATGTTGGGTCAGAGAGGTCCAGATTGCCTGGCGTCCCGCCGGGCGGTTGGCTTTGGTTTTCAGGACGTTAAGGGCGCACGCATGGCGACGGCACAGACCCCCGCAATGGCAGACCTCCCCTCGGGCGAGCACGGCCACGACCAGGCCAGCCCCGGCGAGATCGCCATCGGCGTCATCATTGGCCGTACCTCGGAATTCTTCGACTTCTTCGTCTTCGCGATCGCCTCCGTGATCGTGTTCCCCCGCCTGGTGTTCCCGTTCGCGAGCGAACTGACGGGCACGCTCTATTCCTTCATGATCTTCGCGCTGGCCTTCATGGCCCGCCCCATCGGCACCGTCATTTTCATGACGATCGACCGCGGCTACGGCAAGACGGCCAAGCTGATCTCGGCGCTTTTCCTGCTCGGCACCGCTACCGTCGCGATCGCGTTCCTGCCGGGCTATCACGAGATCGGCGTTGCCGCGATCTGGCTGCTGGCGCTGGCGCGTATCGCGCAGGGTTTGGCCTGGGGCGGCGCATGGGACGGTCTCGCCTCGCTGCTGGCGCTGAATGCGCCGCCCTCCAAGCGTGGCTGGTACGCAATGGTGCCGCAGCTAGGGGCCCCGCTCGGGCTGATCGTGGCGAGCGCGCTGTTCGCCTATTTCGCCGGCAACCTCTCGGCCGACGATTTCTTCGACTGGGGCTGGCGCTATCCGTTCTTCGTCGCCTTCGCCATCAACGTCGTGGCGCTGTTCGCCCGCCTGCGCATGGTGACGACCGAGGAATATGCTTCGCTGTTCGAGACTCGCGAATTGCAGCCGGCGCGCATCTCAGACACCGTCGCGCGCGAAGGTCAGAACATCATGCTCGGTGCGTTCGCGCCGCTGGCGAGCTTCGCGCTGTTCCACATGGTGACGGTGTTTCCGCTGTCCTGGGTGTTCCTGTTCACCCGCGAAAGCCCGGTGCGCTTCCTGATCATCGAAATCGTTGCTGCCGTGTTCGGCGTCGCCGCGATCGTGATCTCCGGCATCATCGCCGACCGTGTCGGCCGCAAGTCGCTGCTGATGGGATCGGCGATCGCGATCGCGATCTATAGCGGCTTCGCCCCGCAGCTGCTCGACGCTGGTGCGTTCGGCGAGACCATCTACATGGTGATCGGCTTCATCCTGCTCGGCCTGTCCTTCGGCCAGTCCTCGGGCGCGATCGCCTCGAACTTCAAGCAGACGTACCGTTACACGGCGTCCGCACTGACGTCGGATATGGCCTGGCTGTTCGGCGCCGGCTTCGCGCCGCTGGTGGCGCTTTTGCTTGCCACCAATCTCGGCGTCATCGCCTCGGGTGCGTACCTGTTGTCGGGCGCGTTCTGGACCCTGCTCGCGCTCTGGCTCAGCGGCCAGCGCGAGGCCGGCGACATGGACGCGGGGCGGTAGCCATCCGGGCTACGCGTCGACGTCAATCCGCGACGATCTTCACCCGATCACGCACCTTCACCTGGGCGGTGCGATCGAGGCCGTTGAGCACGCGGAAACGCTCGGCGGGATGGTCGACGCCGGCCATGCGATGGGAGAGCGATTCCACGGTGTCGCCGGGCTGCACCGTGATGACCTTGATCCGTAGCGGGCGCGCGGCCTGGATCTCCTCGAGCGTCAGGCGGCGGAATGAATTGACGGTCTCGCGCGCGTTGCGGTCGCTCTCGGTCGACTTCTGCCTGGCCGCGAAGATGAAGCGGTAGACGTCGCTGCCGAAGCGCAAAGCATAGACCTTGAACCGCCACTGATCGCCCTTGGCGGTGGCGGATGCCGCCGGAAAGCCGTTGATGGTGAGATCCTCGGTGGACGCCTTCTCGACACCTTCCATCCAGCCGGAGTTCAGGTAATCGCCGAGCGACTGCTCGGCGGGCACGCGCACCACGTCGAAGCGCATCGCCTGCGAGCCGCCCTCGCGCACGCCGATCACCGCCTGCGCGGTGTTGTCGAGCGTGAAATTGTCCGGCGCCTGGAAGGTAAAGCCGAGCTTGGGATGCAGGAACCTGCGGCCGCGGACAAAACCTTCACTGGGGTCTTCGCCATAGACGAGATTGTCGATCGCGGCGAGATAGGTCTCGCGGTCGCGCTCGGCGCCTTCGGGCGCTGCATATTGTCGCGCGATTGTCTGCGCATTCTGCACGCGCTCCGGGGTAGCCGGATGCGACGAGGTGAAATCCTGCGCGCGCGGATCGAGCGAGCTTTTCCCGGCCTTCAGCTCGGCATTGCGCTCCATCGCCGAGAGGAAGCGCGCCGCACCGTAAGGGTCAAAATGCGCGCGCGCGGAAATGCCGACGCCGATGCCGTCGGCCTCGATCTCCTGCTTGCGCGAGAAGCTCGCCATGGTGAGCTTGGTCTTGGCGAGCGCGAGCGCGGTCAGATCTGGATCGTTGCTCATGTCGGTGACGACACGGGTGACGATCGCGGCTTGGCGCGCCTGGTCCTCGCGCATCGCGGCGTGCTTGGACAGGACATGTGCCATCTCGTGGCTGAGCACGGAGGACAATTCCGAGGTGTCGCTGGCGAGCGCGAGCAGGCCCCGCGTGACGTAGAGCTGGCCGTTCGGCAGTGCGAACGCATTCACCGCGCCGGAATTGAGGATGGTGACCTTGTAGCCCTGATCGGGGCGATCGGAGGCGGCGACCAGCCGGTCGACGGTCTTGCTGACGAGCGATTCCAGCCGCGGATCGTCATAGGTGCCGCCATAGCTCGCCAGGATGCGCTCGTGCTCCTTCTCGGTGGCCGGCGTCTGCGCGACGGCGGGCTTCGGCTTGGGCATCGCGACAGCCGGTGGGGTCGCGGCGGCCTGGAACCTGCCCATGTCGCCGCAGCCGGCGAGAAGCCCGCCCAGAACAAGGCACAGCGCGGCCGGCGCAGCCCGCAGGCGGCGGCCATCACCTCGTTCGTGCCGTTCTAGCACCCCATTCACGTCGCTTAACCCGTGCCCGGCCCTTTTAGGGCCTTACCCCTGTCGGCTCGTTTGCGCCCAGCAACTCGACCTGTCCCACGAGGCGTATATCGATACGCGGCCCCGTATTCCCTTCAACCCAGCCCCGAACGCGAATACGTCGATTCTCCAAGGACTTGAGGGTAATTCCGGCGTTTTCGAATGCCGGCAGCGTGCGCCTTGAAATAGTCGCCGCAAAGTCCCGTGTCCAGTTTCGTCCGAAGTTGAGGTAGGTCATTGCCCCAGCTTGCCGGACCGACAGGACTTTGCCCTCGACCACCATAAAACGCCCAATCCCTGCCAAAATATCGTCCGGACTTTCCGCGTTTTTTATGGCCGACGGATCAGCCCAGCTGCCCATTTTTTGGCGCCGCGCCTCGGCTTCCGACGCCATCAGGGCGGCCGCGCAGTCCTTGTCCGTGATCTCGGCGGAGACGATGGCATCGCCTTGGGCGAGCAGCGTCGTCTGCACCGGGGTGTCGCTTTCGCCAGCGAACACAAAAGCGCCTTGCCGGCCGTAGCGGTCAGGTGTGTCGTCGGTGCCGCGCAGGGCCACGTCGCGGCCGGCGAGCAGCGACGTCAGGGCCTGCTTTGTCGTCGCCGTCGTCTCGATGCCGATCAGGCGGATTTCACGGCCATCGTCGAGACGCACGCTGCGCGCATCGACGATGGCCGCGACGCGGCCTTCGCCCTGAGACTCGAATTGGCATGGGCTCGCGGATGCGCTGTGACCCGCGACGAGAAGAAGTGCGACGATGAGGTGAAGGCGTGGCGTCACGTGACCCGGAGAGGTTGTATTGCGTGCCAAGCTTAGCTCATGCGTAGTGGCTCGCGAAGAGGCTTCCTCATACTCCGTCATTGCGGGCGTAGCGAAGCAATCCAGAGTCCCTCCGCGGAAAGATTCTGGATTGCTTCGCTACGCTCGCAATGACGTGGAGACATTTGTCCGCGCCTCACCATTCCGCTTTGCGGAAAACACACGCGGCAATCGTGCGCACGCAACGTACCTTCGCTTGCTGCGCTCTCGCGCATACGGCATGATTGCAGCAACACCAATAGCCAAGCCGCCATCAGAGCACGGCACGATAAGGGAGGTCTGTTTCGATGAAGCATATTCTGACGGGCATTTTTGCTGCCGCGTTTGCCCTCAGCGCGAGCGCCGTGCAGGCCCAGGACAAGCCGCCGCTCAAGATCGGCGGCATCCTCGACATGTCGAGCCTCTATGCGGACATCACCGGCCCCGGCAGCGAGACCGCGGCCAAGATGGCTGTCGAGGACTTTGGCGGCGAGGTGCTGGGACGCAAGATCCAGGTGCTGGCGGCCGACCATCTCAACAAGGCCGATCTGTCCGCCAACATCGCCCGCGACATGCTCGACAACCAGGGCGTCGAGATGATCTACGACGTCGCGGCCTCGGCGACCGCGCTCGCCGCCGGAGAGATCGCGAAAGCGCGCAACAAGATCATCATCTTCAACGGCCCGGGCTCGATCCGCCTCAGCAACGAAGCCTGCGGTCCCTATACCGTGCACTACGTGTTCGACACGTTCGCCCAGGCCAACGTGACCGGCCTTGCCGCGGTCAAATCGGGCCTCGACACCTGGTTCTTCCTCACCGCCGATTATGCCTTCGGCCAGGATCTGGAGAAGGATACCAGCAACGTCGTCACCAAGACCGGTGGCAAGGTGCTCGGCAGCGTGCGTCATCCGCTCAACACCTCGGATTTCTCGTCGTTCCTGCTGCAGGCGCAGGCCTCGAAGGCCAAGGTGATTGGGCTCGCCAATGCCGGCGGCGACACCGTCAACGCCATCAAGCAATCGGCGGAGTTCGGCATCATGAAGGGCGGCCAGAAGCTGTCGCCGCTGCTCGCCTTCGTCACCGACATCGACTCGATCGGGCTTGAGACCGCGCAGGGCCTGCTGCTGGCCGAAGCGTTCTACTGGGACATGAACGACGAGACGCGCGCCTTCTCGAAGCGCTTCCGGGAACGCGTGAAGCGGCCGCCGACCTCGGCGCAGGCCGGCGTCTATTCCTCCGTCACGCATTACCTGAAAGCGGTGAAGGCAGCCGGCACGACCGACGCTGCGGCGGTCATGAAGGTGATGAAGGAGACGCCGATCAATGACTTCTTCGCCAAGGGTGGCAAGATCCGCGAGGACGGCCGCATGATCCATGACATGTACCTGTTCGAGGTGAAGAAGCCGTCGGAATCCAAGGGCCGCTGGGACGATTACAAGCTGCTCGCCACAGTCCCCGGCAACGAGGCGTTCCAGTCGCTGGAGCAGTCGCGCTGCCCGCTGGTGAAGAAATGACAGCGTGACGAACTCGCAACGTCATCGCGAGCGAAGCGACGAAGCAATCCAGACTGCATCTGCGGAAACACTTCTGGATTGCTTCGCTTTGCTCGCAATGACGGTGTGGTGATAGCTAAAACAACAAGGGAGAC
Organism: Bradyrhizobium sp. 137; assembly: GCF_023074095.1. Classification (NCBI taxonomy): domain Bacteria; kingdom Pseudomonadati; phylum Pseudomonadota; class Alphaproteobacteria; order Hyphomicrobiales; family Nitrobacteraceae; genus Bradyrhizobium; species Bradyrhizobium sp. 137. The sequence continues at coordinate 26,067 of NZ_JADPKU010000051.1, forward strand.
ACCCATGAGCAACGACATGGTCCTGCAAAAGCTCGAAGGCGGGCTGCTCACCATCACCATGAACCGGCCCGAGCGCAAGAATGCGCTCAACCCGGACATGGTGCGCGGGCTGGTCGAGGCGGCGCGGCGCGCGGCCGATGATCCGGAGGTGCGGGCGGTGCTGTTCAAGGGCGCGGGCGGCAGCTTCTGCGTCGGCGGCGACGTCAAGTCGATGGCGGAGGGCCGCGCGCCGCTGCCGTTCGAGCAGAAGCTCGCAAACCTGCGCCGCGGCATGGAGGTCTCGCGCATCCTGCATCAGATGCCAAAGCCCGTCGTGGCGCAGCTCGACGGCGCGGCGGCCGGCGCCGGCCTGTCGATGGCGCTGTCCTGCGACCTGCGCATCGCCAGCGAATCCTGCAAGATCACCACGGCCTTCGCCAAGGTCGGCTTCTCCGGCGATTACGGCGGGACCTATTTTCTGACGCAACTGCTCGGCAGCGCGCGGGCGCGCGAGCTCTATCTGATGTCGCCGGTGCTGACTGCAAAAGAGGCGCATGCGATCGGCATGGTGACGAAGGTGGTTCCCGACACCGAGATCGACGCTGCCGCGCACGAGCTCGCGCTGTCGCTGGCGCAGGGCCCATCGATTGCGCTTGGCTTCATCAAGCGCAACATCAACAATGCCGAGCACCTGGCGCTGGAGGATTGCTTCGATGGCGAGGCGATCCATCACACCCGATGCGGCGACACCGAGGACCACAAGGAGGCCGCCAAAGCCTTCGTCGAGAAGCGCAAACCGACCTTCAAGGGCGCATGACGATGGCGCCCTATATCCGGCTGCGTCAGATCTGCCTGGTGGCGCCGCAGCTTGAGCCTGTCATCACGGATATCGGCAGGATCATGGGCCTCACTGTGTGCTATCGCGACGGCAATGTCGCGAAATACGGTCTGGAGAACGCGCTGCTCCCGGTCGACACGATCCTGCTGGAAGTCGTGGCGCCCTTCAGGGACGGCACCACGGCCGGTCGCTTCATCGAGAAAACCGGCGGGCGCGGCGGCTACATGGCGATCTTCTGCTGCAACGATCCGGACGAGCGCGGCCGCAACGCCAACGCGCTGGGCGTGCGCACCGCCAACGTCATCGACCATGCGCCCTATCACGGCGTGCAGCTCCACCCCCGCGACTGCCGCGCCGCCTTCATCGAGTTCAATCACACCGAAGGCAGCGACGACATTCTTGGCGTCTATCCGCCGGCGGGACCCGACTGGCAAAAATTCATCCGCAAGGATGTGACGCAGGCGCTGACGACCGTGGAGATGCAAAGCCCAGACCCGCAGGGGCTGGCGGAGCACTGGGGTAAGATCATTGGTATTGCGCCGCGCGACGCCGAACTGAAGCTGCCCAACGCAAGCTTCCGCTTCGTGAAGGGGGCCAGCGAGATCATGAGCGCGCTGGAGTTTCGGGTGGCTGACGTGGCGGGCGTGCTGCATGCGGCCAAGGCGAAGGGGCTGGCCGTTGCCGGCAACGAGTTCTTGTTAGGTGGTGTAACGTTCCGCGTCGCTTGATTTGTCGGCTCATCTCTCACCGTATCGTCGTGCCCGGGCTTGTCCCGGGCATCCGCGTTCTTGAGCTGGAATGACGGCGTTGGATCGTCGGGACAAGCCCGGCCATCACGGATAGACTGATCGAAAAACAACAGGGACACGCCATGCCGCATCCGCTCGACAGCTTCTTTGCGCCCGCGAGCATCGCGCTGATCGGGGCCTCGCGCGATCACGAGAAGATTCCCGGACGGCTTTTGTCGATGCTGCGCAAGAACGATTATCCCGGCAAGATCTATCCGGTGAACCCGAACTATGCCGACATCGACGGGCTCGCCTGCTATAAATCGATCGCCGAGATCGGCGCGCCGATCGATCTCGCCGTCATCGTCATTCCGGCCCGCGCAGTGCTGCCGGCGCTCGAGCAATGCGCCGTCGCCGGGGTCAAGAACGCCGTCATCATCTCCTCTGGCTTCGCGGAGGAGGGCGGCGACAGCGCGGCGATGCAGGACGCGATCGCGGCGCTGGCGAGACGCACCGGCATGCGGATTTCCGGCCCAAATGCCGAGGGCTTCTTCAGCCAAATGCAGCGCGTGGCGGCCACCTTCAGTCCCGCAGTGGACGTCAAACCAGGTGTGGTGCCGCTGGTCGCTACGCAAAAACGGATCGGCATCGTCGCGCAGAGCGGCGGCATCGGCTTTGCCTATTATCATCGTGCGAGGGCGATCGGTATCGCCGTGAGCTACGTTGTCAGCGCCGGCAACGAATCCGATCTCGGCGCCGGCGAGTTCCTGGACTATTTGGTGCAGGACGCCTCGACCGACGTGATCCTGCTGTTCATCGAAGGCATCCGTGACGTCGACAAGTTTCTGGCCGCGGCGCGGCGCGCCGCCGAGACGAGAAAGCCCGTCATCGTGACAAAAGTCGGCCGTTCCGGCGCAGGCCAGCGCGCGGCAGCCTCCCACACGGCGAGCATGGCCGGCTGGTCGACGGCCTATGACGCGGTGTTCGCGAAATACGGATTCATCGTCTCCAACGATCTCGACGAGGCGCTGACGATCGCGGCGCTGCTCGCCAGTAATCCGCTGCCAAAGGGCGATCGCGTCGCCGTTGTCACCGTCTCCGGCGGCGCCGGCATCTGGGCCGCGGATGCTGTGGCACTGCAAGGCTTGCAGGTGCCGGAGCTCTCCGAAACGATCCAGGCCGGGATCCGAACGCTGATGCCGTCCTACGGCACCGCACGCAACCCGATCGACGTTACGGCGCAAGGCGTGACCTCCGGCGGATTGCAGAAGAGCGTCGACCTGCTCACCGCCTCCGACGAGGTCGACGCGGTGCTGGTCGTGCTCTCACTGTCGAGCGAGGTGCGCAAACCGTTCGACGAGGCCGAGCTGACGCCGGCGCTGGCGGCGCAGAAGAAGCCGGTCGCGTTCTATTCCTACACGGTGCCCTCCGACTTCGCGCGGCGGGAGCTCGCGAAGTCCGGTGTCGTGGTCCTCTCCGGTTTGACTCATGTCGGCGTCGCGATGCGGCGGCTCGTCGACTACGCAATGTTCAATCTGCCGAAGCCCGCGGACGAGACGCGGTTGCCGGTGCGCGATCTCTCTGCGCATTTGAAGCAGCAGACATTGTCCGAGGCCGACAGCAAGGCATTGCTCCGCGGCGCCGGCATCGGGCTGCCGGACGAAGTGTTGGTGACGGAAAAGGCCGGGCTGGATGAAGCCGTCGCCCGCGTAGGCTTTCCGCTGGTGATGAAGATCCAGTCGCCCGACATCGCGCACAAGAGCGAAGTCGATGGCGTGCGGGTCAACATCACCACCAAGGGCGAGGTCTTCCTGGCGTTCGAAGCGTTGCTCAACAATGCGCGCAGGCAGCGGCCGGCGGCGGTCATTCAAGGTGTGCTGGTCGGGCCGATGGCGAAGAAGGGCGTCGAGATCATCGTGGGAACGATGACGGACAAGACATTTGGCCCGATGGTGATGGTGGGGCTCGGCGGCGTCACGACCGAGCTATTCCGCGATGTGATCTATCGTCCGGCGCCTGTCGGTGCCGAGGAGGCCGGCGCGATGCTGGCAGGATTGAAGGCTGCGCCGCTCCTGAACGGTTTTCGCGGAGGGGCGAGGGCGGATGTCACGGCGCTGGCGCAGCTCGTCGCCGATATCTCCGTGCTTGCCGCACGGCATGCGGCGGAGATCGCGGAGATCGAGCTCAACCCGGTGCTGGTGCACCCGGAGGGGCAGGGCGTGACGATCGTCGACGCGCTGGTGGTGGGGCGCACTTAACCCTCTCCCCTTTTGGGAGAGGGTGGCTCGCCGCATCCCGGCGAGACGGGTGAGGGGTATCTCTCCGCAAATGCGGACTTGATCGCATGGATAGATACCCCTCATCCGGCGCTTCGCGCCACCTTCTCCCACAAGGGGAGAAGGAACAAAGAGGTGCCTTCACCCGACGAGCTACCTTCCTTTAAAATTCGCCACGCGCCGTTCTTCCGTCGCCTTCACGCCCTCCTTAAAATCCTCTGTCGCGCGCAGCCGCGTCTGCTCGGCGAGCTCGTGATTGGTCGCCGCCATGACGCGGTCGGCCAATCCGGCGCGCATCGTGGCGCGGGTGGAGAGCAGCCCGAGCGGGGAGCATTCGGCGATCTCGCTGGCGAGCTTCATCGCGGCCGCCTTGACCTGGTCCTGCGGCACCAGCTCGTTGGCGAGGCCCCATTTGTAAGCCTCCTCGCCGGTGACGCGGCGGCTGGTGTAGAACATCAGCTCGGCGTTGTTCTTGCCGATCAGCTCGGGCAGCGTCACGGTCAGGCCGAAGCCGGGATGGAAGCCGAGCTTGGTAAAGTTCGCGGAGAAGCGGGCTTCGGGGCAGGTGACGCGGAAGTCCGCGGACACCGCCAGGCCCAGGCCGCCGCCGATGGCGGCGCCCTGCACGGCGGCGACGATCGGCTTCTTGGCGCGGAAGATGCGCACGGCCTGGATGTAGAGATGGTTGATCGGCCCGAGACTGTCGGCCGGATCGCCCTTGGCGGTCTTCTCGGCCTCGCGCGCCTCCTGCGCCTGCCGCGCCGGATCGCCGAAATTGGCGCCGGCGCAGAACGCCTTGCCCTGCGCCGACAGCACCGAGGCGCGGATTTCGATATCGCGGTCGAACTCGTCGAGCGCATCCGCGATCTGATTGATCAGCGAGATGTCGAAGAAATTGAGCGGCGGCCGGCGGATCTCGATGGTGCCGACATGCCCGACCTTCTCGACGCCGATATCATTATACGTGGTCATTTTGTGCCTCCAGTATCAGTTGCGAAGACCTCTCCCGATCGGAGAGGTGAACGGCGCCCGCCGCCAGCGCATCGCTCTCATCCGCACTATCGAAGTCCCAGTCCGCGGGCGATGATGCCGCGCAGCACCTCGGTGGTGCCGCCCTGGATAGTGAGTTTCGGTGCGGTCTTGATGGCGAAATCGAGCTGCCGCTCCAGCGTCTCGCGGTTGGTCGCGGTCTCCTCGACGAAGGCGGCGAGATCGCGCACGCGGTGCGGCAGCTGCTGCTCCCAGACCGTGCCGATATCCTTGACGATGGACGCTTCCACCACCGGCTCCTTGCCGGCCTGCAGCATGCCGGCAACCGAGACCGACATGCGCCGCATGGTGTGGAGCTGCGCGACGAGGCGCCCGATGCCCTCGGCGCTGCGCGTGTCCGGGTTGGGGCCGATCGCGCGCACCAGTTCGGTCAGCACGTAATAGGTTTCGAGGAAGCGTTCGGGGCCTGAACGCTCATAGGCAAGCTCCGATGTCGCCTGCTTCCAGGCGCCATCGACCTCGCCGAGCACATGATCGTCGGGAATGAAGTGATCGGTGAAGACGACCTCGTTGAACTCGTATTGGCCGGTGATCTGGCCGATCGGGTTCACCTTGATGCCCGGCTGCTTCATCTTGACCAGGAACTGGGTCAGGCCGTGGCGGCGGTTTTCCTTGGTCGGCGGCGAGGTCCGGAAGATCGCGATCATGTAGTCGGCAATATGCGCCGACGAGGTCCAGATCTTGGTGCCGTTGATGAGATAGCCGCCGTCGGTCTTGGTCGCGCGCGTCTTTGCCGCGAACAGGTCGGAGCCGGAGTTCGGCTCGCTCATGCCGATGGCGAAACAGATCTCGCCGCGGCAGATGCGCGGCAGGATCTCCATCTTGATGTGCTCGGGCGCGTATTTCAGCAACACCGGTCCGCTCTGGCGATCGGCGACGAAGAAGCGCCGCGTCGGCGCATTCGCCACGCGCATCTCCTCGGTCACCACGTAACGTTCGAGGAACGAGCGCTCCTGGCCGCCATATTTCTTGGGCCAGGTCATGCCGAGCCAGCCCTTGGCGCCGACCCGGCGCGAAAATTCCGGCGCGTCGGTGTCCTCGCGGTTGGGCTTGTGCGGATCGAAAGTGCCGGCGGCAATTTCTTCGGCGAGGAAGGCGCGCACTTCCTTGCGCAATTGCTCGCATTTTTCGGGGAGGCGGATCGGATCGAAACGGAGGGCAGCGGTCATTGTCGTCGTCCCCTGATCAGCGCGAGGCCACGAGCGGCCACAATTCATCGGCGCCGCGGTTTGCAACGAGCCTGCCGAGCTCGACGGCCCAATGGCTCTCCGACCCGAAATCGTCGCGCCAGGCCAGCGCCCGCAGCGAGTAGCGGTGCAGGATATGCTCCATGGTGAAGCCGATCGCGCCGTGGACCTGGTGCGCGATGGCGCCGCCCTTTTCCGCAGCTTCCGCGCAACGGATTTTTGCGGAGGCGGCTTCGAGATAGACCTCGTCATCGAACGCCTTGGCGTTCGCAATCGCATCGGCGGCAGAGGTCGCGGCCGCTAGCGCTGCGGCGGATTCACCGGCGAGGCGTGCGAGATTGTGCTGCACCGCCTGGAATTTCGAGATCTTCTTCTCGAAGGCGACGCGCTCGTTGGAATAGCGCACGGAGATATCGAGCATGGATTCCAGCGCGCCGGCGATCTGAAGGCTGCGCGCGACGCCGCCCATCAGCATCAGCGTGGTCTGCTCAAAGCTTTGTGGCGCGGGCTTGAGGGTGACGGGCTGAACCTTATCGAGCGTCACGGTGTCGCTGTGATCGTAGCCGACATTGAGCCCGGCTTCGATCCGGGTCTTGCTCGCATCGACCAGCGCGATGGACATGCCGTCCTTGCCCTGCGCGAGCACCGCAAAATGCTTCGCCGCCTTGGCAAAGGGCACGCCGCGCGCGCGGCCGGAGAGCGCGCCGTCGGCATCGAGCGTGATGTGATCCTTTGGCGAGGCCGGCAGCAAGGTCATCTCGCCCTCGGGCGAGGCAATCTTGGCCTGCGCGAGCAGCCAGCCCGCGAGCATGGTCTCGGCCAGGGGAACCGCGACAGCAAAGCGGCCCGCAGCGTTCAGAAGGGCAAAGCCGTCGGCAAGGCTAGCGCCGGAGCCGCCCAGGTCGTCAGGCACCCACGATAGCGGCAGGCCGGCCTCGCTCAGCGCCTGCCACAGCGGCGCCTGCCACGAATTCTTCTTGTCGTTGTTGATGGTTTGCGGATCGGCGAGATCGGCGAAGATTTTTTCCGCGGTCTCGACGACGATATCGTCACTCTCCGCCACAGCGTTCCCCGTGCTTTGCCATTGGCGCGTCCGCCCCGTGGATGGGCGCGCGGTCTCTTCTTGCGCCCGATGATCGGAAAAAGCCATGGCCCTGACAAGCGTTGATCGCAGGCCAACCTGCAGCGCCGGCATGGGCGACAAGCTAATTCCGCTTAGCGGAGTTTGCTCGATTTGCAGGGCGCGGCAAACTCGCTAAACAAGACGCCGACATCAGATCAGGGAGGGACATCAGGGATGGCAAAGGACAGCTTGTGTGCAGTCGTGACGGGGTCGGCATCCGGCCTGGGTGCTGCAACCGCGGAAATTCTCGCGCGGAGCGGGGCCCGGCTCGTCATCAATTATTCCTCGAGCCAGAAGGAAGCCGAGGCCACGGCTGAGCTCTGCCGCAAGGCCGGCGCCGCGGAAGTCCTGGTCGCGCAAGGCGACGTCTCAAAGGATGACGATTGCCGCAAGATCGTCGCAGCGGCGGCCGGGTGGGGCCGGCTCGACGTGCTCGTCAACAATGCCGGCACCACCAAGCACGTCGCTCACGCCGATCTCGACGGCTTGTCGGCGGAAGATTTCCAGCGGGTCTATGGCGTCAACACCATCGGCCCGTTCCAGATGGTACGCGCGGCACGCAGCCTGCTCGAGGCCGGCGCCAAGGCTTCGGGCCGGCCGTCGGCGGTGGTCAACGTGTCCTCGGTCGCCGGCATCAGCGGCGTCGGCTCGTCGATCGCCTATGCCGCGAGCAAGGGCGCGCTCAACACCATGACCTTGTCGCTGTCGCGCGCGCTGGCGCCGCTGATCCGCGTCAACACGGTGTGCCCCGGCTATATCGACACGCCCTGGTTCACCAAGGGCCGCGGCGAAGCCGGCGCAAAACAGGTGCGCGACAGCGTGGTGGCGAAAGTGCCGCTCAAGGTCGCCTCGAGCGCGGAAGACATCGCGCAGCTCGTCTGCTTCCTCGCGATGCCGGCCTCCAGCAACATGACCGGCGAGGTCGTGCGCATGGATGCGGGGATGCATTTGATTACGTGACCCCTGTCATTGCGAGCTAAGCGAAGCAATCCAGAAAGCGTCCGCGGCGACGGTCTGGATTGCTTCGTCGCAAGAGCTCCTCGCAATGACGCTGTGTGAGGCGGCAGGCTCCCCTACGGCCTGCGGCGATCACCCCTTGATCACGCCGCTGGCCACCAGGCGGTGCCAGATGAATAGCACCACCACGGCGCCGATCGTGGCCATGATGAAGCCGGCGCCCTGGTCGGGGCTGTAATGGCCGATGGCCTGGCCGACGAAGGTCGCGAGAAACGCGCCGGCGATGCCGAGGATAGTGGTGAGGATGAAGCCGCTCGGATTGTTCGGCCCCGGCGCGAGCCAGCGCGCGATGAGGCCGGCAACGAAGCCGACAAGGATGATCCACAACAGGCCGCCCATGCTCATGACAGTGCTCCCCTCCCTTTGACGACAATCAGATGCGGCCCGAGAGCTCGTCCTCGGTCGGCAGCCTTCCGTCCGGCGTCAGATGGTCGACCACCTGCGGCAGATACTGGCTGAGGCCGGACAGCAGCTCCTCACGCGACAGGCCGCTCTGGGCGGACAGGCTGTCGATCTGGTCGGCGCCGAGCGCGCTGGCGAGATCGCCCGGTGCAATCGGCTTGTTCTCGCCCTTGCCGACCCAGGAATTTGCGGCGTCGCCATGGCCGCTCTTCTGGAGCTGGTTGAGGAGATCGCCAAGCCCGCCGCTCAGCACGGTGCCGGCCGCGCCGCCCGCTAGCAGGCCGCCGAGGCCGCCCTTCAGCAGGCCTCCGAGACCGCCAAGCCCGCCGCTGTCTGCGGTGTTCACCGGCGGCGGCGCAGGCGTCGGCGACGGTTGCGGGGCCGTGCCGGATTGGTTTGCGGTGATATGCTTGAAGGCTTTCCAGGCGAGCAGGCCGAGCAGCGCCATGGTCATCGGCGACATGCCGGTGGAGGATTGCTCGGAGCTGGGCGCGCTGGGGCCGCGCGGGCCGTTCTGCATGCCGTTGAGGACGTCGAGTAGACCCATCGTGCTCTCCCTTTGGCGTCTCGTTCGGCGAGCGCTCGCCGCTGACGGGCCCCCGGGGCGAGAACATATGGGGCAGTCATGACGGTTACAAGGCGGCTGCGACGCGATGGGCAGCCGGCTTCGCCTCTGCTATCGAAGACCGGTCATTCAGGGAGCGAGGTCAGTGCTTACGGATCGACCGATCGTGGTGGCCGGCGCCGGCGCCATCGGCTGTTTCGTCGGCGGCATGCTGGCGGCCGCGGGCCGCCGCGTCGCGCTGCTGGTGCGGCCGCGGGTGAAGGGCGAGATCGAACGCTTCGGCCTGCGGCTGACGGACCACGATGGCTCCGAGAACAAGCTCGGTGCTGGCCAGCTCGCCTTGTCGGACGACCCTTCGATCTTCCACAGCGCCGGCATCGTGCTGGTGACGGTGAAGAGCGCCGACACCGCCGATATCGCGGAGCAGATCGCGCAGCATGCGCCGCACGACGCCCTCGTCGTCTCGCTTCAGAACGGCATCGGCAATGTCGCGGTGCTAGGTGAGCGTCTCGGCGGCCGGCGCGTGCTCGCCGGCATGGTGCCGTTCAACGTGATCGCGATGGGTGAGGGCCGTTTCCACCGTTCGACGTCCGGCGATATTCATGTCGGAGAGGATGCGGAGAACACGGCCGCGGCGCTCTCGGTTCCGGGGCTCACCATGCGCGCGAGCCGCGACATCACCGACGTGCAATGGGGCAAGCTGATCATCAATCTGAACAACGCACTCAGCGCGCTATCCGACATGCCGCTCGCCGCTCAATTGGCGAGCCGCGACTGGCGAAGGCTGTTCGCGGACCAGATGGCCGAGGGCCTGGCCGCGCTGAAGGCTGCCGGCATCGCGCCGGTTTCGGCAACGCCGATCCCAATGGGATGGACGCCGACCTTGCTGAGGCTGCCAGATGTAATCTTCAATGCGATCCTGGGCCGCACGATGAAGATCGACCCCGAGGCGCGTTCCTCGATGTGGCAGGACCTGAAACAAGGGCGCAAGACCGAGATCGACTATCTTCAGGGCGCGGTCATCGCGTTGGCCGAACAGAACAATATCGACGTGCCGCTGATGCGCCGCATTGTTGCGTTGATCAAGGAAGCCGAAGTCGCGGGCAAGGGCCCATCCGGGCTGACGCCACGGCAGATTCGCGGATCAGCGTGAGCGCGAAGGAGCGGTGCGATGAAGCGTTGTTTGATGATCGGGCTCGCGCTGGCTGCGCTCTGCGGCACATCCACGTTCGCTCATGCAAGGCCGCCGACGGTCGTGAACTCTCCGGGCTATGACGCGCGATTGCAGGAGAGCCGCAAGGCGTTGAGCGCTCCGCCAACGGCAGCGGCGCCCGCGAGTGCGTCGGTGGCCAAACCGAAGCGGAGCAAGAAGAAGCACGCGAATTGAGGAAGGGACGCGAATCTCCATCCAACTCGTCATTGCGAGCCAACGGGTCCGCGCGAAGCGCGGCCCGATGACAGGCTCCGCGAAGCAATCCAGAATCTTTCCACGAAGGCAGACTGGATTGCTTCGTCGCAAGTGCTCCTCGCAATGACGGCAGTGGCCAGCTAGCCCTTCTTCGCCGGCTTACTCTGCGTTGGATTGAACAACTTCTTCAAATCATTCAAGCTTTCCGACAGGCGCGGCCATTCGCAGGAGAACGAGCCCTTGGTGCAGGGCGCGCCCTTCGGCCTCGGGCCGACAGTCTGCTGCACCTTCGGCCGCTCAACCGGGACGGGCACGCGTACGCGTTCGACCTCGGTGCGCAGTGCGACCTGCTGGAGCTGCTGGACTTGTTGTTCTTGCTGCTCGCGCTGCTGTCGCGCGGTGGCTTGGGCCGCTTCATTGCTGCGGCGCTGACTAGCGAGATAGGCGGTGTAGGCTTCGTCGATCTTCTTCTGCTCCTCGGGCGTCGGATTCGGCCCGGCGATGTCGAAGGTGCGATCCTGGAGGAAGTCGTAATAGGAATAGCCGCCGCCTGCCTTGCGGCGGCCCGCGAACTTGGCGTTGCAATCGGCGAGCGCCGCCGTCTTTTCGGCCTTGGTCGGGGATTTCTCGGCGGCGTCGGCGCATTGCTCGAAGTCGACCGGCGCGCGCTTCCACCATTGCGCCTGGGCATGCGGCAGCGTCAGCAGAAATAATCCTGCTGCGGTAACGAGAAGCGGCGTCGCACGACGCGATGCAACTACGAGCGACATTTTACGAGAGCATTCCTTGCACGACTCAACCCCACCTGAGTCGAGCCGGATTTTTGCCTCTTTATCGCCGGCTTGTCACCCATGGAACCCGGGAATTTCATGGCTGGGCTGCTGACATTTTTTGCTTGACGTGGCGCGGGAGTCACAGCCGCGCGGCAGGCGATGCGCTTAAACCTTTATTGATCTGAATTCGAAGGAGAATGTCCGTTATGCGAGGGCCGGCAGGTATCGTCGCAACCGCGCTCGTGCGAACGTGGCGCCGGCCGCGCTCGAGCAGCGCTATGTCGAGCGCGAGGTGATCTATCTGCTCGGCACCCTCGACACCAATCCCGAGCATCCCGCCGCTCGACAAGAGCTGCATGGCGAAGGCGCAAGGCGCCACGCCCGCGGCCATGCCTATGCGGAGGCAATGGCCAAGCGCAACCACGGCCCGCCCAATCACAGGATCTTGGACGTTCCCGGCGTCGGCCATGACGGCGAGAAGATGCTGACCTCGCGATGCGGGCTCGCGGCACTGTTCGATAGTGCGGGCTGCGGCGCGGAGCGCTGATGCGCATGCCTTGAAGGCTTGCGACTTGAAGGCTTGGCTTTGGCTGTTACACTTCGCAGTGTGAGCGCCTCATCGTGAGGCGGCGCCAAAAAGACGAAGTGGAAACGCCTGATGCTGCTGCCCCTGTCCGACGTGCCGCGCTGGTACGCTGAGCGCAAACCGCACGGCACGATCGCCGTCCGTCATGGGCAGGAGACACTGACATGGGACGAGCTCGAGCGTGGCGCCAACCGGCGCGCGCGGGCGTTCATGGCCAAGGGCGTCAAGCCCGGTGACTTCGTCGCGATCGGATTGCCCAACAGCAACGCGTTCTTCGAGACATCCTTTGCCGTGTGGAAGTGCGGGGCAACGCCGACCTCGCTGTCGTGGCGGCTGCCGCGCGGCGAAGCCGCCGCGGTGCTCGACATCCTCAAGCCGGCACTGGTGGTCGGCGGCGAGGCCGATTGGAACGCGCCGAACCGTCTCCCGGCTGATTTCGTGCCGCAAGGTTTTCCGGACGAGCCGCTCAACCCGCCGGTGGCGCGCTACTGGAAGGCCATGACCTCAGGCGGCTCGACCGGCCGTCCCAAGGTGATCCTCGACCATCATCCGGCAGTGACCGACACCGTCGCTGCGCCGCCGCTCAATATCCCCTTCGGGGTCTCACTGCTCAATCCCGGCCCGCTGTATCACAATGCGCCGTTCATCGTGTCGCATTACGCGCTGTTCGCCGGCGGCAAGCTCACCGGCCTCGTCAAGTTCGACGCCGAGGAGACGCTGCGGCAGATCGAACGCGAGCGCGTGCAATGGGTCAATTTCGTGCCGACCATGATGCACCGGATCTGGGCGCTGCCGGAGACCGTGCGCAACGCCTACGATGTGTCGAGTCTTCAGACAGTTTTCCACATGGCAGCTCCGATGCCGCCCTGGCTGAAGGAGAACTGGATCGCCTGGCTCGGGCCCGAGCGGATCTGGGAGCTCTATGGCGGCACCGAGCGCCAGGGCGCCTGCATCATCTCCGGTACGGAATGGCTGACGCACAAGGGTTCGGTCGGCAAGATCGGCGACATGGCGAAGCTTCGCATCATCGGCAAGGACGGCAACGATGTCGCGCTTGGCGAGACCGGCGAGATCTATTTCCTCAACAATGACGGCAGGGACGCTACCTATCACTATCTCGGCGCCGAGCCGAAGCGCCGAGCCGACGGCTGGGAATCGCTTGGCGATATCGGCCGGCTGGATGCGGAAGGCTATCTCTATCTCGGTGACCGTCTCGCCGACATGATCCTGCGCGGCGGCGCCAACATCTATCCGGCCGAGGTCGAGGCCGCCGTCTCCGCCTGTCCCGGCGTGCGTTCCTGCGTCGTGGTGGGATTGCCCGATCCGGAATTGGGCCAGCGCGTCCACGCCATCATCGAGCCGGAGCCCGATGCCGGCGGTCAGGCCATCGCTGATGGCGTGGCAGATTTCCTGAAGGACAAGCTCAGCCGCTACAAGCACCCGGAGAGTTTCGAGATCGTCAACGCACCGCCGCGCGATGATTCCGGCAAGGTCCGCCGCACCCTGTTGCGCGACGAGCGCGCGGCGTGGATGAAGGAGGGGCGCGCCTTCCGGATTTGGCCGGCTAAGGCGCGGGCGCACGCCGAATAAGACAAAAACACGGACAAGAACACGGAAGGACCGACATGACGATCACCATCGCAGCGAGCAGCGTGCCGAAGCCGCCGGCGAGCATCATCGCAGGTTTCGGCGACGCGCCGACCTCGGTGATCTCCGACAATCTGGCCCGGCTGCCGGGCGCAGTGGGGTTAAGGCCCTATCATCGCGGCGGCAAGCTGGTGGGAGCGGCCTTCACGGTGCGCACCCGTCCCGGCGACAATCTCGCCATCCACCGCGCGCTCGAGCTGGTCGGCCCCGGCGACGTCATCGTGGTCGATGGCGGCGGCGACGAGTCGCGAGCCCTAGTCGGCGAGATCATGAAGAACATCGCGCAATGGCGCAAAGCCGAAGGCTATGTCATCGACGGCGCGATCCGCGACGTTGCGGCGTTCGCGGCCGACGACTTTCCCTGCTACGCCCGCGCGGTGATCCATCGCGGCCCCTACAAGAACGGCCCCGGCGAGATCAACGTGCCGGTCACGATCGGCGGCAGCGTGATTGCGCCCGGCGACATCGTCGTCGGCGACGAGGACGGCGTGGTGTCGTTTCCCGCCGCGGGCGCCGCGGCTCTGCTGGAGGCGGTGCGCGTCCAGGTCGCGCGCGAGGAGGAGACGCTGAAGGCGATTCGCGAGGGGCGCTACCAGGGCTCTTACGGCAAGTCCTGATCAGGCGGCGACAAGAGAGGATGGCATGAGCCAGAAGAATGAATTCCACAATATCGATGATCCCAGCGACGGGCTGTTTCGCGAACTCGCGGCTGGGGTGACCACGCGCATCTTCTCCGGCGAGCAGGCGATGCTGTCGGTGGTGACGCTCGCGCCGCATGCGCAGGGCACGCTGCACCATCATCCCGAGGAGCAATGGGGCGTGCTGCTCGACGGCTCCGCCATCCGCGTCCAGGGCGATGAGGAAATCTTGGTCAAGAAGGGTGATTTCTGGCGCACGCCCGGCAACGTGCCGCACACCATGCGCGCCGGCCCCGACGGCGCCCGCGTGTTGGACATCTTTAGTCCACCAAGGCCAGAATACAGGAAACCGGGATCCGGTTTCGGGACGACCTGAAGCGCTCAAAAAGCAAAGCGCGGGGGGATCAAAGGGAGGGGACCATGACGATCACGCGACGTACGCTCCTGGCTGCGCCGGCCATCCTCGCAATGGCGCCGGCGGCGGCGCAAGGGAGCAAGATCACGCTGGTGGTGCCGTTTCCGCCGGGCGGATCGACCGACGCGATGGCGCGGCTGTTGCAATCCAACCTGCAAACCAGGCTTGGCCGCATCGTCGTGGTCGAGAACAAGTCGGGCGCCGCTGGCGCGCTCGGCGCGGCGCAGGTGGCCAAGAGCCCCGCGGACGGCTCGACATTTCTGGTGACGTTCGATTCCCATGCGGTGATTCCATCCATCCTCGACAAGCCGCCGGTGGATGTCGAGCGTGAGCTGATGCCGGTTCTACTGATCGGCACCGCGCCTTACGTCATCGCGGCCGGCGCCGGCTGTCCCTACAAGAGCTTCGCGGACGTGGTGGCGGCCTGCAAGGCGACGCCCGGCGCGGTGAAATATGCCTCGGTCGGCATCGGTACGCTCGGGCATCTTGCCATGACCGTGCTCGGCAGCAAGGCCGGTGTCGAGATCATGCACGTACCCTATCGCGGCGGCGGCCCGGCGATGAACGACGTGCTCGGCGGCCATGTCGATCTGATTGCAGGATCGGCGGCGCTGGTCGCCGCCCAGCTCGGCACCAACATGCTGCGACCGATCCTGCAGCTTGGCCGCGAGCGGCTGCCGGCGCTGCCGGACACGCAGACCGCGATCGAGGCGGGCTTTCCGGACTTCGAGACGCTCGTCTGGTGGGGCATCTTCGCGCCCGCCGGCACGCCGCCGGACATCGTTTCGGCCATGGCGACGGCCTCCAAGGAGATCCTGAGTGAGCCCGCGACCGCCGCCCAGCTCAAGGACACCGAGCACATGACGCTGCTGCTCGAGGACGGCGCCGGCTTCAAGACCTTCTTCGACAGGCAGGTCGCTTATTGGGGCAAGGTGGTAAAGGACAACAATATCAGGGCGTAGCTATCCCGCCTCTTCAAACTCCGCGAAGCGGCCGCGCGAAACTGAGCTCATGGCCATCGGGGTCGGTGAGATGGAAATAACGTTCGCCCCATTCCGCATCGCGCGGCGTGGTCGACGGCTGCCATCCGGCGGCGCGCGCTTGCTCAAAGATTGCGTCGACATCGGCGACATAGAAAATGACGCGGCCCCACCAGGACCAGCGCTTGTCGTCGGGCTGGGCGGTCAGGTTGACATAGCCGGTCCCCGCGCGAAAGCTGGTAAATGCCGCGGCTTTTCCGCCATGGAGCAGCTCGAACCCCAGCGAACGGTAGAACTGAACGGCGCGCGCCATGTCGTGCGTGCCGAGCGTGATGGCGCTGATGCTTTCGATCATGGGAGCTGCTCCGCAGGGTCAATCCAGACGCGATTGTACAGCCTCCTCTCGGCTTGGCGATGACCCGCCTTGCGGCTGGCGAACGGCATCCTGCTCTGCTATGAGGGGGCCGAACCCGCAACTCCGGGTTCCGCGGTCCCGTAGCTCAGCCGGATAGAGCGGCGGTTTCCTAAACCGTAGGTCGGAAGTTCGAGTCTTCCCGGGATCGCCATTTTCAGGGCCACCGTCACGGTTTGCCACGCCGCTCGGCGCAAAAATTGCTAGAAGCGAACGGCTTCCTTCCTTGCTGGTCCGGCCGACGTGCCCGCCACACCTTACAGCACTTCCGGAGACGACGATGCCTTTCGACTTGATCCTGCGCGGCGGCCGTGTGGTCGATCCGTCCCAGAAGCTCGACGCCGTGACTGACGTCGCTTTTGCCGGCGGCAAGGTGGCAGCGGTCGGCAGCGGGCTCAAGGCCGACCCGGCCACCGAGGTCCGTGACGCTTCACGCTACATCGTGACGCCGGGGCTGATCGATCTGCACACCCATGTCTATTGGGGCGGCACCTCGCTCGGCATCGATGCCGAGGAATTCTGCCGCCTCTCCGGCGTCACCACGGCGGTGGATACCGGCAGCGCCGGCCCGGGCAATTTCGCAGGCTTTCGCAAGCATGTGATCGAGCCGAGCCAGGTCCGCATTCTCGCTTATCTCCACGTCTCGCATGCCGGCATCTTCGGCTTCTCGCACCGGATCATGGTCGGCGAGAGCGAGGAGCTGCGGCTGATGAATCCGATCGACGCGGCCAAGGTGGCGGATGCCAATCGCGATCTCATCATCGGCATCAAGGTGCGTGTGGGCCTGCATTCGTCGGGCACGTCCGGGACGGTGCCACTCGATATCGCGCTCCAAGTCGCGAACGAGGTCGGCATGCCCCTGATGGCGCATATCGATCACCCGCCGCCGAGCTATGAGGAGGTGCTGGCCCGCCTGCGCCCAGGCGACGTGCTCACCCACGCGTTCCGCCCCTTCCCCAACACGCCCGCGACCGCGCAGGGCACGGTGAAGAAGGCGGTGCTGGATGCACGCGAGCGCGGCGTGCTGTTCGACATCGGTCACGGCAAGGGCTCGTTCGCGTTCAAGACCGCGCGCGCGATGCTCGCCAACGGCTTCTATCCGGACACGATCTCGTCCGACATCCACATGCTGTGCATCGACGGCCCCGCCTATGATCAGGTCACGACCATGTCGAAATTCCTGTGCATGGGCATGGAGCTACCGGATGTGATTGCGGCCTCGACGGTGAATGCGGCGATGGCGCTGCGCCGCCCCGAGCTCGGCAGCCTCAAACCGGGCAGCGTCGGCGACGCCACGCTGATCTCGGTCAGGCAGGGCCAGTTCGATTACGAGGACGTCGTCGGCGAGCACCTGATCGGCGATCGCAAGATCGTCTCCGACGGTGTCGTTATCGGCGGCCGCTGGTGGCATCCGAATTGAGCAGGACGCGACTACAGCGACCTTGCAATCAACAGCTTCATGATCTCGTTGGTGCCGCCGTAGATCTTCTGGATGCGGGAATCGATGAAGATGCGTGAGATCGGGTACTCCTGCATGTAGCCGTAGCCACCGAACAGCTGCAGGCATTCGTCGGCGGTCTCGACCTGCTTCTCCGAGCACCAATATTTCGCCATCGACGCCGTGACCGTGTCGAGGTCTTTTGCGATCAGTCGCTCGATGCACCAGTCGACGAAGACGCGCGCGATCATCGCCTCGGTCTTGCGCTCGGCGAGCTTGAACGCGGTGTTCTGGAAGTCCATGAGCGGTTTGCCGAAGGCTTTCCGCTCCTTGGTGTAGTCGGTGGTGAGCTTGACCGCGCGTTCCATCGAGGCGACGGCGCCGACCGCGAGCGCGAGGCGCTCCTGCGGCAATTGCTGCATCAGCTGGACAAAGCCCTGGCCTTCCTCCTTGCCGAGCAGGTTGTCCGGCGGCACGGTGACATTGTCGAAGAACAGCTCCGACGTGTCGGAGGCGTGCAGGCCGATCTTGTCGAGGTTACGCCCGCGCCGATAGCCTTCAGTGCCCGCCGTCTCGACCACGATCAGCGAGATGCCTTTCGCGCCCGCCTCGCCGGTACGTGCGACCACGATGACGAGATCGGCGGCCTGACCGTTGGTGATGAACGTCTTCTGGCCGTTGATGACGTAGGAATTGCCCTGCTTCTTCGCCGTGGTCTTCACGGCCTGCAGATCCGAGCCGGTGCCGGGCTCGGTCATGGCGATGGCGCCGACCATCTCGCCCGAGGCCATCTTCGGCAGCCAGCGCTTCTTCTGCTCCTCCGAGCCGTAATTGAGAATATAGTGCGCGACGATGGCGCTGTGCACCGAGACGCCCGTCGTCAGCTCCGGCACCGTGCTTTCGAGATCGTCCAGCACCGCCGCATCATAGGCGAAGGTGGCGCCCAACCCGCCATATTCCTCCGGCACGCTTGCCAGCAGCGCCCCCATCTCGCCGAGCCCGCGCCAGGCGAAGCGGTCGACCATCTTCTGCTCGCGCCATTTTTGCGCGTGCGGCGCCAGGTCCTTGGCGAGATATTTCCGGAACTGGTCGCGGAAGATTTCGAGCTCTTCGGTCATCCAGGAGGAGCGGTGGGACATGGTTACCTCGGTCAATGCGGCTGTCCGGCTTGGTAGGCCGGCAGGGCGCGGCAATTATTGTGTTTTCAGGCTGCGCCAGTGACGCTACCAAGGCGGCCAGAAATGCATCAGGGTGTCTGATTTTGGCTGCCAAAACTCAAGAGCTCAAGCTCGACATCGAGCGCATCGGCACAGTCTCGGCGATCCTGACGCAGCCGGCCGAGGCGCGCGCCTGCTACGTGCTGGCGCACGGCGCAGGCGCCGATATGCGGCATGCGTTCATGGAGAAGGTCGCACAAGGTCTCGCTGACCGCGGCATCGCGACGCTTCGCTTCAATTTCCCGTACATGGAGAAGAAGCAGGGGCGTCCCGATCCACCGGGGGTCGCCCACGTCGCGATCCGCGCGGCGGCCCTGGAGGCGGCGCGGCTGTGCCCGGGACTGAAGCTCGTGGCCGGCGGGAAGTCATTCGGCGGGCGGATGACCTCGCAGGCGCAGTCCAAGGCCCCATTGCCTCATGTCAAAGGGCTCGCCTTCCTCGGCTTTCCCCTGCATGCCGACAAAAAGCCGTCGGCCGAGCGGGCCGAGCATCTCGGCGGCATCGCAATCCCGATGCTGTTCCTGCAGGGGACGCGCGACGGGCTTGCCGATCTCGGCCATCTCAAGCCTGTCGTCGCGCGGCTCGGAGCGAAGGCGACGCTGCATGAGATCGAGGGCGGCGATCACTCCTTCGCGGTCCTGAAAAAGTCCGGCCGCAGCAATGACGAGGCGCTGACAGAGGTGCTCGACACGC
Source organism: Bradyrhizobium sp. 137 (assembly GCF_023074095.1). Taxonomy (NCBI): domain Bacteria; kingdom Pseudomonadati; phylum Pseudomonadota; class Alphaproteobacteria; order Hyphomicrobiales; family Nitrobacteraceae; genus Bradyrhizobium; species Bradyrhizobium sp. 137. The sequence goes on from NZ_JADPKU010000051.1 coordinate 45,439, forward strand.
TGGCGGCTTGGATCGATGGGCTTGCCTGAAGTTCACGCCGCATAGAGCCCCTTGTCGCGCGCCTTCTGGATCGCCAGCGCGGCGATTAGGTCGAGGGCCGGGGTCGATAGGCCGGCGGCACGCGCGAAGGCGGCCGGCGCCTTCACCAGCACGTCGATCTCCATGGCGCGACCGAGCTCGTAATCCTGGAGCAGCGATGGCTTGTGATTGGGGGCAGGGCCGCTGCGGGTCACGCGCTTGACCTCGGGGATGAAGTGCTGGGCGATGTCGTTGGCCTCGTTCAGCATGCGTGGAATGACTTCAGTGAAGGCGGGGTCGTCGCGCACGCCGCGCGCGGTCTGGCCGGTGAGCAGGCACAGCACTGACAGCGACATGTTGGTCAGGAGCTTTGACCAGATCGCCTCGCGGATCTCGGCCACCGGCGGCGATTCCAGCCGGGCATCGTTGAAGACACCGCGCAGCCTGGTGATGCGCTCGGAATTGCGGTCGTCGCATTCGCCGATCAAGAGGCGGTTGCGGTCCGGGGTGAGGTTCTGCACCACGCCGGGCGCAATCACCTCGTTGGACGAGAAGACGACGCCGCCGACGATGCGTTCCTTGGGGATGCAGGCGCGCAAGCGCCCACCGGGATCGAGAAACGAAATGTCCGGCGGCGTGGGGTGTCGCGGCGGCAGGCCGATGCCGTACCACCAGGGAATGCCGTTCTGCGCGAACACGATCGCGGTGTCGTCCTGCAGCAGCGGCTTGATGCTGGAGACCAGTCCCTGAAGAGCGGTTGCTTTCAGCGTCGAGATCACGACGTCCTGCGGCCCGAGTTGGGCCGGATCGCCTGACGCGTTCACCTTGGCGCCGACCTCGGAATCGCCGACGCGCAGCTTGAGGCCGCCGGCGCGAGCCGCCTCCAGATGCGCCCCCCGCATCACGCAACTGACCTCATGGCCCGCGCGTGCCAGCCGTACCGCAATGTGGCTGCCGACGGCGCCCGCGCCGAAAATGCAGATGCGCATGTCTATGTCCAGTCCTGATCTCTTGCCGCCTGGTGCCAGCATGACACAAGCCGCCATGCGATGGACGCGGCCGCCCCACGCCGGAAAGATATGGATCAGGGCGCGCGGCCTCGGCCATAGTGCGCGGCAAACAAATCGACCGGAGGATCGCCGATGACCGCCAATCCAGTGTTGTGGACCCTCGACGAGCGCGGCGTTGCGACCGTCACCCTGAACCGTCCCGAGGTCAACAACGCCTATGATGGCGCCTTGATCGCGGGCGTGCTCGCGGCCATGGACGATCTCGGCAAGAAGCAGAGCCTCCGTGTCGTCGTGCTCCGGGGCAATGGCAAGCATTTCCAGGCCGGCGCCGACCTCAAATGGATCAACGGCGTGCGGCCGCAATCAACTGAAGCGAACGAGGCGGCCTCGCGCGCGACCTTCGAGGCCGTGCAGCGGCTCAACACGCTGCCGGTTCCGACGGTCGCGCTGGTGCAGGGCGGCTGCTTCGGTGGCGGCACCGGCGTGATCGCGGCCTGCGACGTCGTGATCGCCGCGGACAACGCCCTGTTCTCGATCACCGAGGTGCGCTGGGGCCTGACCGCCGCCATCATCATCCCGCAGCTCTGCGACGCCATGAGTGTACGGCAAGTCCGCCGCTACGCGCTGACCGGAGAGCGCTTTGGCGCCGAGGACGCCCGCCGCATCGGCCTCGTCCACGAGGTGGTGCCGCTCGCCGAACTGGAGGCCGCAGGCAGCAAGATGGTGGAGCAGTTGCTCGCCAACGGGCCGGAAGCGATGGCCGAAACCAAAATGCTCGCGCTGGAGAGCTCGTTCGGCGGCATGGCGGTGGACGATGCCGCTTACACGCGGCTCGTGCATCTGCATTCGGTCAAGCGTCAGAGCGCAGAGGCAGCGGAAGGGCTGGCCTCGTTTGCCGAGAAGCGGGCGGCGAATTGGCGGGGCGGCAAAGGTTAGGCGTTCAGCAGCCGCGGCAGATGTTGTTGATGCTGCGATAGACGGCATCATCGTCCTGCCGCATCCGGCGCAGCGTTTCCAGTGTCCTGCGCTCGTCGATCGCGAGCTTTTTTGGTGGATTGTAGCTCAGTGCGCACTGATCCATAGTCGGCCCCAAGCAAGAGAGTTGTGAACAGGACGCGTCATGCGGGCGATGATCGAAGAACCGGCACGACAGGTGCCGCTCTATGGCGAATATGAAATCGTCGTGCTCGGCGGCGGCCCGGCCGGCATCGTTGCGGCGGCGTCAGCGGCGCGCGCGGGGCGGAAGACTCTGCTGGTCGAGCGCTACGGCTTTCTCGGCGGCATGGGCACGGCAGCCGGCGTCACCAATTTCTGCGGCCTGCACGGCAATGTCTACGGCGAGCATCGCCGCTTGGTGCAGGGCATGGCCTCGGAGCTGCTGGCGCGGATCGATCGGCTCAACGGTCTCAATGCGCCGCACCTGATCCTCGGCAAGGTCTTTGCCCAGGCCTATGACACCGCCGCCTACAAGATCGCGGCCGACGAGCTGCTTGCCAGCCATAAGGTGCACATCCTCTTTCACGCGCTCGGCGCCGGCGTGGTGATGGGCGATGACCGCCGCATCGATGCGCTGATGGTCGAGACCAAGGCGGGCCGGCAGGCGGTGCGATCTGAGATCCTCATCGACTGCTCGGGCGACGGCGATCTCGCGGTGTGGGCCGGCGCGCCGTTCGAAATCGGCGACGAGCATGGCCATCCGATGTACCCCTCGATGATGCTGCGTCTCAACGGCATCGATCCCGCGAAGGCAGGGGAGGCCTGGCGAACCATTCCGCAATTGATGGAGAAGGCCACTGCCGCCGGCACGCACAAATTCCCGCGCAAGAGCGCGATCGTGCGGCCGCAAAAGTCCGGCGTCGAATGGCGGGTGAATTTCACGCAAGTCGCGCGCGAGGACGGCCACGCCATCAATGGCGTCGAGCCCGACGACCTCACCCGCGGCGAGATCGAGGGCCGCAAGCAGGCGCTCGCCGCGTTCGAGTTCCTGTGCACTGTGCCGGGCTTCGAAAATTCCTACATCGTCGACCTGCCGCCGCAGCTCGGCATCCGCGAGACCCGCCGCATTAGCGGCGGCTACCAGCTCAGCGGCGAGGACGTGCTCGGCTGCGCTTCGTTCGAGGATTCGATCGGCGTCAATGGCTGGCCGATCGAGGCCCATGTGCCCGGCGACGTGGTCTTCACCTTTCCGCCGATCCCGGACTCGCGCGGCTATAACGAGCTGCCGTACCGGATGCTGGTGCCCGAAGGCGTCGACAATCTCCTGGTCGCCGGCCGCTGTGCCTCCATGACCCATGAGGGCCAATCGGCGGCACGGGTCTCCGGTGCGTGTTTCGTGATGGGGGAGGCGGCCGGTTCCGCTGCCGCCTTGGCGCTGGCCGGAAACCGGATGCCACGTGACATCGCCGTTGAAAAATTGCAGGAAACGTTGAAACGGCAGGGCGCCTTCATCGGGCGGGACCAGACGGTGCCCAAGGGCCTTTAGCGGACTGCAAGAGAACGCCCAAGAGAACCACTGGAGGAAATGGGATGATGGGGATTGCGCGGCTCGCGCTAGTGGGCCTTTTGGCGATCATGGCGACGGGCACGGCCCGGGCCGAAGACGTGCTGAAGGCGAAGATCGGCGTGCTTCGTCTGTCGTCCTCCGCGCCGGTCTTCATTGCGCAGGACAAGGGCTATTTTCGCGAGGCCGGCTTGGAGGTCGAGCTGAAGTTCTTCGACGCGGCGCAGCCGATCGCGGTCGCCACCACATCGGGCGACGTCGATTTCGGCATCACCGCCTTCACCGCCGGTCTCTACAATCTCGCCGGCAAGGGGACGCTGAAGGTGATCGGCGGCATGAGCCGCGAGAAGGCCGGCTATCCCCTGATCGGCTATTTCGCCAGCAACAACGCCTATGCCGCCGGCCTGAAGACGCCGAAGGATCTTGCGGGCAAGCGCGTGGCGGTGACGCAGGTCGGATCGAGCTTTCATTACTCGCTCGGGCTGCTCGCCGACAAATATGGCTTCAAGCTCGCGGACGTGAAGATCGTGCCGCTGCAATCGCTGTCGAATGCTGCGGCTGCGCTAAAGGGCGAGACCGTCGATGCGGCGCTGCTTCCGGTCTCGACGGCGCGAAAGCTGATCGACGAGGGCGGCGCGAAATTTTTGGGCTGGGTCGGCGACGAGACGCCCTGGCAGTTAGGGGCGGTGTTCGCTTCGCCGAAGACGCTGACCAACAAGGCGCTGGTGAGAAAACTGCTCGCCGCTCTGGCGAAGGCCGATCGCGAATATCACGACGTCATCCTCACCGCGATGAAGGACGGTGTTGCGCCGGTCAACGACCAGACCAAGCCGCTCCTGGAGATCATTGCCAAATATACCAACCTCCCGGTCGAGCAGGTCGTCGGCAACTGTGCCTATATTGACCCCGACGGCAAGCTGGATGTGAAGAACGTCGACAACCAGATCAAATGGCTCCAGGAACAGGGCTTTGCCGACAAGGGCTTTGATGCGAACGCGATCATCGCGAAGGACTATGTGAAGGCGGATTGATGCTGACGATGCAGACTCTCGTGACGGGCAACCTGCCACCCTCCCCTGAAGGGGGAGGGTCGATCGTGCCGGCGATGCGCAGCATCGTCCGGAGCGAGCGGGGTGGGGTGAGCCATGGCGGTGGTCTGTCCGTCGTTCGCTCCGAGTACTCGCGGAAAGTCCGGGAGCAGGCATTGTCACCATCCATGTGGATAGACCGCCACCCCACCCCGGTTTGCATTTCGCTTCGCTGCATGCAAACCGACCCTCCCCCTCCAGGGGAGGGTGAAGAAGGCGGGCGCGCATGGATCTGATCGCCGACCACATCTCTCATCGCTTCGGCGACCTCGCCGTGCTCGACGACGTCTCGTTCACCGTCAGCGCCGGCGAGGTCGTGGCGATCGTCGGTCCCTCCGGCTGCGGCAAGAGCACGCTGCTGTCGATCCTCGGCGGCCTCTTGCAGCCGAGCTCGGGTGCGCCCGAGCTGCGCGGCCAGCCGCCGGCGGACAGCCTTAATCCGCTGACCTTCGTCTTTCAGGACTTCGCGCTGTTGCCATGGGCGACCGTCGAGGAGAACGTCGAATTCCCGCTGCTGCACACACAGCTTTCAGCAACGCAGCGTCGCGCGCTGGTCGAGGACGCGCTGCGCCGCACCGGCCTGACCGAATTTCGCAAAACCTATCCAAAACAGCTCTCCGGCGGCATGCGCCAGCGCGTCGGCATTTCGCGCGCGCTTGCGGTCAAGCCTGCGATCCTGCTGATGGACGAGCCGCTGTCGGCGCTGGATTCGCAAACCCGCGAACTCCTGATGGAGGATTTCGTTCGCCTGCTCGCCGACGGCGGCATGGGCGCGGTCTACGTTACGCATAATCTCGAAGAGGCAGCGCGGCTCGCAGACCGCATCGTGGTGCTGTCGCGGCGGCCCGGCCGCATTCGCGAGGTCGTGACCGTGCCGATGACGCGTGCAGAGCGCGGCGAAACCGCTGCGCGGGAAAAGCTGCTGGCGCTGCAAAGCCAGATCTGGTCGCTGATCCGCAACGAGGCGATCGACGCCGAACGCGAGGTTCAGCATGCTTGACCGTGCGCCGGCGGAAGGCTCTTCGAGGGACCAAGCCACTCGACGCGTCCGCTTCCGCGGTGCGGGCTTCGTGCCTGCGTCGAGCCGCTTCGGCGGCTGGATCGCGCTCGCGCTCGTCATCGCGATCTGGCAGGCCGCCGGCAGCGCGGGCTTCGTCAATCCGCTGTTCCTGCCGGCGCCGTCGGCGATCGTACGTGCGATCTATCAGCTCGCGATCTCTGGCGCGCTCTGGCAGCACGTTTCGGCCTCGCTGCTGCGCATCGGCATCGGCTGGTTGCTCGGGACGGCGGCGGGCGTTGCCGTCGGGTTCGCCATCGGCCTGTCGCGGCTCGCGCGCAGCGTCGGCATCACCTTCATCTCGGCGCTGTTTCCGATCCCGAAGATCGCGCTGCTGCCGCTCCTGATCCTTTGGCTCGGCATCGGCGAAGAGCCGAAGATCGCGACCATTGCGCTCGGCGTCTTCTTCTCGACCGCGATCTCGGTCTATAGCGGCGTCGACGCGGTGCCGCGCAACCTGATCCGCATGGCGCAGAGCTTCAACGTTCCGTTTGCCACCATCGTGCGCAAGGTGATCTGGCCTGGCGCGCTGCCCGCGATCCTCGCTGGCTTCCGCATCACCGCCTCGGTCGCGCTGCTGCTCGTCGTCAGCGCCGAGATGATCGGCGCGCAATACGGCATCGGCGCGTTCGTGCTCCAGGCCGGCAATCTGATGCAGACGGATCAGCTGCTTGCGGGTGTGGTGATTCTGTCGGTGTTCGGGCTGGCCGTGGGGAAGGTGATCGGCTGGCTGGAGACAAGGCTGCTGCACTGGCGGTGAGCACCGCTGTCATTCCGGGGCCCGCGAAGCGTGAACCCGGAATCTCGAGATTCCGGATTCGATGCTTCGCATCGTCCCGGAATGACGGGTCAACCCTCACGCGTTCCCGCGATCTTCCCGAAACAGATCCAGCTTCTGCTGCACCGGCCGGTCCGAGAAGCTGAACAGCACGGCGTCCTCATCCGCCTCGTGCGTGACCCAGTGCCAGCTCGGCACCACAAACAGATCGCGCGGGCCCCATTCGAAGGTCGCTTCCCCAACCCGGCTGCGGCCGCGGCCTTCGATCGGGCAGAACACCGTGGCATCGGTCGAGCGATAACGCGCGGTCTTGAAACCCTTCGGGAGCAGCTGGATGAAGGTGCCGATGGTCGGCATTGCGAAATCGCCGGTCTCGGGATTGCTGAACTTCAGCTTCAGGCCGTGGCAGGCGTCCCATTCCTGACACACGCGGGCTTTCTCCAGCGCTTCGCGGGTGTAGGCATAGGGATAGCTGAAGATCGGCGAGGTCTTCGAGCTCCGCTTTACGTCGACCGGCAGCAGGTTGTGGCCGTAGCGCGCAAAGCTGTCGCCGGGAGGTCTTGTGATCTTCTGCTGGTCCTCCTTTGAGCCTTCCGCAAAGGAGCAGTCGAAGAACTGCACCAGCGGGATATCGAGGCCGTCGAGCCAAAACATCGGCTCGCTGGTCTCGTTGGAATGATCGTGCCAGGTCATCGACGGCGTGATGATGAAGTCGCCGGGCTCCATCGCAGTGCGCTCGCCGTCGACCGCGGTGTGGGCGCCCTTGCCTTCCAGCACGAAGCGCAGCGCGGACTGGCTGTGGCGGTGCGCGGGCGCGACGTCGCCGGGCACCACCATCTGCACGCCGGCATAAAGCGAGGTCGTGATCTTGGACTGGCCGCGCAGGCCCGGGTTCTCCAGCACCAGCACGCGCCGCTCGGCTTCCTTGGCGGTGATCAGCTTGCCGGCTTCCGTCATGTAGTCGCGGATGATGTCGAACTTCCATAAGTGAGGCCGGCAGGCGCTCTTCGGCTCCGGCGTGATCAAGTCGTTCATCACCGTCCACAGCGCGGTGAGATTTTCGCCGTCGATCTTCCGGTAAAACGCCTCGCGTTCCGGCGTCTTGGTCACGGCTTCCATGGTGCGGCTCCGTTCGTTTTGTCGATTGACAGTATACTGACGATATAGGTAGCGTCAACGTGAGGAATGTTGGCCGTCATTCCGGGGCGATGCGGCAGCATCGAACCCGGAATCTCGAGGTTCCGGCTTCTCGCTCCGCGAGCCCCGGAACGACAAGAAACACAAGGGAGGTCTCAATGAAGCTGCACGGCTATTTCCGCTCCAGCGCCGCTTATCGCGTGCGGATCGCGCTCAACCTCAAGGGCCTCGGTGCCGAGCATCTGCCGCATCATCTGCGCAAGGGCGAGCAATGCGCGCCCGCTTATCTCGCCATCAACCCGCAAGGCCTAGTGCCGGCGCTGGAGGACGATGCGGGCGCAGTGCTGACCCAATCGGTCGCGATCATCGAATGGCTCGACGAAACGCACCCCAATCCGCCGCTGCTGCCGAAGGACCCGCTGCGCCGTGCCAAGGTGCGCGCGTTCGCGCTCGCGATCGCCTGCGACACACATCCGGTGCAGAACCTGAAGGTGCTGGCGCGGCTGCGCGAGCTCGGCCTTGCCGAGGAGAAGGTCCAGGACTGGGCGGCCTGGGTCAACCGCGAGGGGCTGTCGGCCTGCGAGACGCTGATCAGGGACGAGCCGGGCCCGTTCTGCTTCGGAGACGCGCCGACGCTGGCCGATCTCTGTCTGGTGCCGCAGCTCGCCAATGCGCGCCGGTTCGGCGTCGATGTGTCGGCCTATCCGCGCCTGCTTCAGGCAGAAGCCGCCGCCAAGGCAATGCCGGCCTTCGCCAATGCCGCGCCGGAGAAGCAGCCCGATGCCGAGTAAACCTCTTGCTCCGATCACGATGGACGCGGTCTATGCCGCGCCGGGCTATCTGTTCCGGCGCATGCAGCAGATCGCGGTCTCGATCTTCATGGAGGAGTGCAAGGCGTTCGACCTGACGCCGGTGCAATATGCGGCGCTGATCGCGGTCCACACCCATCCCGGCATCGACGCGACCCGTCTGTCGGCGGTGATCGCCTTCGATCGCTCCACGCTCGGCAGCGTGATCGAGCGGCTTCAGGCCAAGGCCTATATCGAGCGCAAGCCGGCGCCTGAGGACAAGCGGATCAAGCTGCTCTATCTGACCAAATCAGGCGCCGCGATCCTGCGCGAAATCATCCCCGCCGTCGAGCGAGCCCAGGCACGCATGCTGGAGCCGTTGAAACCCGCCGACCGCAAGGCGCTGCTGGAGCTCTTGGTGCAGCTCGTCGATCTCAACAACGAAGCCTCACGCGTGCCGCTGCGGGCCGAGGATGCGCTGGAACGTCTGGGGAAGGGCGGGTGAGAGTGGGGGGCAACGCTGCCGCCCTTATCTCCGCTGTCATTACCCGCGCAGGCCGGGCATCCAGTACGCCGCGGCCTGTCGGCTCAATCACGACCGTCTCTGGAATACTGGATCGGCCGCCTTCGCGGGCGATGACAGTCCAGTGTGAGATTTCGTAGGGTGGGAAAGGCGCTCTTGCGCCGTGCCCACCATCTTTCCTCCAATGGATCAGTGGTGGGCACGCTTCGCTTCGCCTGCTGAACGTGTGGCGGCGTCCTCGGCCTCACATCCGCAGCAACGCCTGCCGGTCGATCTTCCCCGTGCCCGTCTTCGGCAGCTCGTCGATGAAGATCACCTCGCGCGGATATTTGTAGGGCAATAGCTTACCCTTCACATAATCCTGGAGCTTGCGCGTCGTCTCGCTCTGATCAGTGGTGCGGTTGTTCATCACCACCACGGCCTTCAGCGTCATGCGCCGGTCCGGCAGTTCGGCGGCGAACACCGCGCATTCGCGAATATCAGGGTGGTCGGCGAGGCAGAGTTCGACCTCCAGCGGATAGACCCACTGGCCGGAGATCTTGATGAGATCGTCGGCGCGGCCGCGGAAGAAGTGGAAGCCGTCGGCATCGCGCACGAAGCGATCGCCGGTGTAGATCCAGCCGCCCTCGCGGATCGTCTCGGCGGATTTGTCCGGCCGGTTCCAGTACAGCGGCGTGTTGGAATCGCCGCGCACCCACAAGATGCCTTCCTCGTTGTCGGCGACGTCGCGGCCGTCCTTGTCGCGCAGCGCAACCTCGTAGCCGGGCACGCGCAGGCCGGCGGCGCCGAGCTTCTTCCGCTCGGGACGGTTGGAGAGATAGATGTGCAGCACCTCGGTCGAGCCGAGGCCTTCGACGATCTCAAGCCCGGTGAGCGTCTTCCAGCCGTTGAAGACTTCGGCCGAGAGCACCTCGGCGGCGGAGAGCGCCATGCGCAGCGACGAGAAATTCGTCTTGTCCGCGCCTTCGGCCTTGGTCAGCGATGTATAAAGCGTCGGCAGGCCGAAGAACACCGTCGGCTTGTATTGCGCGATCGCCGAAAAGATCGATGCGGGCTTCGGCTGGCCTGGCAACAGCAACGTTGCCGCGCCCGCCGAGAATGGGAAGGTGACGGAATTGCCGAAGCCGTAAGCGAAGAAGATCTTGGGCACCGAGAAGCAGATGTCGCCAGACGTCAGCTTCAACACGCTCCGGGCAAAGGCGGCTTCGCTATAGGCCATATCGTGCTGGAGATGCACGATGCCCTTGGGCCGGCCGGTGGAGCCGGAGGAGTACATCCAGAACGCCATCTCGTCGCGATCGGTGTTGGCTTCCGCGAGTTCGGCCGGGAACTGCATGAGCCAGCTTGCCGCTGCGATGGCAACAGGCGCGGCGTGGTCGCGCACCTCGCCATTGACGACGATCAGCGTGTGCAGCCCCGTGTCCCTGCAAGCTTCCGCATTGAAGCGCGCGCAGAATTCGGCATCCACCACCGCAACGGCAGCGCCGGAATCGGCAAGATAGAACTGCAAGAGGTCCGGCGGCGTCAGCGTGTTGATCAGGAGCGGCACGAAGCCGGCGCGCACCGCGCCGAAGAAGGCGGCGGGATAGGCCGGCGTGTCGTCGAGAAACAAGAGCACGCGGTCGCCGCGCTTGAGGCCGAGCGAGGCAAGCCCGTTGCCCCAGCGGCAAGCCTCGGCGCAGAGCTCGGCATAGGTCCGCGTGCCCGCCGGGCCGATGAGCGCGAGCTTGTCGCCGCGCCCCTTGTCGAGATTGTCGAACAGCACGCGGCCGGCGTTACAGATTTGCGGAACGGCAAAGCCGATCTCGCGTGCGCCGGGGCTGTCCGCGGGCACCTGGTCGCGAATCTCGTTGCTCATGCCGCACCTCCGCCGTTCTTGGCCGCCTCGTAGCGCGCCATGAAGGCCGGGGACATCGCCCGCAGCCGGGAATCGTCGATACGGCCGGACCGGGTGATGTAGCTATAGGCGAAATCCATCACGGGCAGCTTCATGTGGTCGGCGAAGTGCTCGTACCAGAACGCGCTGGTGCGCGCGGCATCGACGAGTTTCTGCACGATCGGCTTGCGCGCGGCCTGGTAGCGATGCAGCGCGGTCGACAGATGCGCATCCGATTCCAGCGCCTTGACCAGCGCGATGGCGTCTTCGATCGCGAGCCGCGTGCCCGATCCGATCGAGAAATGCGCCGAGTGCAGGGCATCTCCGAGCAGCACGATGTTCTTGAACGACCAGTGCTCGTTCCAGACCCAGGGAAAGTTGCGCCAGACCGATTTGTTGGAGACGAGGCAATGGCCGCCAAGCGTGTCGGCAAACACCTCCTCGCAAACACCCTTGGACTGCTCGACGTCCTTGTAGGCGAAGCCGTAGGCCTGCCATGTCGCGTGGTCGCATTCGACCAGGAAGGTGCTCATGTTCGGCGAGTAGCGGTAGTGATGAGCGTTGAAGGCGCCGCGGTCCGTCTTCACGAAAGTCTGCGACAGCGTGTCGAAGCGTTTCGAGGTGCCGTACCAGACGAACTTGTTGGAGGAGTAGGACAGCGAGGTGCCGAAATCGCCCTCATAGGCCCGGCGTACCAGCGAGTTGAGGCCGTCGGCGGCGACGATGAGATCGTGGCCGTTCAGTTGGTCGATCGCATGGATCTGGGTGTCGAAGCACGGGGCGACGCCGGCATCGAGCGCGCGCTGCTGCAGGAACTTGAGCAGCTCGAGCCGTCCGATCGAGGAGAAGCCGACCCCGTCGATGGCGACGCTGTCCCCGTGCAGGTTCAGCGTGATGTTCTCCCAGCTCTCCATATGCGGCGCGATCGCGTCGACCGTTTCGGGGTCGTCGGCGCGCAGGAATTCCAAAGCCTGGTCCGAGAACACGACGCCAAAGCCCCAGGTCGCGTCGGCCGGGTTCTGTTCGAACAGGTCGACTTGATCCTCGGGGTGACGCCTCTTCCAGAGATAGGCGAAGTACAGCCCACCGGGCCCCCCGCCAATCACGGCGATCCGCAACGTCTGCCTCCCTAATTGACAGTATACTCACTATCTAGGAGTAGACTAATGTGCTCCGGCGTCCGGCGCCAGCGGAATTATGAAAGGCCAGGCGCGCCGAAGCTCAGTCCCGAACGCGCGTTTGGCGCGTGTCCGAAGCAGTTTCGCGCCCAAGCATAGCCAAACCACGCGGGCTTGGCCATGCGCACCGTCAGACGCAGCGCTTCACGTAGACCCCGTTCACCAGCACTCTGGTGCAGCGGACGGCCCGAACCGGCTTGCGGACCACGACCGCCGCGTTCGGTCCGGCGCAGCCGGCGCGATACACGCCGCGGGCGCAGACCACCGCATTGGCGTCGGTGGCCTCGAACGTCATGATCGCTGCGAAGGCGAGGAGTGCAGAAGCGACGAGCAGCAATAAACGCATGTTGTCCTCCCGGTCTGGTCGTGATCGAAATCGGATCCTTGCAAAAGACTTGTCGTTGCCGGCGTGCGGGAATTCATTCGCGCACGCTGCCAATCATTGCCCCTGTGCCTTGGCGCGCGATCGTGCGCCGCCTCATCGCACTGCGAACGGGGCGAGCACGTCCTTGCACGCGGGCGATAGCGAGGCGGCATTGCTGGAGATGCATTGAATGATGCGGCCGCCGCCGGGCGCGACGCCGGCGCAGAGCGTGCGGATGTCGGCGCCGCAGGCCGACCTTGCGATGAACAGTTCTTCGCGCGGCCGCAGCGGGCGCAAAGCGATCGCCGCTGGCGCGGCCGCCGGCGCTGCTGCCGCGGGAGCTGCACCCGCGGGTGCTGCCGTTGCAGCCGCGCCACCGCCGGACGCCGCACTCAACGCGCTCTGGCAGGCCGGCGAGACCTTGGCCTTGCTCTTCTCCAGGCATTCGAGCGCGGGGGCGCCGCCCGGCGGCACGCTGGCGCACACCTTGGGATAATCGGCGCGGCACGCGCTCTTGACCGCCGCAACCTGCGCGCTGCTCGGCTGCGTGGCGGCAGCAGCCTTCGGCGCCGGCGCGGCGGCCGGCTTTGCAGCAGGAGCGGAGTCAGCCTTCGGCGCGGCAGGCGCCGCTGCCGCCTTGGGCGCAGCCTCGGTCTTCGCAGCGGGCGCAGCTTCGGTCTTCGGCGCCGAAGCAGGCTCGACCGTGCGAACCGCGGTCTGGCATCCCGATGACAGGCTGGACATGTTCTTTGCCAGACATTGATACGCTTCCACCCCGCCGGGCGTCACGCTCGAGCAATGCGCCATGAAGTCCGAGCGGCATGCCGAGCGGATGGCGCTCTTCTGCGCCTCGGTCGGCGTTTGCGCCAACGCGCCTGTTGCAGTTGCGAAGAACGCTGCCGCCAGCAACACCTTGCGCGTTGACGCATGTCTCAACGTGTTGAGCATCTGACTGATTTCCTACCCTGTCGGTCACGCCGACGACTCTTAAATGTAATGCAATCGCAATCGTCGCGAATGATGCCTCGCGCGTGGCATCATTCGCCGCTTTGATCTCTCCTGCAAGTCAATAATGCTGGTGCAATTGCGCCGTGGCGGCGTCTCAGATCCTTATCATGCGCTTGCCGCGGTTCTCGCCCGCCAGCAATCCAATCAGCGCGTGCGGTGTGTTCTCGAGGCCATCGATAATGTCCTCCTGCACCTTCAGCTTGCCCGATTTGACCCACGTTTGGAGGTCTGCCAGTGCGCGCTGGCTGTCCTTCATGTAGTCCATCACGATGAAGCCCTGCATGACGAGCCGCTTCACCACGATCAAGCCGGGCACGCCGCGCGGGCCGTGTGCGGCGGGCGCGCCGTCATATTGCGAGACCGCACCGCAGCAGGCGATGCGGCCGTAATTGTTCATCTGCGGCAGGCAGGCTTCCAGAATGTCGCCGCCGACATTGTCGAAATAGACGTCGATGCCCTTGGCTGCAGCTGCGCGCAGCGCCTTGAACACCGCGCCGTCCTTGTAGTCCACGGCCGCATCAAAGCCGAGCTCGGAGGTCAGCCAATTGCATTTGTCGGCGCCGCCGGCGATGCCGATCACGCGGCATCCTTTGATCTTGGCGATCTGTCCGACGAGTGAGCCGACCGAGCCCGCGGCCGCGGAGACGACGACTGTCTCGCCCTCCTTGGGCTTCCCGATCTCCAGCAGGCCGAAATAGGCGGTCAGGCCGGCGATGCCGAATACGCTGAGCAGATGCGTCATCGGCTCGAGTTTCGGCATCTTGGTGAGATGCTTCGCCGGCACCGCGGCATATTCCTGCCAGCCGGTGTCGCCGAACACGATGTCGCCCGCCGCCAGCTCCGGCGCCTTCGAGCTGACAACCTCGGCAATGGCGCCGCCGGCCATCACGCTGTTGGCTTCGACGGCGGAGCGATAGGTCGCGCCATGCATCCAGGCGCGGTTGGCGGCGTCGAGCGAGATGTATCGCACGCGCAGCAGGGCCTCGCCGTCCTTCGGCTCCGGCACTGCGTTCTCCACCATCTTGAAATGCTCGGGCCCGAGCTTGGCGCTGGGCTTTTCCACTAGGAGAATCTGGCGATTGATGTTGCCGCTCATGGCGTTCCCCTCTCCGATCGTGGCGATTATTGATGCAGCGGCAGCCAAGAAAACGTGCAAGCCGCATGCGTTGTGCGCTGCATGAAAGCTAGATCGCGGCGTTCCATTTCACAACGAGAACATCCGGCCAACACGAGCACACGCAAAGCGTGTTGCGTCGCTGTGATATCTGCGACATCATGAAGCGCCGGTGTACGTGGGGGTAAGCGATGTCCAACAGGTTCACGCAATACATTCTGGCCGCGATGGTGCTGGGCATTGTCATGGGCTCGGCGATCTACAATTTCCTGCCCGACACGCGCGCCGACTGGGCCTCGTCCATCAACCTGATTGCCATGATGTTCCTGCGCCTGATCAAGATGATCATCGCGCCGCTGGTGTTCGCGACCCTGGTCGGCGGCATCGCCCATATGGGCTCCGGCTCCAAGCTCGGCCGCATCTTCGCCAAAACCATGGGCTGGTTCGTCAGCGCCTCCTTCGTGTCGCTGCTGCTCGGCCTCATCATGGTGAATTTGCTTCAGCCTGGCGCGAACTTCCCCGGCACGCTGCCCGCGGCGGGCCAATCGACAGGCCTGCCGGTTTCCGCCTTCTCAATCGAGAAATTCTTGACCCATCTGATCCCGACCTCGATCGCGGACGCGATGGCGCAGAACGAAATCCTCCAGATCGTGATCTTCGCCGTGTTCTTCTCCGTGGCGATGGGCGCGATGCCCGAGCGCTCTAAGCCGATCCTGGCGCTGATCGACGACATCGGCCACATCATGCTGAAGGTGACGAGCTACGTGATGCTGTTCGCGCCACTCGCGGTATGGGCCGCCATCACCGCGACAGTCGCCAAGAACGGCCTCTTGGTGCTCTGGAAGCTCGTCGTCTTCATGGGCGGCTTCTATCTCTCGCTGGCGATCCTGTGGACCATCCTGGTCATCGTCGGCTTCATTGTGATCGGGCCACGCTACGGCCATCTGCTGAAGCTGATCCGCGAGCCCCTGATGATCGCCTTCTCGACCGCGAGCTCGGAAGCGGCCTATCCGAAGACGCTGGAGGGCCTCAACCGCTTCGGCGCCTCGTCGCGGATCTCGAGCTTCGTGCTGCCGCTCGGCTATTCGTTCAACCTCGACGGCACGATGATGTACTGCACCTTCGCCAGCGTCTTCATCGCGCAGAGCTACCACATCGACATGCCGCTCGGCACCCAGCTCGCCATGCTGGCGACGCTGATGATCACCTCTAAGGGCGTCGCCGGCGTGCCGCGCGCCTCGCTCGTCGTGATCGCCTCGACGCTGGCGCAGTTCAACATCCCCGAGGCGGGCCTCTTGATGATCATGGGCATCGACACCTTCCTGGACATGGGCCGCAGCGCCACCAACGTGATCGGCAACACGCTGGCGACCTCGGTCGTGGCCAAATGGGAAGGCGAACTCGGGCCCGAGCACGAGCTTGGACCTAGTGATGCGGTGCCGGAGGATTTGGTGCCCGGTGAAGTGCCCGCAATGGCCGGCCATGGGTAGGAGCGAACCATGGGCCAGTTCCTGGCGAGGTCACTGACCTCATTCTGCCTGTGGTTCGCGGCATGTTTGCTGACGACTTCGTTGTTCGTGAGCTCGGCGTTCGCCCAGACCGGCAGCGAAGGGCTCAGCCCGACGCTGTCGGCCATCAAGAAGGCGCACGCGGTGCGGCTCGGCTATCGCGAGAGCTCGCCGCCGTTCTCCTTCCTCGACCAGGCGGGTCGCCCGATCGGCTACAGCCTCGAGCTCTGCGAAGCCATCGTCGAGGAGATCGGCATCGAGGTCGACGATCCCAATCTCAGGATAGATTACGTCAAGGTCACCTCGGACGACCGCATCGAGGCCGTGCTCCAGAACAAGATCGACCTCGAATGCGGCTCGACCACCGCCAATGCCGAGCGCGGCAAGCGCGTTGCCTTCTCGCCACTGATGTTCGTCGCCGGCACTAAGCTGATGGTGCCGAAGGCGTCGAACGTCCGGTCGCTGACAGATCTGAAGGGCAAGACCATCGTGGTGACGAAGGGCACCACGAACGAGCAGGCGATCCAGGCAGCCGACAAGAAGCTCTTGCTCGGTCTTAACATCGTGACCGCGCCGGATCACGAGCAGTCGTTTCAGATGGTGAACGACGGCAAGGCGGATGCGTTCGCGACCGACGACATCCTGCTCTACGGCCTGATTGCGCGTCACAAGGCCCAGGAATATTTTCGCGTGGTCGGGGACTATCTGTCTTACGATCCCTACGGCATCATGTTCAGGAAGGGCGAGCCGCAACTCGCCGCCGTGGTCGAGCGCGCCTTCCGCAAGCTCGGTTCCAACCGCGACCTCATCCCGCTCTACAACAAATGGTTCACAGCCAGGCTTCCCACCGGCGAACGGCTGAACGTACCGATCTCGCTGCAACTGGAAGAAGCCTTCAAGGCGATGGACGATTCGCCGGGCGCGAATAACTAGGCGGCTTTCTCTCTTACCCTCCCCTGGAGGGGGAGGGTCGATGCGCATGGCGCGAAGCGGAATGCGAAGCGGGGTGGGTTGCCC
>NZ_JADPKU010000075.1:0-57091 GCF_023074095.1 Bradyrhizobium sp. 137
CGCCAAGTGCGCCGACCGTCGCCGTCGATCACACAAATTTCCGTCTCCTTTTGCGATACGTCCAAACCAACATAAAGGGTCATCACATGCTCCTCGTTTGCACTGAGGAGAACATTCTGCCTCAGCTTCGCGCGTGCGATTAGGCCATGTGGTTGATCAGATACCCCTCCCGCTTGAGCAGAACATGCAGCCGCTGGTAACAGAAGCGGCGGCGTTCCTGGGCAATCGCCCTCATGCGCTGACGAAGGCTGGCATCGTCAGCCAAGGTCGTCCGATATCTCATGGTCATGCGGCAGCAGCCGATGGCTTTACACGCCCGCCGTTCGCTCATTCCGTGGGCATCCACCAGATGAGCGACAGCTTTCCGTTTCCCAGCGGGCGTCACCACTTCTTTCCCAAGAGGTCCTTCAGCGCCGCATTGTCCAGCATGGCGTCGGCCAGGAGCCGCTTCAGCTTCGTGTTCTCGTCCTCCAGCACTCTCAGCCGCTTGGCCTCGGAGACGTCCATCCCGCCGAACTTGGCCTTCCATTTGTAGATGCTGGCGTCGCTGACACCGTGCTTGCGGCACAGATCGGCCACCGAAACCCCGGCCTCGTGCTCCTTCAAGATCCCGATGATCTGCTCTTCCGTAAAACGATTGCGCTTCATGCTCTGGTCCTCGTCTTGGGCCAGAGCAAACTTCACACTGGATTAAGCCTGTGGGGCAAGGTCACGTGCGCTGAACTCTCTCGAACCGATCGTGTTTGCGATCGCTCGATGGGTGCGCCAAGCAAAGCTGCCGCACCGGAGTGACGTCGGCGCGCGGGGAAGACTTTAGCCATCTCGCTGGCGGAGAGCGCAAGTGATTGTTTTGTTTCAGACAGGGCTTTAGCGGGTAAGCCTGTCGGTGCCACGCAGGGTCAGTTTTATAACAATTCGCATCCTATCAGCTATCTAGCTCTACAGACGTGGGTTTTTGTATTCAACCAGCACTGGCACACTCGTTGCAGACCCCTGCGCAACAGGCGGCTGTCAGCCCTTTGCACGACATGCAGACGGGCAGGCCGCCCCTGATGGCACGCGAGCGAGTAAAGAAGCCGATATGACCAATCGCTGGAGGGCAGGCATGACATCACCGAGACGCGTCTTGGTCAGCGATTCCGTCGACAAATCAACAGCGTCACACATGGTGCTCGCAAGCGCTTAGCCGAGATGAGCTGCAACATCCTGATCGGCCGCTGGATCCGGAAGCCCGCGAAGTTGCGTTCGGTAGGACCGGCCAGGGAGATTTGCACGCTTTACACCGCAACGCCGGATCGGAAATCCGTCGATCTACCGGAAAAGCGTCGCTTCTTCATTTGAGACGACAATGGAAAGGAAATTTGTATGAGCCGATCAACTACCGAAAGCGTCGCAGAGATCAAGGCGCGCAACAAGCAGCTAATTGATGAGGTGTTGAAGGTCTACCCAGAGAAGACCGCCAAAAGGCGCGCCAAGCATCTGAGTGTTCACGAGGCGGGAAAGTCGGATTGTGGCGTCAAATCCAATATCAAGTCCATTCCGGGCGTAATGACCATCCGCGGCTGCGCCTACGCGGGCTCCAAGGGCGTGGTCTGGGGGCCGATCAAGGACATGATCCACATTAGCCACGGTCCGGTCGGCTGTGGTCAGTACTCATGGGGCTCGCGGCGCAACTACTACGTCGGCACGACCGGCATCGACACGTTCGTGACACTGCAGTTCACTTCCGATTTCCAGGAAAAGGATATCGTGTTCGGCGGAGATAAAAAGGTCACCAAACTCATCGACGAGCTGCAGGAGCTGTTTCCTCTCAACAGGGGCATTACCATTCAGTCCGAATGTCCAATTGGTTTGATCGGTGACGATATCGAGGCAGTCTCCAGAGAAAAGTCAAAGCAATATGGCGGCAAAACCATCGTGCCTGTGCGGTGCGAGGGTTTTCGTGGAGTGTCACAATCGCTCGGCCATCACATCGCGAACGACGCCGTTCGAGATTGGATCTTCGACAAGAGCGCCCCAGAAGCCAGCTCTAAATTTGAGCCGACCCCATATGACGTCGCCATCATCGGTGACTACAACATCGGCGGCGACGCCTGGTCGTCACGGATCCTGCTCGAAGAAATGGGCCTGCGCGTCATCGCCCAGTGGTCCGGGGATGGATCTCTCGCTGAATTGGAGGCGACGCCGAAAGCGAAGCTCAACATATTGCATTGCTATCGCTCGATGAACTACATCTCACGGCACATGGAGGAAAAATTTGGGATTCCCTGGTGCGAGTACAACTTCTTCGGGCCTTCCAAAATCGCGGAGTCGCTGCGCAAAATTGCAAGCTTCTTCGATGATAAGATCAAGGAGGGCGCCGAGCGCGTCATCGCGAAATATCAGCCGCTGGTCGATGCGGTGACCGCGAAATACCGGCCGCGGCTCGATGGCAAGACCGTAATGCTGTTCGTAGGCGGCCTACGTCCTCGCCACGTCATCGGCGCGTATGAGGACCTCGGCATGGATGTTGTCGGCACAGGCTATGAGTTCGGTCACAACGACGACTATCAGCGCACCGCCCAGCACTACGTCAAGGACGGCACGCTGATCTACGACGACGTCACCGGCTACGAATTCGAGCGCTTCGTAGAAAAGATCCGGCCCGACCTCGTCGGCTCCGGTATCAAGGAAAAATACGTCTTCCAAAAAATGGGCGTGCCGTTCCGCCAAATGCATTCCTGGGACTACTCGGGTCCTTACCACGGTTATGACGGCTTCGCGATCTTCGCCCGAGACATGGACATGGCAATCAACTCCCCGATCTGGGGGAAGACCAGCGCACCATGGAAGGACGCTCCGCGGCCGAGCCTCATGGCGGCGGAATAGGAAAGCCGACGCTCGGGCCCTTTCTTCCGCAGAGGAGGGAAGGGCAGGAGAACGAACACAAGAACCTGAAGAGTGCCATGATGACACAGAACGCCGAACACATCCTCGACCACTCTGAGCTTTTCCGGGGAGACGAATACCAGCAGATGCTGGCCAATAAGAAGGCGCTATTTGAGAATCCGCACGATCCCGCCGAAGTCGACCGTATCAGAGAATGGTCCAAGACGCCCGAATACCGCGAGAAGAACTTCGCCCGCGAGGCGCTAACTGTTAATCCGGCGAAGGCTTGCCAGCCGCTAGGTGCGGTGTTCGCCGCGCTCGGGTTCGAGCGCACACTGCCGTTCGTCCACGGCTCCCAGGGTTGCGTCGCGTATTATCGGAGCCATTTGTCGCGGCACTTCAAGGAGCCGACCTCGTGCGTCTCCTCGTCCATGACGGAAGACGCGGCTGTGTTCGGGGGGCTCAACAACCTGACCGACGGGCTTGCCAACAGCTACAACATGTACAAGCCGAAGATGATCGCGGTCGCCACGACCTGCATGGCGGAAGTCATTGGCGACGACCTCAACGCCTTCATCAAAACATCGAAGGAAAAAGGTTCAGTCCCCGCGGACTACGACGTACCATTCGCTCACACTCCTGCATTCGTCGGTAGCCACATTACGGGCTACGACAACACGCTCAAGGGCATCCTCGAGCATTTCTGGGATGGCAAAGCCGGCACGGCGCCTAAACTCCAGCGCAAAGCGAACAACTGGATCAACTTCATCGGTGGCTTCGATGGCTACACTGTCGGAAACATCCGTGAGATCAAGCGCATCTTCGAGCTGATGGGGATCGGCTACACGATCCTCGCGGATAACAGCGATGTGTTCGATACCCCCACCGACGGCGAGTTCCGCATGTATGATGGCGGCACCACACTAAAGGATGCCGCGAACGCAGTCCATGCGAAGGCAACCATTTCCATGCAGCAATATTGTACGGAGAAGACGTTGCCCTTCATCAAGGGGCACGACCAGGAGGTCGTCGCCTTCAATCACCCGCTGGGTGTCAGCGCCACGGACGATTTCCTGATGACGCTGTCGCGTATCACCAACAAGGCAATTCCCAATGCGCTGGAGCGGGAGCGCGGGCGTCTGGTAGACGCAATGGCTGATTCTAGCGCGCATGTTCACGGCAAGAAGTTCGCGATCTACGGCGATCCCGACCTCTGCTATGGCCTGGCCGCATTCTTGCTGGAGCTTGGCGCTGAGCCGACGCACGTGCTCTCGACCAACGGAAGTAAGGCCTGGGAGCAGAAGATGCAGGCGCTGTTCGCGAGCTCGCCGTTCGGTAAAAACTGCCGCGCCTTCCCGGGCAAGGATCTCTGGCACATGCGTTCGCTCCTGTTCACAGAACCAGTCGATTTCCTGATCGGTAACACCTATGGCAAGTATCTCGAGCGTGACACTGGAACGCCGCTAATCCGCATCGGGTTTCCCATCTTCGATCGCCATCATCACCATCGTTATCCAGTGTGGGGCTATCAGGGTAGCATGAATGTGCTGGTCAAGATTCTCGACAAGATCTTTGATGAGATCGATCGAAAAACCAGCTCAGTTGGCAAGACAGACTACAGCTTCGACATCATACGTTGAGGCGAGCGCCCCGCCTCATTGTCCGCAGGAACAGCGGCGCTGTGGCGGGGATCCCGGGTTATCCGCCGGACCATCCTCTTGGTCTGTGCGAATGTCTTGACATCCCCGAAAGAGACGCCATGACTTCGCTTCCCACGACCATACAGGACGTCTTTAACGAACCGGGCTGCGCCAGGAACGCGAGCAAGTCGAACGTCGAGCGCAAGAATGGATGCACCAAGCAGCTGAAGCCGGGCGGCGTCGCCGGTGGGTGTGCCTTCGATGGCGCCAAAGTCGCACTGCAGCCCTTCACCGATGTTGCCCATCTTGTGCATGGTCCAATCGCCTGTGAGGGCAATTCCTGGGACAATCGCGGTTCCGCCTCCTCCGGCTCCGATCTGTGGCGCAGAAGCTTCACCACAGATATGAGCGAGACCGACATCGTGTTCGGCGGCGAGAAGCGGTTGTACAGGGCAGTCAAGGAGATCACAGAGAAATACGACCCGCAGGCCATCTTCGTCTACCAGACATGCGTGCCCGCAATGATCGGTGACGACATCGATATGGTCTGCAAGGCGGCCTCCGCCAAATTTGGCAAACCGGTCATTCCCATCAATGCACCGGGATTTGTGGGGTCGAAGAACCTTGGCAACAAGCTCGCGGGCGAAGCACTGCTGGAGCACGTCATCGGTACCGGAGAGCCCGATTACACCACTGCGTATGACATCAACATCATCGGCGAATACAACCTGTCCGGCGAACTCTGGCAGATCAAGCCGCTGCTCGATGAGCTCGGAATCCGGGTCCTGTCGTGCATCTCGGGGGACGGCAAGTATCGCGAGGTCGCTTATTCGCACCGAGCCAAAGCCGCGATGATGGTCTGCTCAAAGGCAATGATAAACGTCGCACGCAAGATGAGGCAGCGCTACGGCATCCCGTTTTTTGAAGGCTCGTTCTACGGTATTGAGGATTCCAGCGATTCACTGCGCCAGATCGCGCGCATGCTGATCGAACGCGGCGCGCCGGCTGAGCTGATGGAGCGCACGCAAGCCCTGATCGCACGCGAAGAGACCAAAGCCTGGGCTGCGATTGAACGTTTCAAACCACGCTTTGCCGCCAAGAGGGTTGTTCTCATCACCGGTGGCGTGAAATCCTGGTCGATGGTGGCCGCTTTGCAAGAGGCCGGGCTCGAGATCGTCGGCACGTCCGTGAAGAAATCGACCAAGAAGGACAAGGAACGTATCAAGGAATTAATGGGCCAGGACGCCCACATGATCGAGGACATGTCGCCTCGCGAGATCTACAAGATGCTGAAGGACGCAAAAGCCGACATCATGCTCTCCGGCGGCAAGTCGCAATTCGTCGCACTAAAGGCGGCGATGCCGTGGCTCGATATCAACCAGGAGCGCTGCCACGCCTACATGGGGTATATCGGGATTGTCAATCTCATGGAGGAGATCGAGAAAGCGCTCTACAATCCGATATGGGATCAGCTCCGCCAACCCGCGCCATGGGATGAGTTCGACCGGAAGCGTCAGGCAAGGACAGTTGCGCAGATGTATGCGCAAGCCGCTGATCCAGTTCGGGACGCGAGCAAGAACGGCGTCAATACGATAAGTTCCTCCAATGAAGGTGAGGCCGGCGGTGGTGAGAGCGCGATTGAGGCGCATGGCCCGAATCTCGCCAAGCCCGCCAGGCCGTGCACCAATTCCACCGCACGGTGCGTTGCTTGTAAGGACATTCGTTCCGATCTGCAGCCCCCGGCACTGCAGGCGGCGGAGTAGGGGAACGACATGGCGATCGTCACGACCTCGAAGAAAGCCTGTTCGGTCAATCCGCTCAAAATGAGCCAGCCGATCGGCGGCTCATTTGCCTTCCTGGGCCTGCGCGGCGCGATGCCGCTTTTGCACGGCCCGCAAGGTTGCACCTCCTTCGGGCTGACGCTGTTCGTGCGCCATTTCAATGAAGCCGTGCCGATGCAGACGACCGCCATGAGCGAGGTTGCCACCGTGCTCGGTGGCCACGAGAATCTCGAACAGGCGATCCTCAACATCTACAATCGGGTCGAGCCCGAGATCATTGGCATCAATTCGACTGGCGTCACCGAGACCAACGGCGATGACGTCGAAGCCTTCATCCGGTTGATCCGACAGAAGCATCCGAAGCTCGAAAAGCTCCCCCTTGTCTACGTCTCGACCCCGGATTTCAAGGATGCCTTTCAGGATGGCTGGGGCAAGACAGTGGCGCGGATGATCGAGGTGCTTGTGGCTCCGGTCGACACAGCGAGACCGCGCGATATCTCCCGCGTCAACGTACTACCTGGTTGTCACCTCACGCCCGGCGATCTCGACGAGCTTCGCACGATTTTTGAGGATTTTGGGCTCAAGCCCTCGTTCCTGCCGGACGTTGCCGGTTCGCTGGACGGTCACATCCCCGACGAATTCACGCCCACCACGATCGGGGGCATTGGAGTGGACGAGATTGCGACCATGGGGCAGGTGGCCTGGACGATCGCGATCGGCGCACAAATGCGCCGTGCGGCCGAGGCCATGCAGGTGCGGACAGGCACGCCGTTCCGCCTGTTCGAGCGGCTCTGTGGCCTTGTCCCAAATGACGAATTCATCGCCTTCCTGAGCCAGATCAGCGGCCGGTCGGTGCCCTGGAAATATCGCCGGCAGCGTGGACAGCTGGCAGACGCCATGCTGGATGCACATTTCCATATCGGCGGCCGCAAGCTCGCGATCGGCGCCGAGCCGGACTTGTTATTCGATCTCTCCAGCTTGCTCCACGAAATGGGCGCACAGGTAAGTGCTGCGGTGACGACGACGAACTCACCGGTGCTCCAGCGGGTCAGGACCGAGGACGTCCTGATCGGCGATCTGGAGGATCTTGAAGAGCTTGCCAGGTCGCGTGACTGCGACCTCTTGATGTCGCATTCACATGGCCGCCAGGCCGCTTCGCGACTCAATGTCCCGTTCTTCCGGGTCGGCTTTCCGATGTTCGATCGCGTTGGCGCTGCGCACCTCACGATCGCTGGCTATCGCGGCACGCGCGATCTGATCTTTGACATCGCCAATCTGATCATCACCGACCGCGAAGCCAACCATGGGCCGACGCCCGACACCTGGCGATCAACCTGCGGCGGGCCGCAGGCCAATCCGCCCCAGTTGCATTGAGCAGGTAGAGAAAACAACCCGGATGAAAGTTGCATTCGCCACTCAGGACTTGAAGCACGTCGATGCCCACTTCGGCTGGGCCAAGAACATCGCGATCTACGAGGTCGACCCGGACGGGCATCGGTTTATTGGGGCGATCCAGTTCGACGGTGACCTCACCGAAGACGGCAATGAGGATAAGCTCGCGCCGAAGATCGAGGCGATCAGGGAGTGCGCAATCCTCTATGTTGCGGCGATTGGCGGCTCGGGTGCTGCGCGAGTCGTCGCCAGGAACATCCATCCCATGAAGGTGCTGCAGCCAGAGCCCATCCACGATCTTTGCGTCAAACTCGAAACCGTGCTGAAGGGGTCGCCGCCGCCCTGGCTGCGGAAGCTGCTCACCAAAAGCCGTGAACGTACGGTGGATTTCGAAGCCTGAAGGAACAAAGATGGCCGATCCGTCTGAAGTCACTCCAGCCGCCGCCGCGGCGGAGGGGCCATTTCTGAAAGAGCTCATCAAGATCTGGCGCGCCCAGGACACCCACGGCGCCTCGGAGGGCAAAACGGATCTCGAGCTGCTCGAACCCTACGTTCTCGACAAGCGCAAGCGCCGTGCGCTGCCGATCGTCGGCAATCCCGACCCGGACACGACATGGCGGCTGGAGCTGTTCTTCGACGCCGTTGCGCTCTCGATCGAGAAGGCGACCGGTGTGATGATCTCGCCAATGCTGAAGATGCATCACGAAGGGTTCGGTCGGATCGTGCTGATCGGCGGCCGGCTCGTTGTCGTGAGCAAGCACCTGCGCGACGTGCATCGCTTTGGTTTCGACCATCTCTCTGATCTCGCCAATCAAGGCGACAAATTCGTCAACAGTGGCGTTCAGATGATCCGTAAGTTCCCGGAAGTGGCGAGTTGTTGAGGCAAGTGTGAGCGACATCGAAATTCTGAAAGCGGAAATAAAGAAGCTGTCGGCCAAGGCGACTCAGGCCAAGATGGACCTCCACGACCTCTCCGAGGAGCTGCCGGTCAACTGGTCGTCGATCCTGAGCGTGGCCCAGAAGGCCCACGCTGCCTTCAGCGAGCTCGAAAGCAAACGCCAATATCTCCAGGCGCTGGACAAAACATAACGGACGGTTAGCCATGTCATTCAGGACCCGCGACGGTCGCAATTGGAGGCCGGACTACCTGGTTGCTATCGATCCCAAGAAGTGCATCGGCTGCGGCCGCTGCTACAAGATCTGCGGCCGTGAGGTCATGACGCTGAAGGGGCTAAGTGAGGGTGGCGAGATCATCGATCTCGACGAGGACGACGATGAGCTCGAAAAGAAGGTCATGGTGCTGAAGGACGAAGGCGCTTGCATCGGCTGCAGCGCCTGCGCCCGGGTGTGCCCAACAAACTGTCAGACCCACACACCACCTGGTTGACTTAGCTTTCTCCGACGAGATCGACGAGCCAGTTGTCAGATAGTAGCTGGTAGGGAACGCCCAGATCCTACCTGTTCTGGCGTGAAGCCGGCAGTTTCCGAATCGGCCGCGACCTCGCATGGGCCCCCGCGGCGAAGGCCGGCAGGATCGTGAAAACGACAACGCCGACACCGTCGTTGAAGAGTGACTCGCCCTGCATCTCGACCTTTCAGGTGCCTTTACATTTTGAGCGTATGACCGCCACCGCATCGGTCAGGCTGATGAGCGCGCCAAACACCAGCGCCCAGGACAGCGGCAGCGACTGACCAAGGAGACCAGCGGCCTGCCAGAATAGAAAGCCAACGATAAACGTCGACGTGATGGTGGCGAAGTGGCAAGCACGATTGCGGGTACGGCGCGGCTTACCAATGTTGCGAGATCGACGTGGAGCGCTCCCGCGAAGAGCTAGAATTCTAGCATCCCGTTCATGACGACCGACGTGAAGTCGATCTGGAGCACTGTCTTTGTTAGCGCTTCGAACAGATGCTGTTCTGGCAACGAACGCAGAGATCCCGCGTTTACCTGACGCTTCTAGCTCGATCGCAAGGCTCGCGAATAGTGATGACGAAACAGTGGATCAGCATACCGTAAACCCTGTGCAAAAAAGCGGGCTTCGTGCCCCAACCATTTATTGGGAACGGCGTGCGTGGATCTCATCATGGCTTGGCTGCAACAGCGGCGAGAGGCCGGATATACTAAGCAACTGGAATCGTCATTCAGGAGAACTGATAAAGAAGGTGTCGCCGGTCTGACGTCTGATGACTATCCGACACTGTCCTGTCGCCTTTGTTGGTCCGCGACACCGGCCTATTTCGCCGAGCTCTTGTCTGGCCTCAGGCTAATCCGCTGAAAAGCAATCACAATCTTTTCTTCTGCTGGGTCGGCCAAATTGGCACGAGTTTTGAAACCCTTCGTTGCGAGCTGGGAGCCGCCGACCGACCTTCATTTCGTGGATGACACCGCGATCGATGGAACGAAGAAAGAAAAGCAAAATGGCAAATCCGCATCAGATAGCATTCTATGGGAAGGGGGCCTCGGCGAAATCGCCCCCTAACAAACAGGCTCGCCGCCCGCACTACTGCATCGTCGTGGCGCTGGCCAGGCTTGAACTCAAGGTGGTGTTCGGTTCGATCTTCCCGCGCTTTCCCGCGCTGCGCCTGGCCGTGGCGCCCGAAGGAGCGAAGTTGCGCAAGGAGATCATCACTGGCGGGTTCGAGGGGTTCCCGGTGCTCTGGTGATGCTCGGACGCCGCCGGGAATCGCGATGTTCTCCGCAATTTGCCGGCGCGCCTGGCGCGCGCCGATCAGATCAGCCAGCCAACAGGTAACCAAGATGGACGTGCAAGAAACCACGGCAGCATGCCGGGACGCCTTCGCCGAACTGGCGTCGCCAGCGCGCATCCACGACCCGTATCCGTTTATGCACTGGTTGCGCGAGCACGATCCGGTGCATCGCGCGGCGTCGGGCCTCTTTCTGTTGAGCCGCCACGCCGACATCTATTGGGCGCTCACGGCCACGGGCGATGCGTTTCGGGCACCGGCGCCGGGCGAACTGGCGCGCCACTTCCCGCGTGCGGCGACCAGCCTATCACTCAATCTGCTGGCGTCTACACTAGCGATGAAGGACCAGCCGACGCATACGCGTCTGCGCCGGCTGATCTCGCCCGATTTCACCATGCGCCAGATCGACAACCTGCGGCCGAGCATCGCGCGCATCGTCGCAGCGCGCCTGGATGGCATGGCGCCCGCGCTGGAGCGCGGGGAGGCGGTGGACCTGCATCGGGAATTCGCGCTGGCCTTGCCCATGCTGGTCTTGGCCGAACTGTTCGGCATGCCCCAGGACGACATGTTCGGGCTCGCCGCCGTCATCGACCCCATTCTGAAAGGCCTGGGCCCGCACGCCAGCGACGCCCAGCTCGCCACGGCGGACGCGGCCAGCGCCAGGGTGCAGGCCTACTTCGGCGACCTCATACAGCGCAAGCGCACCGATCCCCGCCACGACATCGTGTCGATGCTGGTCGGCGCACACGACGACGATGCCGACACGCTGTCGGATGCGGAGTTGATCAGCATGCTTTGGGGCATGCTGCTGGGCGGCTTCGCAACCACTGCTGCGACCATCGACCATGCGGTCCTGGCGATGCTGGCGTATCCCGAACAGCGGCACTGGCTTCAGGGAGACGCCGTGGGGGTGAAGGCATTCGTCGAAGAAGTCCTGCGCCGCGACTCGCCCGTCATGTTCAGCGCCACTCTGCGTATCGCCCAGCGCGACATCGAATTGGGCGGCGTGGTGATCCCGAAGAACGCGGACGTGCGCGTGCTGATCGCGGCCGGCAATCGCGACCCGGACGCCTTCGCCGATCCCGACCGCTTTGATCCCGCGCGGTTCTACGGCACCAGTCCTGGCATGTCGACCGACGGGAAGATCATGCTGAGCTTCGGCCACGGCATCCGCTTTTGCCTCGGTGCGCAACTGGCCAGGGTGCAGTTGGCCGAGAGCCTGCCGCGGATCCAGGCGCGCTTCCCCACGCTGGCATTGGCCGAGCCGCCGACGCGGGAGACCTCCGAGTTCCTTAGGACGTTCCGCGCGCTGCCGGTGCGGCTGCATGCGCAGGGGGGCTGAGATGCGCATCTTGGTCGACCAGGATATGTGCGCAACCAGCGGGCAGTGCGTGCTGACGCTGCCGGGCACCTTTCGCCAACGCGAACCCGACGGCGTGGCCGAAGTGTGCGTGGCGACGGTCCCGCAGGCGCTGCACGCCGCCATGCGACTCGCGGCCAGCCAGTGCCCGGTCGCCGCCATTCGGGTCATCGAAAGCGACGCTGGTGATGACGAGCGCGCCAGCGTCGGCCCTGCGCCTTCTCCTGCGGGGGCCGAGCGGCATGCCGCGAAAGACCAACGCAATCCAGGAGGACACGATGGCACGGTTTGAAGGCAAGGTGGCCGTGGTGACCGGCGCCGGCGCCGTTGGCAAGGCATGCGCCCTCGCCATCGCACGCGAGGGCGGCAGAGTGGTAGTGGCCGACATTGATGGCTCGGCGGCCATCGCCTGCACCGCGCAGGTCGCGGCCGAAGCGGGCCACGCGCTGGCCCTGGCCATGGACATCGCCGATGCGCGCAGCGCTGCTCGAGACTGCGGAGCGGCACTTCGCTGGGGTCGACCTGCTGGTGGAGCGACATGCATCTGACCCCGCGCCACCGTGCGATCCTCGACCTGGACCTGGCGGTCTGGGATCAGAACATGGCGACCAATCTGCGCGCCATGCTGCTCTGCTGCCGGCAGGCCATATGCCCGCGGCGGTGGTGCGATCGTCAACATGTCGTCGTGCCAGGGGCTCAGCGGTGACACCGCGCAGACGTCCTACGCCGCGTCGAAGGCGGCGATGAAAATGCTGTCGGCCTCGCTCGCTACCCAGTACGGTCATGCGCAGATCCGCTGCAACGCGATTGCGCCGGGTCTCGTCATGACGGAGCGTCTCCTCGCCAAGCTGCACGAGTGCATGCAACGGCATCTGCGCCGGCACCAGCTCCTGCCGCGCGTCGGCTGCCCCGAGGGACGTGGCCGCGCTGATGGCATTCCTGCTCTACGACGATGCTGCGTTCATCACCGGCCAGGTCGTGTGCATCGACGGCGGCATGCCGGCGCATGTGCCGACGTACGCCGACGGTGGCAACAGCCGCGCCGCGCGGCCTGCCGGCACACCGCCGAAGCGGCCGCGGCGCCGCGCTGCTGATGGCCATGCTGCTCAACCCGCTGGACCGTCGGCACCGGCTGCGGCACGACATCCCGGTCGTGCCCGGCGCTTTCCCCCTGGTCGGGCATCTTCCCGCCATCGTCTGCGACCTGCCGCGCCTGCTGCGGCGCGCGGAACGGACGCTGGGCAGCCACTTCTGGCTGGATTTCGGCCCTGCCGGACACCTGATGACCTGCGTGGATCCGGATGCGTTCGCACTGCTCCGGCACAAGGACGTGTCCTCGGCGCTGATCGAAGAGATCGCGCCCGAATTGCTTGGCGGAACGTTGGTTACCCAGGACGGCGGCGCGCACCGGCAGGCGCGCGATGCGATCAAGGCGGCGTTCCTGCCCAAGGGGCTGACCCAGGCCGGCATCGGCGACCTGTTCGTGCCCGTCATCCGGGCACGGGTGCAGGCGTGGCGCGACCGCGGCGACGTAACCATCCTGCGCGAAACCGGCGACCTGATGCTCAAGCTCATCTTCAGCCTCATGGGAATCCCCGCGCAGGACCTGCCGGGATGGCATCGCAAGTACCGGCAAGTGGTGCAGTTGATCGTCGCGCCCCCAGTCGACCTGCCCGGACTGCCCTTGCGGCGCGGCCGCGCCGCCCGCGACTGGATCGACGCGCAGTTGCGCCAGTTCGTCCGCGACGTGCGCGCGCATGCCGCGCGCACGGGGTTGATCAACGAGATGGTGAGCGCTTTCGATCGCAGCGAAGATGCGCTCTCCGATGACGTCCTGGTCGCCAATATCCGCTTGCTGCTGCTTGCGGGTCACGACACCACTGCCTCGACGATGGCCTGGATGGTGATCGAGCTGGCGCGGCAGCCTGTGCTGTGGGACGCCCTGGTCGAGGAGGCGCAACGCGTGGGCGCGGTGCCGACCCGGCACGCGGACCTGGCGCAGTGTCCGGTCGCCGAGGCGCTGTTCCGCGAGACGCTGCGCGTGCATCCGACGGCCACGCTCCTGCCGCGTCGCGCGCTGCAGGAATTGCAACTCGGCCAACGGCGCATTCCCGCGGGCACCCATCTGTGCATCCCGCTGCTCCATTTCTCGACCTCGGCGCTGCTGCACGAGGCGCCTGATCAGTTCCGCCTGGCGCGGTGGCTGCAACGCACGGAGCCGATCCAGCCGGTGGACATGCTGCAGTTCGGTACCGGCCCACACGTCTGCATCGGCTACCACTTGGTATGGCTGGAACTGGTGCAGTTCTGCATCGCCTTGGCGCTGACCATGCACAAGGCCGGGGTGCGGCCGCGGTTGCTGAGCGGCGTCGAAAAAGGCCGGCGCTATTACCCGACCGCACATCCGTCCATGACAATCCGCATCGAATTCTCATGAGCTGGCATCGCATCCCCGTGTGGCGAGGCAGCGGCGCCGGCGACGCGCGGCATTGCTGCACTCGGCGCGTGCGCTCGGTGCGACGCCGGCAACACCGCGGCGGCTCGGCGCTCGCCGTGGCCGTGTCAGGTACAAGGACATGAACAACATGCAGACCGGTTCTACGCTACAGGACGACCGAACTGGCGTTTCCGCGCTCGGCGGATTGGGCGCGCAGGTGCGCGGCGCGTCCGGCAGGCTGCTGCCGGAGATCTGGATGCAGGACGGCGCAAAGCGGGTCGAACAGACGCTGGCGCGTCTTCTCTGCGCCGAAGACAACGGTGAGACCGAGCTGATGGCGGCGATGCGCTACGCCACCTTGAATGGCGGCAAGCGCACCCGCGCCTTGCTCTGTCTGGCTGCCGGCGCACTGGCTGACACGCCGGCGCACATGCTCGACAACGTCGGCGCCGCCCTCGAGATGATGCATGCCTGTACCCTGGTCCACGACGACCTGCCCGCGATGGACGACGACGTGCTTCGCCGCGGCCTCCCGACCGTGCACGTCAAGTTCGGCGAAGCCACTGCGATCCTGGTCGGCGATGCGCTGCAGGCGCACGCCTTCCTGACCCTGGCGAGCCTGGATGCGCCGGGCGACAACCGTATCGCGCTCGTGCGCGAACTGGCGCAGGCGGTGTCCGCCGAGGGTGCCGCAGGCGGGCAGGCCATGGATCTGTCGCTGGTCGGAAAGCACGTCGAGCTGGACAGGATCGT
Source organism: Bradyrhizobium sp. 137 (assembly GCF_023074095.1). Classification (NCBI taxonomy): domain Bacteria; kingdom Pseudomonadati; phylum Pseudomonadota; class Alphaproteobacteria; order Hyphomicrobiales; family Nitrobacteraceae; genus Bradyrhizobium; species Bradyrhizobium sp. 137. Next base: position 14,938 of record NZ_JADPKU010000075.1, read on the forward strand.
GGCGATGCACCGGATGAAGAGCGGAGCGCTAGTGCGCGCGTCCGTTCGCATGGGCGCGCTATGCGCGATCGCGGAGGATGCCGCGCACGCTGCGCTGTACTGTGCGCTCGATCGCTACACCGCCTGTTTCGGCCTGGCGTTGCAGGTGGTCGACGACATTCTCGACGCGACAGCTGATACCGCGACGCTGGGCAAGACCCCCGGCAAGGACGCGGCGGCGCAGAAGCCGACCTGCGCGTCGATCATGGGGCTGCAGGCAGCGCGCCAGTTCGCGCTGGATTTGTTGCGCGACGCCGGGGAGGCCATCGCTCCGCTGGGCCCTCGTGCGGAACGGTTGGCGCAGATGCTGCAGCGGGCCAACGCGTATCTGTTCAAGCACGCGCCATGCGCATGAGCGCGCCCGTCCGCATGGAGTCGCCCCTGCCGCTGCGATCGCCCGGCGGCAGCGGTGCATGCTGCACTGTGTCCGAGTCCGCGGCGCCGATCGCAGCGGTTGCCCAGCACGGCCGCGGCGCGCTGCGCGCAAGCCTATGCGGCGGACCGGCGCCAGCATCGGCGCGTCGCCGCGCCGGAGCAGGGCGACCGTCCGGCACCGCCCATGCGCCGGGCCGCGACGGGCCTGCGGCGACGTGCGCGGCGTCTGCCCGAACCGTCTGCAGAAGGAACATCCCGAGTGAACGCGCTGTCTGAACAGATCCTTTCCGAATTGCGCCACCTGCTGAGCGAGATGAGCGACGGCGGCAGCGTCGGCCCGTCCGTCTATGACACGGCGCGAGCTCTACAGTTCCGCGGCAACGTCACCGGTCGGCAGGACGCATACGCGTGGCTCATCGCGCAGCAACAGGCCGATGGAGGATGGGGAAAATCGGACTTCCCGCTGTTCCGCCATGCGCCCACTTGGGCGGCGTTGCTGGCATTGCAGCGTGCCGATCGTCTTCCCGGCGCTGCCGACGCAGTCCAGGCTGCAACCCGGTTCCTCGAGCGCGAGCCCGATCCCTACGCGCAGACGGTGCCGGAAGACGCGCCGATCGGCGCGGAGCTGATCCTGCCGCAGTTGTGCGGCGAGGCCGCATCCTTGCTGGGCGGCGTGGCGTTTCCGCGCCACTCGGCGCTGTTGCCGTTGCGGCAAGCGTGCCTAGTCAAGCTGGGGGCGGTGGCGACGTTGCCGAGCGGCCATCCGTTGCTGCACTCCTGGGAAGCCTGGGGCACGTCGCTAACCACCGCATGCCCGGATGACGACGGCAGCATCGGCATCAGTCCGGCGGCCACCGCGGCGTGTCGTGCGCACGCCGTGACACAGGGGAGCACGCCGCAGGCCGCGCGCGCCGACGCGTATCTGCAGGCGGCATCGCGGGCGACGCGCAGCGGCATCGAAGGTGTCGTTCCCAACGTCTGGCCGATCAATGTGTTCGAGCCATGCTGGTCGCTGTACACCCTGCATCTGGCCGGGCTGTTCGCGCATCCCGCGCTCGCCGAGGCGGTGCGCGTGATCATCGCGCAGCTCGACGCCCGTCTGGGCGTGCGCGGTCTGGGACCGGCCTTGCACTTCGCGGCCGATGCGGACGACACCGCCGTTGCGTTGTGCGTCCTGCGCCTTGCAGGCCGCGACCCGGCGGTCGATCCGTTGCGCCATTTCGAAATTGGCGAGCTGTTCGTCACCTTCCCCGGCGAGCGCAATGCCTCGGTGTCGACCAACATCCATGCCCTGCATGCGTTGCGACTGTTGGGAAAGCCCGCCGCCGGCACCAGCGCCTACGTCGAGGCCAATCGCAACACGCACGGTCTATGGGACAACGAAAAATGGCACGTTTCGTGGCTGTATCCCACCGCGCATGCGATCGCTGCGCTGGCGCAAGGCAAGCCCCAGTGGCGCGACGAGCGCGCGCTGGCGGCGCTGCTGCAGGCGCAGCGCGACGACGGCGGCTGGGGCGCCGGTCGCGCGTCCACATTCGAGGAAACCGCCTATGCGCTGTTCGCGTTGTACGTGATGGACGGGAGCGAAGAGCCGACAGGGCGCCGGCGCATCGCGCAGGCGGTGGCGCGTGCGCTGGAGTGGATGCTCGCCCGCCATGCGGCGCATGCATTGCCGCAGACGCAGCTGTGGATCGGCAAGGAACTGTATTGCCCCACCCGGGTCGTGCGCGTGGCCGAACTCGCCGGGTTGTGGCTGGCGCTTCGTTGGGGGCGGCGCGTCCCGGCCGGGGGAGCAGGAGCGGCGCCATGATTCAGACCGAACGCGCGCTGCAGCAGGTGCTGGAGTGGGGTCGTTCCCTGACCGGGTTCGCCGACGAGCATGCCGCGGAAGCGGTCAGGGGCGGCCAGTACATCCTGCAGCGCATCCACCCGAGCCTGCGCGACACCAGCGCCCGCACCGGCCGCGATCCGCAGGACGAAACGCTGATCGTGGCGTTCTATCGCGAACTGGCGCTGCTGTTCTGGCTCGACGATTGCAACGACCTTGGCCTGATCGCGCCGGAGCAGCTCGCTGCGGTGGAGCAGGCGCTGGGGCAGGGCGTGCCGTGCGCGCTCCCCGGATTCGAAGGCTGCGCTGTGCTGCGTGCTTCGCTGGCCGCGCTCGCCTACGATCGTCGCGACTATGCTCAGCTTCTTGCCGATACTCGGTGCTACTGCGCGGCGCTGCGCGCCGGACACGCGCAGGCGGCAGGGGCGGAATGCTGGTCCTACGCCGAATACCTGCACAACGGCATCGATTCGATCGCCTACACGAACGTGTTCTGTTGCCTGTCGTTGCTGTGGGGGCTGGACATGGCGACCTTGCGCGCGCGTCCGGCGTTTCGCCAGGTCCTGCGGCTCATCTCCGCGATAGGGCGCCTGCAGAACGATCTGCATGGACGCGACAAGGACAGGTCGGCCGGCGAGGCCGATAACGCGGCGATCCTGCTGCTGCAGCGCTATCCGGCTATGCCTGTGGTGGAGTTCCTCAACGACGAGCTGGCCGGCCATACGCGCATGCTGCACCGGGTGATGGCTTCAGAACGCTTTCCCGCGCCGTGGGGACCGTTGATCGAGGCCATGGCGGCCATCCGCGGGCAGTACTACCAGACCTCGACCAGCCGCTACCGCAGCGACGCTGCGGGGGAGGCCAGCGTGCGCCGGCCTGAACGCGCGGGAGGCGGCGGCGTGCGCGCGCTGCCGTCGGTCCGATCCGACGCAACGCTGTCGCCCGATGCGACGGATGGAGCGAGCATGAGCGACACCGCCCTGAGCCGGCGCAAGGACGACCATCTGGACATCGTGCTGGATCGGCGAACGGCGCCGGCCACGATCGCCGCCGGCTGGGAGTACATCCGTTTCGAACACTGCGCATTGCCCGAGTTGGACCTGACGCAGATCGACCTGCGCGCCTCGCTGCTGGGCAAGACCATGCGCGCGCCGCTGCTGATCAGCTCTATGACCGGCGGCACGTCACGCGCCGAGGCCATCAACCGGCATCTGAGCGAGGCAGCGCAAGTCTTGGGGATCGCCATGTGCGTCGGTTCGCAGCGCGTGAGCCTGCAATCCCGCAACTCCCAGGGGCTGACACGCGCGCTGCGCCGCCTGGCCCCAGACATTCCCTTGCTGGCCAATATCGGCGCTGCGCAACTGCGCGAGACCGACGGCCTGGACCTGGCGCGCCGGGCGGTGGATGCGCTGGAGGCCGATGGACTCATCGTCCATCTCAATCCGCTGCAGGAAGCGGTACAGCCGGAGGGCGACCGCGACTGGCGCGGCGTCCTGGCGCAGATCGCTCGCGCCGCGCGCAGCGTGGGCGTGCCGATCGTGGCTAAGGAAGTGGGCTCGGGCCTGTCCGCCTCGGTGGCCTGTGCGCTCGTCGAGGCGGGCGTGGCGGTGATCGATGTTGCCGGCGCCGGCGGCACCAGTTGGGCCGCGGTGGAGGGCGAGCGCGCCCGCGATGCCGCCGACCGTGCAGTGGCGATGGCGTTCGCCGATTGGGGGATTCCGACCCCGGCCGGCGTGCAGGCGGTACGTCGGGCGCTGCCAACGGTGAAGCTGATCGCGTCGGGCGGAATCCGCGACGGCGTCGACGTAGCCAAGGCCATTCGCCTGGGCGCGGACATCGCCGGGCAGGCGGCCGGCGTGCTGCGCGCGGCTACGGTATCCACCGAGGCGGTTGTCGCGCATTTCGAGATCGTCATCCGCCAGTTGGCCGTCGCCTGCTTCTGCACCGGCTCGGCTGATCTCGCGGCGTTGCGTCAGGCGCGCTTGTTGCCCTCGGCGCATCTGCCCGCCGGTTGATGCCGGCGTCGCCCGCACGTGGCGGCGGGCGCCTAGTCTTACTGAGTCAGAAAGTCGCGGATGCGGGTGGATTCGCGCTGGCGCGGATTTGTTAGGGTGTTGCTTCGTGATCAGGGAAGCGCCCGGCGATGCCCGACTGGACAGCTCAGAGTGAAGCCGCATTTGACGCTTATGTCGATGCTTTGATCGGGGTGATCGGCCAAGCCGAACGAGCTGAGCCCCTGAAGGGGTCGGAACAAGGTGGGCCGGGAGACCGGCAAGGAGTAGATGGTGCAAGTCCATTGCAATGAAGGAGTAGCGATCCACATTGACGCCCGGTCATGCGCGGTCGGTCGTGAGGAGACCGGTAACTTCTCTGGGGTCAAACACGGGTTGTTAGGCTCGAGCAGTCCATCAGCATCGTTTTGAGACAAAGCGATGGCGGTGGAATGGACGCTTACGATCGAGGGCCGGAACGAATTTGGTGAAACATGCCGGAAGGAGGTCCGCATAGACAAGAGCTGGGAGAGCCTATTCGACGGCGACATCGGCTTGTCGATCGGCGATAGCAAGAAGATCATGGCAGCGCTGCAGAACGCGGTCGTGAATCATGAGGCGGAGACGTATGCCCTTCTTCGCCGGGTTTGCCCGGAGTGCCATACGTTCCGACCGCGTCAAGGACTACACGACACGCCCGATCCGAACCGTCTGCGGCACCGTTGAGGTTCGCAATCCCCGGATGCTGTGCCGGGAATGCCGTCCAGGGATGGTCGGTGCTTTCCGCCGCCGAAGGAAATTTGTCCCGATCGAGCGACACCGGAGCTGATGGAACTGACGGCGCGGCTAGGAAGCATGCTGCCCTACCGGCAGGCGCCGAAGGTGCCAGACTCAATTGAGCTAATATGCGACGAGAGCGGCGAGATGAACAGTGGCCAAGAAATTCCCGGCCAGCTTGTCGTATCGGGTGGCGATGCGGCGGAAGTCTTTGAGCCTGCAAAAACAGCGCTCGATGACTTTCGGCCTTTGTAGGCGCGTTTGTTGAAGCGATGGATGACAACGCGGTTGGATTTGTTAGGGATGACGGGCGCCGCGACGAACAATTTCGCCGCGAAGGTCGACGCCGTCATACCCTTTGTCAGCGAGGAGCGCGCTCATGGGCCGCCCGAGCGCCAGAACATCGGGCGCCGCCGCGATATCGGCATTCTGGCCTCGGGTCAGATGCAGCACGACCGGCCGGCAGAGCGGATCGCTCAGCGCATGGATTTTTGTCGTGCGGCCTCCGCGCGCGCGGCCGATTGCTTGATTGTGCTCCCCCCTTTTCCGCCGGAGGCACACCGGTGAGCTTTAATCGAGGTCGAGTCGAGCGACAGCACGACGCCGTCTTCGCCGGGCTTGGCCAGCGCTTCGAAGATTGCGCACCATCGCCCGCGCTTGGCCCCGCGGTTGAAGCGATTGTAGACGGTCGTGTAAGGGTCGTATTCACGCGGGCAGTCGCCCCATCGCGCACCCGACTGCAGCGTGTGAATGATCCCGGGTCGTCGTCCCGATCCGGCCCCGTCAGTCCCGTCGGCAGATGAGGCTCGATACGTCCCCATTGCCAATCATTCAGCCAAAACAAACCCGCGCGCATTCTCTCGCCCCCGAATCAAAAACTCGCAGGAGAGGGAATCACCTGGCGCTATTTAGGTACAGGTCCTGGGACAGCTTCGGTTGCGGCATTCTGCATAGCTTCGCTTCGTTCTCACATCATTGAGGACGTGCGGCCAAGTCTGCTCAGCTATCGCTTGGCTTGGCTCGATCGACCGGCACCCCGCCGTCGCATTTTGAGGCTCTGCGGAACTGCATGTACGAGGCAAACCGCTCGACGCTGGCTCGCTGGGTTCTCTCGAGCGATGCAACCTGCGCGTTACCCAATCCCCGGGTCGGTTTCCATCGTCCATGGGCGCAGCTCGTCGACAACTGTCGGCTGGCGAGCATCGACGCGCGACATCTCTGCGCCACGCAGGCTGGCAAAGGCCTGGCGCACAGCGCGAAAGCCGATCCATACATCGTCGATCCGCCCTCTGAAATGTGACCGCGATCATGAACCGATGAGCACTGGAATGTCCGGATCCCCATGGATGCGGTCAGCCGGACCGTCGCGGCCAGCCGCTCCTCGGTGCAATTGACGACAGTGCTCTTGACCAACACACGCTTAGCAGAGTGGCGGTGTGTTCTCTCCCGAAAGGTAGGCACCAGGGCTTGTCAGAGCCAGTCCCGGCGAAGCGGGTGCAGTGACTCTCTCTGCGGCATACTCGTCGAGCTGGCGAGAGAGAGGGTCTGAGGCGATGCCTCAGACGGGGCGGTTTTCGCTTCTGTTCTTCACCGGCTCCATTTTGGCCAGGCCGTCCTCGTATGAAATTTCCGTGTATGATCCACCGATGTCCTTGGCCGCGTCGAGCAAGTAGTCGAGCCTACCGGCCGTACCGAGCTTCTTGATGTCATTCTTGTCGACGCCGGCGAGGTCCATCATCTCCTTCCATACAGTTGATTCGTCGCAAGGCAGAATGCGGAAGGTGATGTCGCCTATCTTAGTGCGGTACTTCGCGAGCAGATCAATGTTGTTGCAGAACATGAAATAGCTGCCTTTGGGGCTCAGCCTGCCATCCAGAACCTTTGCGGCCTGAGGTAGATAGGCGAAGGAATGCAGATATCCGGCAAGGACTGGGATGGTCGGTTCGCCTTCCTGCGCGATTGCAAGAACTTGTTCGATGGAATAGTCCGGCGGTCGTTTTTCGTCGGCGAGCTGGGCTTGGAACTTCAGCGCGATGTCGCCCCGAAATCCAAATCGCCCCGACTTCGTTGTCTCGCTCTTAAGCACCGCATTCAGCAACCGCCCCTCCTTGTCCAACTGGCCAAGAGCGGTGTTGTCGATCGACGTCATGGAAGGCTCCTCAATCTGTCGTGTACATTCATCGCCGAACGCGGCGTGTCCGCTAACCCTATGCAAGTTGTTTGCCGTGCGCCTATGTCTGCAGCGACGCACAGCGTAAGCGGCGGCTTGGCGCAATGTGCATGAATACGTGCCGGCACCATCACGAGGTCTCGGCCGGATGAGGTCGGGACGCCGGAAAACCGCCTGTCGCAAAGCCGACAGGGTCGCAAATCGTATGGTCGCCGCCTGCAAAACCAATTGATTTCAGCTGCATCTCGACTGGCATGGGATTTGCGAATTGTGCCTCGCGACAGAAACTGAGAGCGAGCCAGAAATGATCAACCTAACGGATAGCGCCATCAACGCACTGAAGGCCGCAATCTCCTCGACAGCCCAGCCGGCAAGCGGTTTGCGGGTCATGGTCGAAGGCGGCGGTTGCCAAGGGTTCACATACAAAATGGGTCTTGCCCATGAGCCGGTCTCCGATGAGCCCGTGTTCGAGCAAGACGGGATCAAAGTCTTCGTCGACAAGGCGAGCCGGGCGCATCTCAACGGCACCACGATCGATTTCGTGGTGTCGCTCGAAGGATCAGGGTTCCGCTTCGATAACCCAAATGCCAAATCGAGCTGCTCCTGCGGCAAATCGTTCAGCTGAGCCGCCTTCGGACCATTCGCAATGGAAGGAGCATCGAACATGGGCCTGAAGGCTGAACGAACGAAGCAATCTTCGACTGCAGAGCCTTCCGATCGCGAGCGGATTGTCCGCGCCGTGCTCGATGAGAGTCGGCCAAGGCTCAGGCGTGATCGTGGGGATTGTGAGCTCGTCGAAATCGAAGGCAACAAGATCATGGTCAGGCTCACCGGCGCCTGCATGTTATGCAAGCTTGCGGGAACGACGCTCGCGGCCATTCAAGCGCGCCTGATCGAGCGGCTCGGCGAGTTCGTCCGCCTGATCCCGCTCCCCGGAGCTGCCAAAGTGGGGCCTTAAGTGCAGAGCGGACAGTCCGTGCGGCAGATCTACCTGGATAACAACGCGACGACCCGTGCCCATCCTTTGGTGGTCGCGGCAATGCTGCCGTTCTTCTCTGGGCAATTCGGCAATGCGTCGTCCGCGCATGTATTCGGCATTGAGGTTGCGCCCGCATTGAAGCAAGCGCGCCAGAAGCTGCAGGCCCTCGTTGGCGCGGCATTCGATCAGGAGATCGTCTTCACGTCGGGCGCGACTGAATCCGACAACACAGCGATCCTGTCCGCGCTTGCCGTGCAGGAGGGGCGCGACGAGATCGTCACAACGGCCGTTGAGCATCCAGCCGTGCTGTCCCTTGCCGAGGAGCTGGGCCGACGAGGAATCAAGACCCATGTCATTCCGGTCGATGCAAGCGGCCGATTGAACATCGAGGCTTATCGCAACGCATTGTCGAGGCGCACGTCAATCGCCTCGGTCATGTGGGCCAATAATGAGACCGGTACGATCTTTCCGGTGAAATCCCTCGCCAGGATGGCGCGCTCAGTCGGCGCGCTCTTTCACACCGACGCGGTCCAGGCGGTCGGGCGGATTCCGATTGACCTGAAGACTACGGACATCGACATGCTGTCGCTCTCCGGCCATAAGCTCCATGGTCCGAAGGGGATCGGCGCGCTGTATGTGCGCAAGGACATCAAGTTCCGACCGCTGATCTTCGGCGGCGCACAGGAGCGGCATCGCCGCGCTGGCACCCAAAACGTTCCGGGCATTATTGGGCTCGGCAAGGCGGCGGAACTCGCTGCGGCACACCTCGTACAAGAGCAGATGCAGATTGGCGTCCTTCGCGACCGGCTGGAGCAAGGCATTCTCGCTCTCGGCTGTTGCATCGTGCTTGGTCATATCAAGAACCGCTTGCCAAATACGTCTAACATTGCATTCGAGCATCTCGAAGCAGAGGCCATCGTCGACCACCTGAACCGCAACGGAATTGCCGTCTCACTCGGTTCAGCCTGCGCGTCCGGCTCGATGGAGCCGTCCCATGTCCTGCGCGCGATGAGAGTACCACCGGCCTTTTTGCGCGGTGCGGTTCGCTTCTCGCTGTCGCGCGAGACGGCGGCGGATGAGATCGATCGTGTCCTGCAAGTCCTGGCGGACATCAATGCCAAACAGAGAGCCTTGTGGCGTGCGTGTCAGGAGCGCGCGGGCGAGAGATCACAACTTGCGGAGCTCCTATGAAGGTCATGATTCGCCGTTCGCCCGAGACGGGACTTTCGATTTATGTGCCCAAGAAGGATCTTGAGGAGTCGATTGTCGAATGTGAGCACGAGACGCTGTGGGGTGGTTGGATTCGAATCGCGAATGGCTGGGTGCTCGACCTACCCGCGATGGCGAGTGACACCATCCTTCCAATCACTATCAACGCCAAGAAGCGCGGCGGCGAAGCAACCGAATGATGAATGCTGCGACTCCACAGAACCTCGCCAAACCGGCGGATGCGGAAGCTATTCTTGGCGGAGCGGTTTGGCCCCTGCGAGGAAGGCCACATCATTCTCTGGCTTTGGCTTGGCGTGACCGAAGGTTCCAGCCGAGCGTGCCGATGACTCCGGAAGCGTTCGAAGCATTCTTGGGAACCAAGAAGGCGCCGACGCGCGGTGCCACACGCAATATCTCGGCCTAGGCCAGCACTGAGGCGTTGGGCCAGCGAGATGGCGTTGGTGGGAAGGCCCTCGCGAGGGCCCATTGTGCTGACATCGCCAGCCCGGTCGTTGCATTCCGCACATCTTAACAGCGTCAGGCCAATTGCTGCAACTCCGCAAGATTCAGTTTCGAGAGGATTGAATCTCGGGCCAGCTCGTAGCTTGCAAATCTTGATGCAACGTTCGCGATGCAAATCCTTGAATCAGTCGAACTACGCGTCAAGACTAAGGTTGTAAATGAAGCATGGTCAGACAAGGAGCGTCGATGGCGCGCGAACTGGAAGGCCAACGCCCTCCGCTCCTGACGATGATCCCTATCTATGGTTGGAACAGATCGAAGGCGCGCGGGCGCTGAACTTCGTCGAGCGGCAGAATAGCAGAACCCTGGAGGTGTTTGGCGGACCCGCAGCCGAACGAGACGGAGATGCGCTGACAGCGATTTACGACCGACCTGACAATATCCCCTATGTCAGCCGGCGCGGCGGGTATCTCTACAATCTGTGGAGGGACGCCACTAATCCACGCGGCCTCTGGCGGCGAACCACTCTGAAAGAGTATCGCACGCTGAAGCCGTCATGGGACATTCTGCTGGACCTCGATCAACTTGCCGTCAGCGAAGGCAAAGACTGGCTTCTGAACGCCACGGCCGCACCGCCTGGAAATCACTCGCGATGGATCTTGAGTCTATCGCGCGGCGGAAGCGATGCCGTCACTTTGCGTGAATTCGATTCAGACACGAAGCTCTTCATCCACGATGGCTTTATCTTGCCGGAAGCCAAAGGCAGCGGCGTATGGCTCGATTCCGATACGCTGGTGTTGTTAAGCTCCCATGGCGATGGCATGGCCGCGACCACCGGCTATGCGCGCACGGTGAGGCTGTGGCGGCGTGGTACGCATGTTGACAAAGCGGCAGTGATCTTTGAGGCCAAGGCCGCTCATGTGTCCGTCGGTTGCAGTGTTGACGACACTGTCGTGCCGCCCAGGATCTGGTTCCTCGATGCGACAGACGTCTCCAATTGCGTGGTCTGGCTGGGCGATGAAACGGGCGCCAAGACGAGGCTCGACTTGCCAAGTAACATCTGGATGCGGTCGCATCGCAACTGGCTTGCCCTGAAGCCGCGCGAATCCTGGTCTGTGGCAGGGCAGACCTATGCCGCGGATACGGTGCTCGTCATCCCGCTGCCGGCATTCCTGGCGGGCAGCCGCCAGTTCGAGATTCTCTTCGAGCCGGGGCCGCGCCGTGCGCTGCAGAGCTTCTTTTGGAGTGCGGGCAAAGTTGTGCTTTGTATTCTCGACGAACTCCGGCCAGTCTTCGAGATCTGCACGCCATCCGATCATGGCTGGATCCGCGAGCAATTGGGCGGGCTTCCTGATCTTGGCGTGGTCGACATCTGGTCTCTCGATCGCAATCCGTCCGAGAGCAATGGCGACTTGCTGGCTCACGTCGAGGATCCGCTCACCCCGCCGTCCCTCATCCTGATGGAGCGGGGCGTTGGCAGTCCCGCCGTGCTGAAGCAGGCGCCGAAGACGTTTGCCGCGGAGCACTGCGTGGTCACGCGGCACGAGGCCATCTCGATCGACGGTGAGCGAATTCCCTACCTACAGACCGGCCCGGTCAGACAGACCGGCAACGCGCCGGTCCATCTGAGCGGATATGGCGGGTTTGGGATCTCCGTGAAACCGTATTACAATTCCGCGCTCGGTAAGCTTTGGCTTGAATGCGGCGGCACCACGGTTCAGGCAAATTTGCGCGGCGGCGGTGAGTTCGGCACGCGCTGGCACGACGCCGGCCGGCTGGCCGGCAAGAGATTGTCGCATGACGATTTCGCAGCCGTCGCCGCCGATCTCGTTAAGCGCGGCGTGACACAGGCCAAGCGGATCGGGGCCGAGAGTGGATCGAACGGCGGCATCCTCATTACCAACATGCTCACGCGATATCCCGGGCTCTTTGGCGCACTGTTCTGCACCGTCCCGCTGATCGACATGCGCCGCTACACCAAATTGCTCGCCGGGGCGAACTGGCTCGCCGAATATGGCGATCCCGACAACGCTGGGGAGTGGGAGTGGCTGAAGACCTATTCTGCCTATCATGCCGCAAGACCCGGGCAGTCCTATCCACCGATCCTGATGGCCACCAGGCGGCGGGACGATCGCGTCCATCCCGGACATGCGCGCAAAATGGCAGCGAAGCTGCAGGCGATGGGCTATGAGGCTTATTTCTACGAGCATGCCGCCGGCGGCCACGGCTATGGCAAGGACAACAGGGAGCACGCCAGCTTGTTGGTGCTGGGCCTGCGTTTCCTGAAGAGCAGGATCGGCTGGCTGGATACCGAGACGTCAGCGACGTAGTGTAGTTGTTGGACGGCAGTTCGTGCGATGTCGACCGAGGCGGCTGCAGCCTTACGAATCTGATCGGCGTCCAAACCCGCACGACCTTTTCGAGATGCCAACCAACGTTTGGACGCACGGTCCAATTCATGGCCGTCGGCACCCTGGCCACTCGCGTTTCTCTTCACCCCGACAATGCCTTCCGGAGTATCAGGGCAGGGGCCCGCGTGATCTTCACGACATAGGTCGGCAACAGGGGGCTGCTTCTTGTCTGCATCTACGTAGGATCGCCGGTTCAAGTTGTCCTTCAAAGCGTCCGGAAACGTCTTTTGCGGATTGTGCTTTGCATACGCGTCACATTTCGGCGACAAGATCAACTTTCAACGACACCAGCCGCCATGCTCTTGGCCCAAGGGCATAGATGAAGCAGCGTACCCGCCGTCATCATAGCGCGGCCAGCGCTCTTGTGATCGCAATTTCTGTCAGCTTTCCAACATGAGTTGATAAAACGGACATTCGAGCAGGCGTTATCTAACTGCTTGAAGCGAACCAAAAATTCGTTTGTGGCAGGTATGGCACGCCAGTTGCTCTTGGCTTTTCAGAAACGATTCTGGGGATGCTTGCCTGGAAGGATTCGACTTGCGAAGAGAATTGGAAAAATGAGTAGTTCAGCGCAACACCAGGTATCCTGCGGCGGCGGCGAGATCAGCGAGACCATGCAAGTCATGGCTAAGCACAAGAGCTGCGGTACGGTCGGTGGAAGCGGCAAGGCGAGCTGCGGATCTCAGGCCGGCATCGGCAATGTGCCAAATGAGGTCTGGGAAAAGGTGAAGAACCATCCCTGCTACAGCGAGGAGGCGCACCACCATTATGCCCGCATGCATGTCGCGGTCGCGCCCGCCTGCAATATTCAGTGCAATTACTGCAATCGTAAATACGATTGCGCCAACGAATCGCGCCCCGGCATTGTCAGCGAGAAGTTGACGCCGGAGCAGGCCGCCAAGAAGGTGCTGGCGGTCGCTTCCGCGATCCCTCAGATGAGCGTGGTCGGCGTTGCTGGCCCTGGCGACCCCCTGGCGAATCCGGACAAGACATTCAAGACGTTCGAGCTCGTCAATAAACTCGCGCCAGATCTCAAGCTGTGCCTCTCGACGAACGGCCTGGCGCTAGCTGATCATGTCGACACGATCGCAAGACTCAAGGTCGATCACGTGACGATCACGATCAACATGATCGATCCCGATATTGGCGCAAAGATCTATCCCTGGATCTTTTACCGCCACAAGCGCTACACAGGCATTGAAGCTGCAAGCATCCTCAGCAATCGGCAGCTCCAGGGCCTGGAGATGCTCACCGCGCGCGGCATCCTTTGCAAAGTCAACTCGGTGATGATTCCCGGGATTAACGATCAGCATCTGGTTGAGGTTAACAAGGCCGTGAAGTCGCGCGGCGCCTTCCTGCATAACGTGATGCCGCTGATATCGTCGCCCGAGCACGGCACCGTGTTCGGTCTCAGCGGGCAACGCGGCCCGACCGCACAGGAAGTGACAGCATTGCAGGATAGCTGCGAAAGAGAGATGAACATGATGCGTCACTGTCGCCAGTGCCGCGCCGACGCCGTCGGACTACTCGGGGAGGACCGCGGCGCGGAGTTCACCATGGAAAAGATCATGGCCATGGACATCAAATATGATGAGCAGGCCCGAAAGGAGTATCAGGCCAAAGTCGAGAAGGCGCGCATTGCAAAGCTTGCGGCCAAGCAGGAGCAGGTTGCGGGGCTCGCCAGCGCGTCCAGCGAAATCAAGGTGCTGGTGGCGGTTGCAACCAAGGGCTCGGGATTGATCAACCAGCACTTCGGTCATGCCAAGGAGTTCCAGATCTACGAGCTCTCGACTTCAGGCGCAAAATTCGTTGGTCATCGTCCTATTCATCCCTATTGCCAGGGCGGCCATGGCGAGGACAGCAAGCTCGAAATCGCCATCGGCGCCATCAACGATTGTCATGCCGTGTTCGTGTCAAAGATCGGCGGCTGCCCGAAGGCCGAATTGATCAAGGCCGGAATCGAACCGGTCGATCAGTATGCCTACGAGTTCATTGATGGCTCGGCGATCGCCTGGTTCAAACTCTATCTCGATAAAGTCAATGAGGGGAAGATCAAGCACATTGAGCGGGTCGATCCGGCGGTCCACCGCAATGCGCTGATTTCCGCCGCCTGAGAGGATGGGTTCAGACAATGCCGTTCAAGATCATCGCCTCGCAATGCACGGGCTGTTCGGCGTGCGAAACGCAGTGCCCGAACTTCGCTATTTCCGAGCGAGCCGGCGTTTTCCTGATCGATCCTGAGAAATGCACCGAGTGCGCCGCCTACTTTGATGAGCCGCAATGCGTGGCGGTTTGCCCGGTTGACAATACATGCGTGCTCGACACGGCACTGCCGCGTCACCAGGAGCCTGCTTGAGGGCTACGATGGATGTCACTACGACACTAAAGGTTCAGAAACTCGGGCGGATGATGCTCCGCCTTGACGAGGCGCCGGTCGCAGCTTTCGCCTTCTCTGACCAGGTGGACGGCTCGCCCTGGTCGCAAACGTTTTCGCAAGTTGCCAAGTCATATTCTGGCGACGCGCACGTCGGCGGGAGCGCGTCGAGCTATTCCTGTCGGCCCCAAGGCCTCCGTCTTGAGCGTGGAGGATCGATTTCGCCGATGGGCCCACGAAGAGCGGACGCGTCTTCCGCGACATCAATCCAGGCACCTGCAGCCATTGTTGATGAGGCGACATTCATGCCCGAGGCCTTCTTCAGTTGGTCATCCGAAAGAGGACGTCCTCGCCGAGTCCTGTCTTGGTCGCACGGTGTCGAGCCGGCCGAGCATCATCCCAGGGCGACAGGGCTATCCTATCACCTCGATGAAAGTGCAGAAAGTACACCTGCGCCACGCCAAGGCGTTCGCACCCGATCACGTGATGCGGAAACGAATTTCCTGCCACCGGTGCGGTGGGCGCCACCAAGCCGGAATTCGGCTGCTATGAGAGCACCTCGTGTGGGTCTTCCTGTTCTCGCTCAACGCATATTGCCGACTTGCAGATGCGCCTCGGGCAACTCGGGAAGGACGGCAGCTGTCGGGCGACTGCTGGGGCTTTGTCCCGCGGACAAGGCTGGCGCCAAGGTGTTGTTGGGCACGCTCGAGCGTATGGGCGGGACCGTGAGTGATGACGTCCACAATGCCATCGGTTGCCGGGGTAATCAGGTCGACTCTGTCGGCTGTGCGCATCCCGCGCTGAAGCACGCGCCTCGCCGCCGGCTCAAGCACGACTCCCTCGATGGCAGACGCGCGTGCCGCGTCGATGGCTTCTTCAACATCAACCATGGGCTCACGATAGTCTCGAGCATCTGGAGTTTAGGTTGCGGGCGTTGATGTTGCTGCACCGGGATCCCGACAGGCTCATGCAATCCGTGATCGCAAGCGCCGCCGTGCGGGAATGGAGGGGGTTGATCGAGCATCATGATAGGGTGGTCCGTAAGGCCGGGCGCCTGCAAGGCGCGGTACAATTTGAACTATGGAACAGGGACGGCAGCATGAGCAACATCGCCCGTGACAGTGACATCGTCGAGCTGACGGACGCCCCCTTCTTTGATTATGGTGACAACGTGCGGGCCAACCGCACCATCCGTAACGACGGCACCTATGTGGGCAAGGACATCGGTGAGGTTCTGGTCAAGAAAGGCGAGCTTGGCTATGTCATCTCGATCGGCACGTTCCTGCAACAATTTTATATCTATGGAGTCGAATTCCTCGGCTCCGGCAATCGCGTCGGCATGAAATGCAAGGAGCTCGATCTAGTCACGCCAAGCCACGAAGGCGAGGAGCCGTTCTTGCCAGGAGCGGCACCCCAATGATCGAACCAAGATCGCCAAAATACCGGTCAGGCCAACGTGTCAAGGCGGCAATCGATCTGCACAACGACGGTTCCTTTCCCGGCGCGTCGGCGGAAGAGTGTCTGGTCAGCGTCGGGTACATTGGTGAGATCGTCCAGGTCGGTCGCCATACGGAAGCGAACCTACCCATTTATATGGTCGACTTCGGCAAGCACTTGGTGGTTGGCTGCCTCGAGGCAGAAATCTCTGCAGTCTAGGATATCGCGCAATGAACGCCGCAATCATCAGACGACATCATTCCGGATTGCCTGCGCATCCCAACGAGCTCGACCGGTGGCGGATCGTGCGCGCGCTGACGAAGCGCGAGCACTACCGATATGTCTCGCCAAAGGTGACAGCGGTTGCTGGCGGCTATCTGGTCGAGAGCCCGTGCTGCTCAGGCAATATCAATGCGGAGGGCGACCTCGTCGACGTCGCGCTGCTGCACCACGATAGGACTGGGGCGGCATGGCAGCTGCTCCGCAAAGATCACCGCAAGGGCGTCTGGGAGTGGCATTCGACCCATCAACGGCTTGGCTTGGCGACAGCGGTTCTGAACGCCGACCCTGAACGTTTGTTCTGGCAATAAGGATTGTGGAGATGGTGCTCGAAGGCGACTTGACAGAGATCGAGCAGACGCTCGCCGCTATTGATACAGCCTCTGAGCCCTGCCTGACGCTCCGGCAGAAAGTTCCACATCTTGCCTTCTTGCGAGGCGTCCGACATGACGCAGAGTCCGTTCCGCCGGCTTGGAAAGTTCGACCTGCATCTGCTCAACAGTGGAGATCGCTGTGTACAGATCACGAATGATCCACACCGCGCCGCCGGCATTGTGCTGGCCAAGCGCTCTGGCAAGTCATGATCAAGCAATCGCCTTCCGGTGCCAAGCTCACACAGGACGGCTAGGCCCGCGGGTTGCTTGCCATGCCGTAGTGCCCGGCCCGGGAAATATCACGATCAGGTCGCTCGCTCGTTCATCGGGTCCATGTGACGGGGGCAGGCGATGGTCTCGCAGAAGTGTTCGCTGAGGGCGGAATTGCCTGGGTATCTCAACGTGGCTTATTAATCCAAGGATACTGCGGTAGATCAAATGGGGATGAGCGAACCGTGCTCGATCAGCTGACGAGGAGTAACGGTCAGGCATTGCAAGATTTGGCTTTGTGAGTACTCGCCCTTAAGTCCGCAGGACTTGAGAAAATAGGAGAAGACGTTTGCTCTTCGCGCGGTAACGCCGTGCACTTGCCGTGAAGGCCCGTTGATGCGCGCGCAAAGTGAGGCAGTGCGACTGTCCCGGCCGATCCGCGCTACTCCATCAATAGTATTGGCGCCTGGAAATATCATACTACGAAATTGGTGAGTGAAGTCGGCGCATTCAAGCAAGAAGCGCTTTTCGAGTTGTTTTTCGAAGACGCATCGAGCGTCCCTTCTCTATGGCTTGCTTCCATGTTGAAGGGGCTGACGTGCACGTCGAAAATCGGGTTTGTCACGCGGATAAAGATCCAGAGGACAGAGGACAAATTCGCGTGTAGTTCCAGTCTTATCTCGAAGAGAAAAATCCGCTTGAATAGTTGTCGATGACCATTGATATGGTAATGGGAAGCAGTTGCGTCTTCGCCAAAACAAGACGCTGCAGGCAAATGTGCAAAGCGAAATCGGAGAACACGTGGCAAAAAGCACCAAGCGCAAAGAGTATAGTAAGGATGACGTCAAGCTGCTCAAAGCGCACTCAAAGGCCCGCACCCCTGTAGCTAGGGTTTCAAAGCTTATGAAGCGATCCGAGGGCTCTCTAAGACAGAAAGCACGTACCTTGGGGATTGGCTTGGGTCACCAGCGCTGAGATACGCGTGAATGTTCGGAAATTGACCGGCGTGATGATCGAGACGGCCAGGCGGCTTACGACCCTCGGGCCACCTGATCTTTTCAGGTCCCTGCGCCCGAGGGGCAGCTCGCGCGATGAACGAGCTGACCGGTTTGCTGAGCGGCTTACATTTACTGAGCTGGGAAAATACGGTCCGCAAGCGTGCCGGCGGATCATCATCTCGCCCGGTAGACGTCATTCGGCGCTGAGCCATCTCCCTCTGCCTCGATACTTCTCGAGGCGCGGCGACTGGAACCTAGTTGCCCCCAACAGGGAGCTTGGCACCATTTTTCCGAGTCCGGGGGGCCGACATCGTCGGCCTACAGCATTAGCGGCCGGCGGCTGACGCAGATCGCTCTGATGATGCTGCCGGCCGGCAAGCCGCAGAAAGAAGGGAATAGCCGCGATCCGGCCTACGGCGACAACATAGGTAGTCCGGCAGGAGATGTGCAGACAGCAGGCGCAGAAGCGTACAAGCATTTTGTATGTTCATGCGGAGCCGCGCCGGCATCCTCTTGTATGCGGGATTTGTTGTGAGGTGAGCAAAGCAGTTGTGAACATTGTTCATCGTTATCATCGAGACCGTCGATTTCGCCGCCGCGAGTGCCGCGCGCGGACAGCGCGGCGGCCGCGGCAGACTCCATGTCGGCAATGAGAATTGAATTGCGGGCCGCACTCGCTAGCAGCAGGCCGCATTTGCGGTAAGATCGTCTCATCTCGTATCCCACAAACGATTGAATCTGACGTCCTTCGAATGCGGGAGCTGCTCCTTGCTGCACTTTCGATATGTTGCCTCAGGCAATTTTAAGCGTGTCGCCGCCGATTTCGCGGTTGCAAGGGCAGAGCTCATCAGTCTGTATCGCATCCAGAACGCGTAACGTGTCAGTCGGGCTGCGGCCGACATTGAGGCTTGTCGCATAGACATGCTGGATCGTGTTCTCAGGATCGACGATGAAGGTGTAGCGATGCGCGATGCCATCACGCGATCGCACTCCAAGGCCATCGACCAGTGCGCCCTTGGTGTCGGCAAACTGCCAGATCGATAGACGGTGCAGATCCTTGTGCTCACGCCGCCAGGCGAGCTTGCAGAACTCGTTATCGGTCGAGCCACCAAGCACGACTGCATCGCGATCGGCGAAATGCTTGGACAGGCGAGCAAACTCAGCGATTTCGGTTGGGCAGACGAATGTGAAATCCTTCGGGTAAAAAAAGATGACTTTCCATTTTCCGGGGAAACTCCTCTCAGTCAGCGTCTCGAAGGCGCTCTGCCCGTTCTCCTCTTGCAGGTGAAAGCCGGGCTTCACGCCTGTGATGTCGAACGGCGGCAACTTACTTCCAATTCCAGGCATATTGTCCTCACAACATCGCGTTACACGGAAACAGCGTTCCGCGACTGGCAAAGCAAGCGATATGCCACCCATCTGCCGGCAAGTACCCATCATGCCGGTCGTGGAACATTCGCCTTTGATGCTGGCGTGTCCTCGAACCCCATCTGCACCGGATGGTCCTCAATTGACTTGGCCCGGCATTCCCCGTTCCGCGCTCTTTCGCCCGGCACTCGTAGTGGAATCCACGCGCCGGCTTTGTCGGGTTTGTCTCAGAGCTCTTGCCGCTGTCGGGTCCGCCACAGCATCCAGTCTCGGACGCTGCGCTATTAGTCGAGCCTAGTCAGATGCTTAACGCGCGTGCGAACGAATGGCACGCCAGTTGCTAACTGGATGCAGCAACAACGAGTGAGGGCTGAGGGCACGCCGACGCCGATGGCGAGCGATGGCCTCCTTCCCGAAACCCGTGTGCCCACGTTTCTGAGAGAGAGAAACAGCCTCGCGCGTTCCGCGCGAAAAATTGGCAATCGGTTGATGGAGAGCAACATGTCTTCGCTGAGACAAATCGCGTTTTATGGCAAGGGTGGCATCGGTAAATCGACAACGTCGCAAAATACGCTGGCGGCTCTTGCTGAGCTGGGTCAAAGGATTCTCATCGTTGGCTGTGATCCCAAAGCGGACTCGACTCGCCTCATCCTGCACGCCAAAGCGCAGGACACCATTCTGAGTCTGGCGGCGAATGCCGGCAGCGTTGAGGACCTCGAAATCGAGGACGTCATCAAGCTCGGCTACAAGGACATTCGATGCGTCGAGTCCGGCGGTCCAGAGCCGGGGGTGGGGTGCGCCGGAAGAGGCGTGATCACTTCGATCAACTTTCTGGAGGAGAATGGCGCCTATGAGGACATCGACTATGTCTCTTACGACGTGCTCGGCGACGTTGTCTGCGGTGGCTTCGCGATGCCTATCCGCGAGAACAAGGCACAGGAAATCTACATCGTGATGTCCGGCGAGATGATGGCGATGTATGCCGCCAACAACATCTCCAAGGGTATTCTGAAGTATGCGAATTCCGGCGGCGTGCGCCTCGGCGGCCTGATCTGCAACGAGCGGCAGACGGACAAGGAGCTGGAGCTGGCAGATGCTCTTGCCAAGAAGCTCGGCAGCCGGCTGATCTACTTCGTGCCACGAGACAATGTCGTGCAGCACGCGGAGCTGCGCCGCATGACTGTGCTGGAATACGCGCCAGAGTCCAAGCAGGCGGATCACTATCGCAATCTCGCGACCAAGATCCACAATAATGCAGGACAAGGCGCCATCCCGACGCCAATCAGCATGGACGAGCTCGAGGATATGCTCATGGAGCACGGCATCATCAAGCCTGTCGACGAGAGCCTGGTCGGCAAGACCGCCGCCGAGCTCGCCGCTGTTTCGGCATAGTTGATGTTGTCGGCCTTCTCGACCGGGGAAGGCCGACATCGTCCACTCAGAAGCTGGGGGACCTTCATGATTGGCACACAAAGCAAATTGGCCGATACGATGTCATCTCCTGTATCAGCAGCTCACATCGCCGAGCAGCGCGACGCAAGTGAGCTCTACGGGCTTCTGACCGGGCGCCATCCAACAGAAGTCGACATCAGCGACGATGACGATTTCGATCGCCATGTGCTCGCTTGCGTTCTCGCCGCATCCGCTATGGATGGCGGCCAACTTCCCGAACGGGCTGGCTTGACTAACCAGGAGCTCGATGCGCTCTTGGTGCAATACTTCCCATCCACCCCAGTCAGGAGTTGTACCTGGCGCGAACAGTCCGCGTTACCGGCTCCTGACGAGACGATTATGGTGCGCGACCTCCTGCTTGCGCAACGTTCCACTCATGGCGAGGTCGGCGGTTGGCTCGCGACGATGATCGCGCGGCGCGCCATGGAGCCTAATCACCTGTGGGAAGATCTCGGTCTGCGGGAGCGGGACGAATTGTCCCGCCTCCTGATGCGCCATTTCGAGCCGCTGGCGGCTCGGAACACCAAGAACATGCGCTGGAAGCGCTTCTTCTATCGCACGCTATGCGAAGATGACGGTCTGGTGATGTGTACCACGCCGGTCTGCACGGAATGCAATGATTTTGATCTTTGCTTCGGCGAGGAGAGCGGGGAGAGCCGGATGGCCGGACGCCGGCGGGATCATCTGCGTCGTCTCGATGACTCAGTCCAAGCCATCCCAAGTTCGCAAGACTGAGCTCATAATGGATGCCCCCTCCAGGCGCGAGTCCCGGTGTATCGGACGAGCTTTCGGCTAGCTGTCACATGACGAGACGGGTTTGAAAAGACACAAACAACTTCGCGCAGGCGGCCTAAGCAGGACGCGGCGGCGCCTGATGATCGCGGCTTGATAACTGGCGGAGGCGACCGTCACATTTACCGCCGAGATGTTCTATGTTGACGCGACGATCGACGCCAACATCCGCCTCTTGATCGCGCCCCGCTGAATTTCTTTACGAACACCGACTTGTGGTTGGACCGAACCCGATGGCTCAAAAATCTTCTTCGATAAGCGCCGGAATGCACGCGCCTTCCCCGAAGTGCTGTAGCTTGAGGTGAGGCCCGAACCGTTGGCCGGCTAGCAAGCTTCCAAGCTCGGCGCCTGCCTTCAGCTCGGTCGCAAACGCACCGAACCTGGCGCTCCGCCGTTTCCACCCTGTCGGATTTGCGACACACCCGACTAATCTGAAATTCGGCGTCATTCACAGGTTCTTGGGAATTCGAGCGGGTTGGCACAGCAGTTGCTGAACAGCTTCCGGAATAAACATACGGAGCCGCTGATGGCGTTCGCCGCCGCAATCACCGGGCCCGACAAAGATCGGTCGAGGTCCATAGTCCTTAACGACACCACCTTGCGCGACGGCGAACAGACACCCGGCGTGGCCTTCACGACACCGGAAAAGGTCTCGATCGCGCGTGCGCTGGCCGCGGCCGGAGTCACGGAGATCGAGGCCGGAACGCCGGCGATGGGTCAGGAAGAGATTACCGCGATCCGAGCGGTCGCCGAAGCGGGCCTTGCGGCCACGATCATCGGCTGGTGCCGGATGAAACCCGCGGACGTCGATGCGGCGATCGAGGCCGGTGTTTCGATGGTCAGCCTTTCGATTCCATCGTCCGACGTGCAGATTGCAGCGAACTCGGTGGCGGCCGCTTGGCCGCGCTGGAGCGGGTGATGCGCGTCGTGGCCTATGCTCGCAACAAGGGACTGTATGTCGCGGTGGAGGGCGAAGACTCCTCGCGTGCCGATGTCAACTTCCTGATCGACCTGATCGCAATCGCCAAGGCGGCCGGCGCGCGGCGCTTTCGTGTCGCAGATACGCTGAGCGTGCTCGATCCCGACGCGTCCTTCGCGCTCGTGGCCGCACTGCGCGCCAGCACCGATCTCGAGCTCGAATTCGACGGCCATGACGATCTTGGGCTAGCGACGGCTAATACGCTGGCGCCGATCAAGGCCGGTGGGACGCACGCCTCTGTGACGGTCATTGGACTGGGCGAGCGAGCCGGCAATGCGCCGCTGGAGGAAGTTGCCGTCGCAGATAGGCAGCTCTACGGCCGTGATACCGGCGTGCTGGTATCTGAACTGGAAAAGCTCGCGGCCGCCGTTGCAGCCGCAGCGTGCCGCACCATTGCGCTCAACAAGGCGATTGTCGACGAGCATGTCGTTACCCATAAACCCGGCATCCACGTGGGCTCTCAAAAAGACCGGCCCACCTACCAAGCGCTCGACCCGGAGTTACTCGGCCGCTCCCACCGCATTGTGATCGGCAAGCATTCAGGCCTTGCCGCTATCACTTCGCTCTTGTCCGAGTTGCAGGTTTCGGTCACCGCCGAGCAAACCGAAACCATTCTCGCGCGCGTCAGCAAGCATGCCATCGAGCACAAAGGCCCAGTTTCCCAGAAAACGGTGGTGGCATGGCTGACCACCCGATCGCCCTCGGTTGACGAGCGATCTCTCGTGAATGTCGCGCCAGATCGTGCGCATCGCGCGATCAGGTTGGACCATTCGAGCCAGGACGGTTTCTCGGCGCGGATCTAATGGAGGTTGAAAATGACGACGGACGGGATCCTTTCGCAATTGAACAAGGCCTCGGCGGCAGAGGAGTTTTTTGCACTGCTCGGCGTCGAGTACGATGCGAAAATCATCGACGTGGCGCGGCTTCATATCCTGCGTCGCATGGGTCAATATCTCGCCGGCGAGGAGTTTACCGGTGCATCAGATCCTGACATCGTCTCGCGTTGCAAGGCCACGCTTGAGCGCGCCTATGCCGACTTCGTCACGTCCTCCCCGATCGAACAGCGCGTGTTCAAGGTCCTGAAGGATGCGGCCGCACCACAACCGAACAAGCATCCAGCATTGGTGCAGCTCGGTTCTTTGGAGTGAATTGAGTTTATATCTCGTGCTCTGGAGCGTGAAGGTTCAGAGAACCTGCCAACGACCCAAGTTGCAGTTACGGCCTCGCGGATCCGCAGCTTGGACACTCGGCTCCTTAAGGTAATCACGGCTCAGCCCGGATATTTCCGTCGTTTCAAGCTGGTCTCATGGTGCAGCTATCTCCTGCAATGGTACGCCGGCAGCGGGGAGCGCATATTTGGCGAGGAAAGCGCAGCAAGGTTCGGATGACTGTCTTCTGTCGCATTCCGGACACGGGTCAGCACGGTTTCGAATGTTCCGATCCTCGTGAGAGGCTGCCAATCCGATTTCCTTCAGTATGATTCTGTATTGGCGGTCAATTTTCATCGTCTGCGCAATTGGTACGACAATTGCTGACATATGCTCAGCTAGTCTGGAGAAGCGAATGCACATCTTGGTCCGCATCGAGTTTGTTTTGGACGCCACGCAGTTTCGCGCGCGCTGCCTGTCGGCATCATGATGCGTCACGACGCCAAAGCGATGGTTGCATATTCCGGCCTGGCTGAGCTGAAAGCTGCGCTTGATCCGCGCCAAAGATTCGTCGACGAAATCACTCCCGTTGGCCGATCTATGGCCGAGACTTCCCGGGGGGACCCCTTGCTCTCCAGCGCCGGCCGCGCGGCGCCGTTGACGGGCGGCTTCACCGCCGGCCCTCGTGCCCTCGCCAGGAGTTGCGGGCGTGTCGCTGCAATCGGCAAGATTGCGAGGGCATTCAGAGTAATGGATCGCGTTTTCACCGGCAAGCTCGCGGCCGACAATGGCACCAGCCGAGCCTCTGGTAGGTCCTCGATCTGTTCCAGCTCGGTTGCATCTCGAAGATGAGGGGGACCAATCGATCGGCTCGCGTGACCGCGCGGTTGCGTGCCTCACTAGTTGCCAAATGGTGGCCCCAGAATGCCGAACCCGGAAAGAGCCCGAAGCGCGTGCTTCCGGGCTTGTCGACAAAAGTCCAGCAATGGGTGTCTCGGCCCCGCGCTGCTGCCAGGCGGTGTTGACAAAATGAAGGCGGGCACGCGGCCGAACGTTAACTGAAGCAATCTTCACCCGCGAAGTCAAAGCTGGAGGCGGAGCACGCTTCGCTGGCGAGCCGCTACTGAACACGGATGGGAGTACAGATGATGAGCACCGCACCCAAAAGCGCAGCTCCGGCCGCGGGTGGTGGTCGCGCGGCGACCAAGAGGGAGCTGCCCGAACGATTCAAAGCGTATAAGCACGTCTGGGTCTTCATCGAGCAGGAACGCGGGATAGTACACCCCGTCTCCTGGGAGCTGATGGGTGCCGGCCGACGGCTTGCCGACAAGCTCAACGTTGACCTCGCCGCGGTTGTCATCGGCCCAGTCGGGGAGACAACGCAGCAGGCGGTCGCCGAATCCTTCTGCTACGGCGCCGACCTCGCCTATATCGTCGCGGATGATCTCTTGGCCGATTATCGCAATGAATCCTACACCAAGGCCCTGTCAGAGCTGGTCAATACGTACAAGCCGGAAATCCTACTGCTAGGGGCAACTACACTCGGCCGCGATCTCGCCGGTTCAGTGGCCACCACACTGCTCACCGGCCTAACTGCCGACTGCACCGAGCTCGATGTCGATGCCGACGGCTCGCTTGCAGCGACCCGGCCGACGTTTGGCGGCTCACTATTGTGCACGATCTACACACTGAACTACCGTCCACAGATGGCAACCGTCCGTCCGCGCGTGATGCCGATGCCCGAGCGCATGACCGGCGCGGTCTGGCGCGTCATCTCGCATCCGCTCGGGCTTGTAGAAGAAGATATCGTCACAAAAGTGCTGTCGTTCCTGCCAGACCGCGATTCTAAAAAGTCCAACCTTGCCTATGCCGACGTGGTCGTCGCTGGGGGGCTCGGTCTGGGGTCGCCTGAGAACTTCCAACTGGTACAGCAGCTCGCGGACGTGCTTGGCGCCGAATATGGCTGCTCGCGGCCGCTGGTCCAGAAGGGCTGGGTCACCTCGGACCGACAAATCGGCCAGACCGGGAAAACCATTCGGCCAAAGCTCTATATCGCGGCCGGTATTTCCGGCGCGATCCAGCATCGCGTTGGCGTGGAGGGGGGCGACCTCATCGTTGCCATCAACACCGACAAGAACGCTCCGATCTTCGACTTCGCCCATATCGGCATCGTCACCGACGCCATTCGACTGTTGCCCGCATTGACCTCTGCATTCCGCGCGCAGCTGTCGCCGCACTCGCACGACCGCATCGCTGGATAGGGGAGCTTGTTATGATCGAGGAAAGATTCGACGCGATCGTCGTCGGTGCTGGCATGGGCGGGAATGCGGCAGCGCTGATCATGGCCGAACGGGGCCTAAAAGTGCTGCAGCTGGAGCGCGGCGAGTATTCGGGGTCGAAGAACGTGCAAGGCGCCATCCTCTATGCCGATATGCTGGAGAAGCTGATCCCGAATTTCCGAGAAGATGCACCGCTTGAGCGGCATCTCGTCGAGCAACGCTTCTGGATCGTCGACGAGCGTTCGCACACGGGGATTCACTATCGCTCCGATGATTTCAACGAGGAGAAGCCGAACCGCTACACCATCATCCGCGCCCAGTTCGATAAATGGTTCTCCCAGAAGGTCCGCGAGGCCGGCGCCACGGTGCTGTGCGAGACCACGGTGACCGAGCTCCTCCAGGATTCCCATGGGAGGGTCGTCGGGGTGCGCACAGACCGAGATGGAGGTGAAATCCATGCAGATGTCGTCGTGCTGGCCGAGGGGGTGAACGGAGTGCTGGGGACGGGTGCGGGCTTAAGAGGGCGGCCGAAACCGGACAAGGTCGCACTCGCGGTCAAGGAGATGCATTTCCTATCGCGCGAGACAATCGATGCTCGCTTCAATCTCAAAGGCGACGAGGGGCTCGTCATCGAAGCCGCCGGAACCATCTCCCGCGGCATGACCGGTATGGGCTTCATCTATTCCAACAAGGAATGCATATCGCTCGGTATCGGCTGTCTTGTTGCCGACTTCCAGCGTACCGGCGAGACGCCTTACGGCCTGCTCGAGGGCTTCAAGCGTCACCCGTCCGTCGCGCCGTTGATCGAGGGTTCGGAAGTAAAGGAATATTCCGCGCATTTGATCCCCGAAGGTGGATACAAGGCGATCCCGCAGCTTTGTGGTGAGGGCTGGGTCGTTGTCGGAGACGCCGCCCAGCTCAACAACGCCATCCATCGCGAGGGGTCCAATCTGGCGATGACGTCGGGCCGTATCGCCGCGGAAGCGATCTGCCTTATCAAATCGCGAAATGATCCGATGACGGCCAAAAATCTTTCGCTTTACAAAAAGCTGCTGAATGATTCGTTCGTGATCAAGGACCTGAAGAAGTACAAGGATATGCCGGCACTTATGCATACCCACTCGCAGAACTTCTTTCTCACATATCCGCAGCTCTTCTCCAAGGCGATGCAGGATTACGTGCGCGTCGACGGCACACCAAAGCTTGAGAAAGAGAAGCTGATGCTGAGCTCGTTCATCAAGGCGCGGTCGTGGAGTGGACTGTTCAGCGATGCCCTGCGCATTGCCCGGGCCTGGCGGTGATCACAAACCAAAGACAACGACGAACGACGGAGCCAGAAACAATGCCGAGCGAGCCATCCCGACGTGTCGAGGACAAACTGTTCTACAACCGCTATCTCGTTGATTCCGGCCGCGCCCATATCAAGGTGCGGCCGCACACCACACCATCCTCGCGGCTCTTATCGATGCTGAAGGCCTGCCCTGCACGGTGCTACGAGCTCAGCGATAAAGGTCATGTTGAGGTGACAGTCGACGGATGTATCGAGTGCGGTACCTGCCGGGTGATCTGCGAAGAAAGTGGCGATATCGAGTGGAGCTACCCACGTGGCGGTTACGGTGTGCTATTCAAATTTGGTTAAAGCTTCGGGGTAGCGGCTGATTGGCAGGCTGCGGCGTTCTCGCGATACAACGAGATCACGCGCGAAATTGAGATTTCATCTGATTCAATCGAGTCCCGATCTTTCCATCTACCGGGCGGGCCCTTGCCAGGTTCCGCTATAATATGCCCCGGAGATAGGCAAAGCGAGCGGATCCGAAACAGGGCGCAACGCATTGGCGGCATTAGCTCGTCCACCTCGGATCTGTCGACCAATCCTGGTTCTCTTCCCCAATATCTGGCCGGTTTCGTCCTTCTTGGAGTTCGCGGCGATCCGCCTGCCGCCACTGCCTCGCGACGCTGCCTATCACCTACAAACGGAACGCTGGAATCAGGACTTCGCTTCGCCATAGCCGCCGGCCCCACGAACGTGCCATCGAGCGCCTTGTAGACAGACAGGCACGAGCGGATCACGAAATTAGCGCTTTGTGACTCCTTCGCGCGACCGCCGGCTGCGCGTTCGTCAGGCGGGCTGCGCACGCAGCACACAATTTTGCACTTTCATTCGCCTGTATCGCCGGGATATATGATCGGCCGGAGAGCATGACGATGGTTCGATTACAAAAGAGCAGGGCAGCCGCTAACGCGCGGCGAGCAGAGGCACGCCGTGAGAGTTTGGTCCGCGACATCCAGGCCCGCATAGCCGAACTGAGAAGCTTGCCGCGCGAGAAGCTCGCGGATGCGGTGTTCATGCTCTCGATGAATGCAAGACGGCAGGGCGAGTTGATACGACATGCGATCGAGAAGCGCGCCGAGGTCGACTTGGACTTTGAAGCGCCGCCGAATGCTGATTTGGCGACCTATCTCGCGAATGATGTGGTCTCGACCTTACGCCACCACGTCGCTGACTTTCCGACCTTGCTGGACCTGTTGGTTGAGCGAGCGCCTGACGTCTGCTTCACCGTGGATCGGGAGGAGGCCGTTTCGCTGCTAGCCGCAATCGTTCGCGAACAGCGGCTCGAAGGAGTCCTTGAAGGCCTCAGGCTCGCCGGGCTCCTGAACCAGCCAGCGAAGGATCGCCATGCCTGGATCGGTTCGGAAGCGGATTTGAGAGGAGCTGCCGAGCGTGCGTGAGTGTCCAGGGGGCTTTGAGGGACAGTCCTGCAAGATGGAATGTCCAGAGCGGATGGGGACGTCAGAAAATCTCGGCGCATGCTTGCGAGCTCAAAACCGCATCGAAATTCGCGGCGTAGTTCCTTTGTCATCCGTTTAGTATTTATCGCTGACGCGGAGCCGCTATGCACGCCCGGTCGCAGTCCCCGGCCGCGTCAAGCTCGGCGACCTTCGCGTTAGCGAGGGCGAGATCCGCAGTTCTGAGCTTTCATGTCCAGTTGCAGCGCGCGTTTTCGCGCTGGCGGATCATGCAAGCGTTCGCTAACAGCCGCGCAAGGGAAATCACGGCAGGACACGTCGACCGAGCCGCAGCGATGTGGCAAAGCGGCGAAAGGCAGTCGCTCAACCCAGTGAGGCGTCCTGGTGAAATCGACCGACCTTGTTTCGGTAGTCGCTGGCTGCGCCTGGCCGGCGGGGCAAGGCCTGGCAAGTATTCCGCGACCAAGTCGAGAACAGCAGAGAAGCTGAGTGGCGGCCCGCTGCAAATTGGGCAAAAGGGCCTTCTTGGGTGGCGCTGGATCGTCGACATGAACGCTCCGCCGCGCGTCTGCCATACACCCCCTATCCTTGCTCGATCCTCGGGGAAACGAACTCGCCTCGGCTATTTGCTGTGTTCGCGAGCGCACCGGGATTTCGCCGAACCTCGCCTCCACGAGCACGGCGAAGACATAGCCGAAATCCGCAGCTGAGTGCGGCCGAACGGCGCGTCCCACGTCAACGCTTGGTCAGGTCGGTCAGTAGGCCCGCTCAAACCCCACGAAGGCGCCTCCACGCGCTACGGCCAGCCGCACTCAGTGAGCTGCTGTAATAATCTGAAAGCATCCGATCGCAACTTCCATCACGATCAGCACGACTATAACGCACTCAAGACGCAGCGAGCGCCGTGTGTCGATGATGTCCGTCAGTGCGTTAGCCGTTCCGGATATGGCCGACAGCTTGCGCTCAAGCATCTCAAGACGCTCCTTCAGTTCGGTTTCGTCTTTCAGACGCGAATAGAGCCGCTCGAGTTCCGGCTTCTCCCAGAGTGCGTCGGGCTTTTCGGCAATGGCGACGCGGCCCGCGACGCGCTGCTGGACCAGGAGCGCATTGCCGATCAGTTGGAGAATGCCCTTGCGGCCCCGCGGCGTCCGGCCGCGCTCGGCTAGTTCGCGTGCAAAGGGTTCGATCACGTCGAACACCGCGGCGACACGGCGCTCATCTCGCTCCAGCGCCGTGCTCTTGGCTAGCGTATCGGCGATCAGCAGCAGCCGATCGTCGCTAAATTCTCTGAGACAAAATCCGCCCGCCCGGCAGGATGACCTCGGCGCTCTGGTCGTTGCAGAGCTGCGCCTGCGCGCTCTCCTCCTCATAGGAGCTGAGTTCACCGATGACCCGCGATATCAGGGTTTCGATCAGAGCGGTTCCTTCCGAGGGCGACAATCCGATGAGCACTACAACGCCATAGCGGAAGATCACGACAAGGCCCGCATGAATGCGGAAAGCGACCGGCGTCGAGGACACTAGCGTTCCGATTTCGAGAGCCGACGGGCTGATGCGATCGCCCAGCATGACTGCGCGAATGCTCAGCATCGAGGCGGCCGCGGTCTGTTCGGAGACGGCAGGCTTACCGGGCGTAAGTTGATCCATGTTCACTTTAGCATCCGGTTTGACTGCGACACGATAGCGTTCCCCCGGGACCTTCAAACACGTCCAGAACTTCGTCGCAGATCGTGCAGCGGAATTTGCCGGGCGCGTCGCTGAGAGATGATGCTGCGATCCAGAAAATGCCGGCTCCAAGTTTGGATGGGTGCGTCGCCATTTCCATGTTCGTGCATGCTTGACCGCAAGGTCAATCGAACGACCCAGCAAGCTCTTGGAGGATTTCGACGACCCGGGCCGCCAAACATTTGGCTGCGCCATAGGCGTCGTCCTCGAAACAAGGTCGAGCAAGATTGATGCCGAACCGGTGTCTTCGCGCCAACGGCGTCAGGAGTTTCCGCTTCAATGGGCGAGCGAAAATGATTGTCTGAAACGGCAAAGGTTGACCAAAGACTGGCCGCGATGTGTGTTCAATTTCCTCCAGAGCATGTCGGCTACAGAACACGGCGAATCCTGCGCGCCGCCGGATGCTTCAAGGCAATCAGAGCCTTAACCGCCGCAGCGGCGCTGGCGTAGCTGTTGCTATGAAATGTCGCAATGACCGAGCGAAGGCGGAGTGCACACCCGGTCCGATCTGGCGAAAACAGGACGTTACCAGTGGACCGAGGGTGGCGAAGGTGAAGTGCCGTTTCCAACCGTTAGTCACACGACAGTCCCGGCAAATTCTAGAGCGAAGGCCCGAGTACAACGGCAGAAAGGACTCGAGACCGTGCATATCGAACCCGGAATAGTAACAGACGCCAAGCTCGTGTTGAGGTACGCGACAGGCATTGCGACGGGCTGCGTCATCGCCAAGCTTGTGGTCGAGACCATACGCGAGCGGGGCGCAATGTCATTTGCTGTGCAAGCCATCGCCGCGACGGGCCTTGTGTTCACGTTTTTCGAAATCCTGCCGCACTTTGCGGTTGGGGTCTCCGAAGTGCAATTCGTCCTGCGCTCGACGCTGTCACTGTTGTTCGGCGCGGCGCCGGCTGCCCTTGGTCTTGCGCTCGGCCTTTTGCTGCAAGGCGTGCTCTTTGTTCCGACCGACCTGCCGCAATATGGTATGAATGCCACGACGCGTCTAGTGCCGCTGTTTGCGATCCGGGCGCTCGCCAAGCGGCTCATTCCATCCAAGGCTGCCTATCGCGATCTGCAGTACAGTAATGCGATTGGGCTCTCGACTGCGTATCAATCTGCTATCGTTGTCTCGGTCGCGTTTTGGGCGCTTTATGGCGCGGGCTTCGGCGCCGCCAACCTCGGTGACGTCGCATCGTTCGCGGTTTCCTATGCAGTTGTGGCCTTGGTCGAGCCGGTGGCTGATCTGGTTGTGCTGGCGCTCGCGAAACCAATTGGGCGGCGTGAGTGCGAGGGCATCTGTCGCCCACCGCTCTTAAAAGGCATGTTGCTGTTGATAGCAACGATGGCCGTCATGTCGCCCGTTTTGCTCAAGCGATGCGTACGCTTTCCCCGATAGCAGCCGGCTGCCGCGATCCCGGGCGACGCGCGCTCGCTGCTATCCGTGGCAGCGAGGGGGCTGAGCTTATGCTCATTCCGCACAAGGCGACCAGGAAATCATATCTCGACGACTTGCGGCCGGCCGTCCGCGTCGGCCCGGTCGCTAGTGAGCGGACGCGCACTACCGAGTTCGACCGGCTGGTGCGTGATGCGGCCAAAGCGAACTGCCGCAATGACCTGGAGGAATGGCGGGATGCGGTCAGCGCAGCAGCCTGGTCGCAGAGCATCCGGGGCGAGGTTGGACGCGAGGGGAGTCTTGCACTGCTGATACACGGGGATTCATCCGTCGAGCGAGCTTACCCATGCAACATTAACGACCTCCTGAGCACAGCCGCGATGGAGCGCCGTTCGGCGGTCTCCCATGCTCTGCTGCACTCGGCCGGAATGTTCGCAGTTCGACAAAGAAGATCGCCATGTATGGATTGATCGTGGTGTTGACCATGCTCGCACTGTGCAGCATCGTGTTTGCCGGCGAATTGACGGGGCCGGCAAAGGTCATCAGCACCGACACTCTTGAAATTCACGGGACACGCGTTCGGCTCTGGGGCATCGACGCGCCGGACAAGACGCAAATGTGCCGAGATATCAACGTCAATCCATATCGATGTGGCCTCAGGGCCGCGAGCGAGCTTGAAAGCTTCATTGCAGAGCGCGAAGTCAGTTGTCTGTCAGTCCTGGAGGATGAGTGTGGACGGACGATGGCGATCTGTTCAGCTGATGGCATCGATCTCGCAGAATGGTTGGTGCGTAACGGTCTGGTGCTCGATTGGGCGCGATACTCCAGGGGACGATACCACGCTCCGCAACGCGCGGCCGATCGTGCCGGACGGGGCTTGTGGGCGGGCAGCTTTGCCGTACCTTGGCTATATCGAGCGTGCATTCGGTTAGGTGGTCGACCAGCCAGCTGTTCTGACGACGCGAATGCACACCCTTGACTCGTATTCCCCACACCAGAATATATGCCAGAGTCGGTTCCGCACAGAGTGGCAGTCACGGGCGAGCTGGCCTCGACCGGCAGTGAAGCTTACCACTGCCGCCCAACCATGCTCAAAGAAGTAGGATGGTCTCAAGCTCTCGTAAGCGCGAAAGTCGCAAGACAGAAAATCGCAAGCTCCGCAGGAACGCCATCGTTCTCGGCGTAATTCTTCGGAACCATGGACTCGCGGTCATGCCAAGGCGGCGCCTTTTCGAGTTCGAGAGAGAGCCGCATTTACTCGGAAGAATGGCGGGCTCTCCGGAGCCTAAACAAGACAAAGGCGTGGCACGGAACAACAATCAGATTCCGCTGGGTACAGGTTGAGCGGAAGAAAGAAGGCTACTGGCGTTCAAGGCACCACTGGGCGAGGTAGGCAACACGAATGAGGCTTGGGATGCAGCCTACCTCCACTCCATTCGCCTCAAACTTTCAGGTTTTGACATGCCCAGAGCTCGCAGCTCGATTCCCAGAGGTCGCCAGATGCTGTCCCGCCAAAACTCATACACTCGCGCTCAAATCTGATGGACCAAGCAGGTGCGACGCTTGCTCAACGCCGCCTCCCAGGGGCCATCGAAACGACGGTAGTCGAATTGCGCCCTTTGCCGCGGGAACGCCGCATAGGTACCTTTCCGGACTTCGCTGCTGTTGGCGATATCGGCCACGACTGCCTTTTCAAGCCACGGCTGCTCCGACATAGGCCAGCATTTGCCGGGCGGGTAAGAAGCCTAACACCACATGAGCGGTTTCGGTGACAAAGACGTGTGGACCTGCCTTGCACGCGCCGATCACAACAATGCCACAGAAGACAATGCAGCTGTTCGTTCGGTTGGAAACAGCATGGCTCGCTGACAAGTGGCTGGAGATCCGCTGAATGAGCAACACCGCATGCGACGAGCGCAATTGCTGCGGCAGCCCGAACAAGAACGTCAGATCGCATATCGCCTCCCGAACACGAAGTGCGCGCCTTCCAGAACGAAGCGTGAGTCACTGAACTCGCAGCGTCGCTCCCATGCCCTCGTTGTGTGCAGACTCTGTGCCGACGGGCACGATGCAAGCTCCCGGCGTTTTTCAATCGCGATGTCGTCCACGCGACAATAGCGGTCGTTGTTTAAACAAGCCGCGGGTCTGAGGTCGAACACGAATCGAATGCCGTGCGCCGGTGATTTCATGAACGCTCCTGCGAAAGAGATTGGGTGATGGAGCTTCTTTGGAACCACACAATGAAGTCGCACCGGTAATTCGAGGAACGGAGCTGAGCTCACTCAGAGATCGCAAGCTCACCTGACTGCGATCAGCTGGGTTCATTGCCGTTCTATTCGCACGGCGATCTCGGCAGCGAATTCTTCGTGCCGTTCTGGGTGGTGCTATTGTGCCAGACCGATGCCGGTGGGACCCTGATGGGCGGCTGGCGTATCGTGCGCTAGGGCTTTCGCGTCACGACCAGGTCGCGGCCAGATGGTCTCGGCCCAGAGGCCTTGCATCAGCATCTTGTGCTTGGCCACTTTCCTCGCCATTATCGGCGCCGCGCCCCTCAGCGGTGCGCTTGAACGTGGCCAGCTCGATCGTCTATGCCTGCAGAATGACGTGCCGGCCTCGGCGATCGTTGCGGCGCTGACCTGGTGGGGTCAATGCTTCCGATGTTTTCGTCAGGACACGAGCTTCAGCCCGACAATGCCGGCGACGATCAGCCCGATGCTGGCAAGGCGAAACGCGGCGGCCGGTTCTCCGAACAGGATGATCCCGAGCGCTGCGGTGCCGACCGCACCGATGCCGGTCCAAACCGCATAAGCAGTTCCAATGGGCAGCGTCTTTAGCGCAAGGCCGAGCAGGATCACGCTGCCGGCCATGGCCGCGAGCGTGAGCACGGACGGAACGGGCTTGGTAAAGCCCTCAGTGTATTTGAGGCCGATTGCCCAGGCGACCTCCAGCAGGCCGGCGACCAACAAAATGCTCCAGGCCATGGCGGCCCTCCGTTTATGGCAGGGTCGTCCCGCGGCTGATGTGGTGATGAGCTGGAAGGCCACCCTTGCCAGGGCTCGCGATTCGCTTCGAGGGGTCAACTTCTCTCAAGGATCAGCATTCCGACGTTATTGGTTCGGCGAATTCACACGATCGACAAAGTAGAAAGCCGTCCGTTCCGTTCATGCGATCGGCAATCTTGCAAAAAGCTGCCCCTTCGAAGAGATCCTTGTACCTGTCGCGGAGAAGGTTGCCCAGAACGTGTCGTCGCTCAAAATCCATGCAGCAGAAAGTAACGTCGCCGTTTGGGAGAAGAACATTACGATATTGCCGTTCGTCAGGGCATGTCAGTGCTCCAACGATTGGCTGCCGCGCTCCAACCATCTTCTCGCTGCTGCCAGCCCTGCTGCCCGGCGGACGCGAGCGAACCAGCGCTTCGTCAGGAATTATGCCGACAAGTTCGGGATGCACCTCGCCCATGACTATGAAGAGCAACGATGAAATCTCGGCATCGACAAGTTGGCGCATCAAATCGACATAGTTGCGCCTGACGAGACCACTATCCATGTGCGTGCCGTCATCAAAAACATGCACCAGGAAAACGCGGAACTGCAGCGCACGCAAGCGTCTTAGATCCCGCCCGTTCATCCCTACTAGGGTTGTGAAAATTCGGATTCCATGGCCACAAGCATAGGCATGCTCAACCATTTCGGTGCAAGCCGGATTGAGCCAAGGCTCCGAATACCCGGAAAAGCTGATGTCGACAGCTGCTGGTACGCGCGCCAGACATCGCTTGAAATCTTGGAGAGAAAGATGCTTCACGTCGGATATCGCTCTTTGCCGTTCGGCAAACTTGTCCTGCGGGCAATAAGAACATCCGACGACACAGCCCGTTGTCGTAGTTATCTCCAAGACCCTGCCGCCACTGATTGCGGAGCGCAGCTCCTGTAGAGTCATCGATTCTATATTGTCCACTTCCGCGCTCCGCGTTTGGAACAAAGAGACCTTGAGGGGACCGTCGATTTGCATCTCATGCCGGTTCGCCCATGCATCATTCTCGATTCGTCGTCCATCAGCGCGACACGGCACGGTCGCAAGCGCGATCGCGACAGATGAAGAAAGCGCCACGGCTCTCTCTCCTTAGCGCCCCAGTCCAGCAGGATTGGACGGCTGTCGAGTGCACATGCGTCGATGGGGTTGGTCCAACGTCTCGCTTATTCCAACAAGCATCAGTCATGCCATTGGCGGTACTGTCCATAACTCGACACGTCCGCGATAAATGTCGTCCCAAATGCCGCAACCGAAGCGCAACTCTACGCAATCGATAGCGTACAATATGACGCTACGTGCGATTCAAGCTCTCTAGAATGAGTTGAATGGCAGCTTTCTTATGAAAAGTGACGGTGTAGCCGCCACCCCGAGCGCCACGTCATCATGATCAACGTGGCCGGCATCGACCCGCGAAGTTCCGATTGCGAGTGCCATTGGTCCCGTCGAGAATGCAAAGCGAATTTCAACAGTTGAAAACGCTACTCACCATAGGAGTGAGCGGGCGCGATTTGCGCGAATCGGGACACGGATTAGCCTATCTCCGGACGAGGTGCCGATACGGCCGGGAAGTCCTCTCTTCAGCAAGCTAACACAGATTGTGAGCTCCGCATGTCGCGAGCCACCCGTCGAGTTTTGCGATCGAGAGCTTTCACCAGCCGGGAACCACTCATCCTTTCATCATCGACGCCTGCCTGGTATGTGTTTGGCCTCAGGCCGCGGTAATATCATGATCGCGATGACAATCTCGTCATCGAGCCTGACCTACAGGCCATTCACAAATTCCAGGAAAAGCAGAGCCCCTCGGGCTTCTCTTTCCAGCCTGCTGCGTGGCGCATCTCCGCGGCATTGTTCAGCAATAGCGGCCCCGAACCTAAATCGCATGGGAGGAGGGGCATTCGCAATGGTGCTCGGATGATCCACGAGACAACATGCCATCGCCACGACGGCCATCACTGTGGCTGCACTTTTTTGGCTTGCGCTGCTGGGTGTACGGTTCTGATTCCTGGTGGAGCGAGTAGGACCCGAATCTGCAACCAGACCGTTATGAGCGGCGGGCTAACGGCCGGCTTCGTTGATTTTGCTATCCTTTTTTTTAAATCCGATCGCGTTCGTTGCGCTTCGGTTGAGTCGTTTCTGGTGCGTAACTGGTGCAGTAACGCCCGCTCATGCAGGCGAGCCGGGATTGACAACCGGAGGGCTCTATCGCCGAACTCTCTTCTTGATCATCAAGCGGATCGGCTTGGCCCTCCCAAGGCTGAAACAAGGGTTCGATTCCCCTAGGGAGCGCCAGCGGCTCTAGAAGCGCTGAAATATCAAAAACATCACGCAAATCATGGCTTTGGCTGCGCACAGGTGGTAGCAGTAGGTCATAGCTTTGATGCGCGCGTTGATGGGACTGATAAAGGACAGACACGGGACGTACTACGCTCAGCGGAAGGTGCCTGAGCGCCTCCAAGAAGCCGTCGCGCGTGTCCTCAACTCCGAGAAACCCAAGCAGGTCTACCTTAAGAAGTCTCTCGGCACGAAAATGCTGAAGGAGGCGAACGTCGCCGCGACGCACGTCCTAGCTGACTTCAATCGGACCCTGGCGAGCGCGGAGGCCCTGCTCAAAGAACGCCCTGTGGTCCCGTCGCTCACTGACGCGCTGATCAAGCGAATGGCTGAGTATTACTACGCTTCACTCCTCGCCGTTGATGATGAGCTGCTGCCGGTTTGATGGACACCAGGTCAAGCTAATCCCACCTTGCGCTCGAACTCAACCGGGCTGAGATACCCGATGGTCGAGTGCCTGCGGATCGTGTTATAAAATCTTTCGATATAGTCGAACACATCGGCTCGTGCCTCGTCTCTGGTTCGGTAGATCTTGTTGGCGGTCCGTTCGGTCTTGAGCGACGAGAAGAAGCTCTCCATCGCCGCGTTGTCCCAGACGTTGCCGGAACGGCTCATGCTGCAGAGAATGCCGTGGTCGGCCATCAAACGCTGGAACTGCTCGCTGGTGTACTGACTGCCCTGGTCGGAGTGGTGCAACAGGGCGTCCGGCTTGCCGCGTCGCCAGACGGCCATCAGCAGGGCATCGGTTACCAACTGAGCTGTCATGGCGGCGCTCATCGACCAACCCACCACCCGGCGTGAGAACAGGTCGATCACCGCTGCGACGTAGAGCCAGCCCTCGGCCGTCCAGAGATACGTAAAGTCGGCGATCCACTTCTGGTTGGGCCGCTCGGCGGCGAACTGCCGGTCAAGGAGGTTCGCCGGCACGGTCTCGATCTGTCGATCGCCGCTGTCCTTCGGCAAGCGCCGGCGTCGCGGCCGCGCCCGCAAGCCTTGCAGGCGCATCAGCCGTTCGATTTGGTGCAGGCCACAGTCCGCCCCATCGGCGAGCAGATCACGCCACACCCGGCGCGCACCGTAGGTGCGGTCGCTCGCCATGAAGCTGGCCTTCACCTTGCCGCCGAGCTCTTCGTCGCTGCGGGATCTGGCGCTGGGCGAGCGATTCAGCCAGGCATGGAAGCCCGACCGCGACACCCCCAGCGCATCGCATAGCCATGCCACCGGCCAGATCGCCCGGTGCTTCGCGATGAAGACGAACTTCATGTCGCTTCCTTCGCGAAGAAGGCTGCGGCCTTCCTAAGAAACAGCCGGATTGGCGTCCCCCGGAATGGCCTGCAACAGGAAGCCTAGCGATTTGGCCCTCCGCTGAAGGTTGGCGACGACGCGGCTGCGATATTGTTGCTCATATTGGTTGGCACCCGGATCGCTGTAGCTCATGCCGTGCCGGAGCGTGTTGTAGAATAAAACCGCAATCTTGCGGGCGGTCGCCGTTACGGCCTTCGACTTACCCGCCCGTGAGGACAGCCGACGATAGAATGCTCCCAGCGCTGTATCACTTCGACCGACCGTTGTGGCCGCCAACCGCAACAGTGCGGCTGCCCGACTGGAGGATCGTCGCGTACGCGAAGACAGCACCTTGCCGCCGGAAATCTTGTTGCCCGGTGCGAAGCAGAGCCAGGAGGTGAAGTGCTTGGCGCTCGGCCATGCCCTCAGATCTGTGCCGCACTCGCCGATGAGCTTCAAGGCGAGCGACGGACCCAACCCATGGATCTCGGTCAGATCGACGCCGAGCACACCATACAGCGCGGTCCTGACATCGAACGTGGGTGTGTTGACCTGCTTGGTCTTTATGCGTGGCCAGGGTAACTTTCTGCCCGGTTTTGTCCCTCTGTTGCCTAACGCAGCGATCAAGACTTCGAGCTTGCGATCGCAGTCCAGCATCTTCGCCTGGTAGACGTCGCAGAGTTCCAGCGATTGGGTCAGGGCGAAGACATGTTCATGTCGGTTGTTGCCCACCAGTGCGGCGCGGATCGTCTCCATGGAAGAATGGCAGCGTGCATCCCGGTAGGTCGCCAACACGTCGGGATTGCGTTCGCCCGCAACAATAGCTCGGATGATCCGCATGCCAGTCGCGCCCGTGATATCCGAGACCACGTGATGGAGCTGCAGGTTCATCTCCATCAGGGCCTTCTGCATATGCTGGATATGGGCAGCGGCATATTCCACCAACCGCTCCCGCTGGCGCAAATAGGCGCGCAGGGTTGCAATCTCGGCATCAGGTCGGAAGCTGCCGCGTAACAGGCCATAGGAATGAAGCTGGCGCAACCATGCGGCATCGCTGACATCGCTTTTGCGCCCGGGCACGTTCTTTGCGTAGCGAGCATTGACCAGAATGACCTCAAACCCGCGCTGCTCCAGGATCTCGTAAACCGGGATCCAATAGACCCCGGTGGATTCCATCGCGACACTCGTCACGCCGCAGGCCTTAAACCAGTCTGCCAGATGATGCAGGTCTTCTGTGAATGTGCCGAACGTGCGCACTGGCATATCAGTGCAGGCTGGGTTCACCGCAGCCATGTGCATCTTTGATCCGATGTCGATGGCGGCCGCGCCGACATTGACCGGCTTCAGCTCCGGGCGGTCACCAGTCGTCCTCTTGGGCATAAGCGGGTCCTCCATTTAAAAATGGGCAGGAGGGTCTGGGTTATGCCAATCGTCATCTTCCTAATCGGGATCGCCGCCGGAGCAGCGTCACCACTCCCAAGTCCGCATGCACCCATGGACCACGTTTTTTTTAACGGGGATTCTGCCTCCAATAAGCTGACGGCCGCTACCCTCCTAGCCAAGAAGATAGCACAAGGCTGTTTCTACCCCGCGCAGGCGCGCCACAACGCTGGACAGTTTTTTAGGATATCCCGCTCGGCCTTCAACCTGGCGACCTCACGGCGCAACCGCTCGATCTCCTGCTGCTCCGGCTTCATCTGCCCGTGGCCGGGAAAGGCCTGCACCGGATCGGAGCCGAACTCTTTCACCCATTTGCGCAGAACGTTCTCATGAACATCCAGGTCGCGCCCGGCCTGCGCCACCGACACCCCACGCTCCCTAACCAGCTTGACCGCCTCGATCTTGAACTCGCGACTGAACTTCCGTCTCTTCATCGCCCACCTCCGGCTTCATGAAACACCTAATCTCGGTGTCCATCAAACCGGCAGCAGCTCACTCATCGTCCCTCAGAGCAGGGAGGCGGTAGCCGTCAACATCCTTAGAGAGAAGTTCAGTGCCGAGACCGGAGTAGTTCCAAAGCTGGGGGTAACTAGGCGTGAGCCAATAGGCTTCTAAGGAGAAACAAGGGACACCAATAGGGATGATATCTATGTGGAGTATTCCCCCTTACTCCCCTCTCAACTACCCCCCCAACCCCCCATCGCCAACCTTACCATATCGTGGAACGAATGTTTGCAGGGTGATGCTAAAGGTCCTTAGGTTTCCGGTGTAACAATATTACATCGCGGTGGGAATAAGCGCGCTCATGAGCCCAAGCCGACCAGGAGCCCCCAAAACGGCCAGAAATGACTCTGGATTCGTTTTCGGCGCGAGCAAGTCGGTCGGGGGCCCCGCGGTTCGGACTCACCAGTGACTCTCCTAGGGCTCCTAGCGGCCATGGGCCACCACCGGCCTCGCTAGAGGCCAGAGGTCATCGAGGGGCCGGCCGAGACCTGGGCGCGAAGTCAAAGGGCGCCATCGAGCGGGGGCTGATCGGGACGCTCAAGGATGCCCATTGGAGGTATTCTCCTCATTCGGCCGTTTTCCATAACTTCGACCATGCGCGTAGCCAAGGCGGAGCCGCGCTCGGTGAGAAATACATAGCGATGACGAAGGTCTTGGGTGCGTTCATCCTGGACAACCAGAAGATCGAGGCCATCGACACCGCGGATATTTCGAGAAGTTAGGACCCGAAGCTGATGGGAGATGGCCGAGGGCTTGACGCCGCACCGGCGCGCCAACGTGGACACATTCAGTCCCTCTTCGGCCCATACCGCGAGGAATGTGGTCGCCTGCGGAATGGTCAAGCGATCATAAAGCTCAAGCAGCACATGTATCGCTGTGGCAAATCGGACCACTAGAGTTCGCTCCAAGGACTCTAGTTGACGGAATTGTTCTTGAAGGTTGTCTGGCACTCCATGCTCCTCATCGAGAGTGATAGATGATGAGTGAAGCACAGCGTCCTGCCGAATAAAACGAACGGGGTGGCAGCTGATTTACAAGTGTCAAATGATTGCGTTGGCGCAACTGCTCTTGACATGGAGCACTATCCACGCCCCTCCCTGAACATAGAACCACGTAACAGCCGAAACATTCGGATGGTGCGACTAGGAGCGGCGCGTTCCTTTGCTCAGCCCCTTGAACGAGCTGGCGCGGAGCAGCCCCTCAGAGGTGATGTCCCGATACTCGACTTCGGCGTAGAACTTTGGCTCGACCCAAGTGGCCTTAGGCTTCTTGATGGGCTTGGTGAGCTTCTGCTTTGGGCTGATGACGGTATCCAAGGCTTTCCGGATCTCCGCCGACTTCGTCCTATTCCAGCCCGTCCCAACCTTGCCCATGTAGCGCATCTCTTTCCCTTCCAACTTGCCGAGGTAGAGGGCTGCGACGCCGGCCGGGTCTTTGATGAAGCCGACTACTGGGAATTTATCCCGCTGGACCGCCTTCACCTTGAGCCAGGCTTCGACCCGCTCCGAACGGTACGGCGCATCGACACGCTTCGAGACGATCCCCTCATAGTTGAGCTTACTGGCGGCTTCGAACAGCGCCTGCCCGTCCCCTTCGTGATGCTCGCTGTAGAAGATGGGCTGCTCCAGCTCGTTTCGTTCGATGAGATCCTTCAACAGCCTCTTACGCTCAATCTGCTGTCAATCGGCGTTCGACTGGGACCCCCTATCGGCATCCAAAAGGGGCTCTGACGCAATTTTGGTGCAGCTCCGATTATTCTGCCCCGATTAATCTG